>NZ_DDCG01000020.1:40235-73437 GCF_002335235.1 Methylophaga sp. UBA2012 | reverse complement strand
ACCTGCCTGTGCTGGGCAACACACCCTGTGACATATTTATCTGGAACAAAAGTTGAGATCGAAGGTGTCTGCAGAGCTGAGCTCATAACTGGGCTCGGTCAAAGTAGGTCACTTTATAACGGTACGAAACCATTACAAGAACCTAATTCAAAGGAGTTGGATATTCTGTCTTAAAACATTACATGGCCGGTATTTGTTGTTTTTAAATGTAGTTAGTTAATATCTATTAATATGTCGAACATTATATTTGTAGATATTTGTATATAAAACTAGACGTCGATGTTTATTACTGTTATTCTTGGTTCCAGTTTTTAAAACCCCCTCCAAAATTAAGACAATTCAACCCATCAATCGATGTGTTTCAAGGCATTTCTATATCAAAATCCCATTCTTAGGTAATACATGAATCTGACAGAACTGAAAAAGCAGTCAGCTGCTGAATTAATGGAACTCGCTCTCTCCATGAATCTCGAGGGCTTAGCAAGAAATCGAAAGCAAGAACTCATATTTGCGATAGTTAAAGCTCATTCTAAACAGGGTGAAGATGTTATCACTACGGGTGTATTAGAACTGTTACCTGATGGTTTTGGTTTTTTAAGATCACCAGAAGATTCTTATGTTGCTGGTCCCGATGATGTCTATGTATCACCCAGCCAGATTCGACGTTTTCACTTAAGAACCGGCGATACGATTAAAGGTAAGATTCGACCACCGAAAGACAGCGAGCGTTATTTCGCTCTCGTCAAAGTCGAAGAAATCAATTACGAAAAACCTGATAAGTCCCGCAATAAAGTCCCTTTTGAAAATTTAACACCATTATTTCCGAACGAACGTTTCACATTAGAGCGCGGTAACGGCAGTACTGAAGATCTCACAGCACGTGTGATCGATCTGGCATCACCGCTGGGTAAAGGACAACGTGGTCTTATCGTCGCTCCACCAAAATCGGGTAAGACTATGATTATGCAATCTATTGCACAATCTATCGCCTCAAATTATCCCGATAGTGACTTAATTGTTTTATTGATTGATGAACGACCAGAAGAAGTGACTGAAATGCAGCGCTCTGTTCGTGGTGAAGTGGTTTCAAGTACTTTCGATGAACCTGCAACACGTCATGTTCAAGTTGCTGAAATGGTTATCGAAAAAGCCAAACGTCTGGTTGAACATAAACACGATGTAGTCATTCTGCTTGATTCAATTACACGTCTTGCAAGAGCCTACAATACTGTAGCGCCATCGTCTGGTAAAGTACTGACGGGTGGTGTTGATGCCAATGCGCTGCAAAGACCTAAACGCTTTTTCGGTGCCGCTAGAAATATTGAAGAGGGTGGCAGTCTGACAATTATTGCTACTGCTCTGATAGAAACTGGTTCACGTATGGATGAAGTCATTTTCGAAGAGTTCAAAGGTACAGGTAATATGGAAGTATTACTTGAACGTAAATTGGCTGATCGTCGTATGTATCCAGCTATTAATGTTACCCGTTCAGGTACGCGCCGCGAAGAGTTACTAACAACCGAAGAAGATCTACAAAAACTTTGGATTCTCAGAAAGATTATCGCTCAAATGGAACCGGTAGAAGCAATGGAATTCTTAATGGATAGACTTAAATCAACAAAAACAAATGTTGAATTTTTTGACTCTATGAAACAGGGGTAATTACGCTCTGTGCTTCCACCTGCCATATTCATTATGGGCCCTACTGCAGCGGGAAAAACTGACCTTGCTATAGAATTTGCTAACAAATATCCAGTTGAAATTATCAGTGTAGACTCAGCTCTTGTCTATAAAGAGATGAATATTGGGACAGCAAAACCAAGTCCAGAGATATTAAAAAAATATCATCATTTTTTGGTTGATATTATAGAGCCATCCGAGACTTATTCTGCAGGTCAGTTCAGAGATGATGCACTTCGTCTTATGGCTGAAATTACTTCACGAGGAAAGGTGCCATTACTTGTTGGTGGCACAATGCTGTATTTCAGGGCGCTTCAGTATGGCATTGCCGATCTGCCACCTGCCGATAGTCTGATCAGAGAAAAACTGGACTCTGAAATGCGGAGGCTAGGCCGTGAAGCTCTGCACGATAGATTGAAACAAATCGACCCTGTTTCTGCTGAGCGGATACATATTAATGATCCGCAACGATTACAACGCGCACTTGAAGTTTATGAGTTAACGGGTAAAACGTTAACTGAGTTAACACATAACGAACATGATGGCTTGCCTTACAATGTAACAAAAGTCATCATTTCTCCATTTGACAGGTCAGTACTTCATAAACGAATAGCCGATCGTTATCAGAAGATGGTAGCTAACGGATTTATTGATGAAGTAAAGAAATTGTATCGACGCGACGACTGTCATATGAACTTACCGTCAATCCGTGCGGTCGGTTATCGTCAGGCGTGGTCTTATTTAGATGGAGACTACGATTACGATGAGTTTATATACCGTGCTATTGTAGCTACACGTCAGATGGCTAAACGACAACTGACATGGTTACGCGCTCAAAATGATGGCGTATGGTTTGATAGTAGTGATGGATTGCCTATTAATGAAGTCAATCAATATCTTATTGAGCAGGTTCCACGGTTGATGAATAATGCTTGACGATTCTGTTAAGGCTTTTAGAATGAGTTATTCAGGCAGTTTAAAATAATAACAATATATGGAGTGAATGATGGCAAAAGCACAGACTCTTCAAGATCCTTTCTTGAACGCTTTACGGAAAGAAAATATACCTGTTTCTATTTATTTAGTTAACGGCATTAAATTACAAGGTCAGATTGATTCGTTTGATCAGTTTGTCATCTTACTCAAAAACTCAGTCAATCAAATGGTATATAAACATGCTATATCAACGATCGTTCCTGCTCGCAATGTTAATATTAATCACGAAGAATAGGAGCATTTGATTGTTTGAACGGCCAGATATTCAAACAGCTTTTGATGATTCATCAGAAAAAGAAGCTGTTGTCTTGGTTCATCTGAATTTCAATGATCCTGACTATGAAGACTCTCAACAAGAGTTTATTGAATTAGTTGGGTCAACAGGTGCAAATATTGCTGCAATAATTCAGGGTAAGCGTCATCGTCCTGATCCCAAGTTCTTTGCTGGCAGTGGTAAGGTTGATGAGATTGCAGAACATGTCATGGCATCTCATGCCGCCTTAGTCATTTTCAATCACGAACTATCACCAAGTCAGGAACGTAATCTTGAGCAACAATTAAAATGTCGGGTATTAGGCCGTACCGGGTTAATTCTTGATATCTTTGCTCGAAGAGCTCGCTCTCATGAAGGTAAGTTACAGGTTGAACTCGCTCAGCTTCAACACTTGTCAACAAGATTGGTACGAGGCTGGACTCACCTTGAAAGACAAAAAGGCGGGATCGGTTTGCGTGGACCCGGTGAAACTCAGTTAGAAACGGATCGTCGTTTATTAGGACAACGAATAAAATCACTAAAAAAACGATTAGGAAAAGTCCAATCTCAGCGTGAGCAAGGACGCCGTTCACGCCAACGTGGAGGTGTACCAGTTGTCTCTCTTGTTGGTTACACAAACGTTGGAAAATCGACACTATTTAACAAAATAACATCTGCAAAAGTCTATGCTGATGACAGGTTATTTGCGACGCTTGATCCTACTCTGCGTCGTGTTAAATTACACGACACACAACTCCTTATCTTGGCGGATACGGTTGGATTTATCCGTGATTTACCCCACGATCTTGTCGAGTCTTTCCGCTCAACTCTGGAAGAAACCCATGATGCTGAGTTATTGCTTCACGTAGTTGATTGTGGTGCAAATGATCGTGATGACCTTATTCACCACGTAAATGAAGTTTTAAAACAAATCGATGCGGATGAAGTGCGGCAGTTAATTGTCTATAACAAAATAGACAATGTTGAGGATATTTCACCGCGAATTGAAAGAGATGATGAGGGAAATATTAATCGCATCTGGTTATCTGCAAAAACCGGTGAAGGATTAGAACTGCTGCGAGAAGCACTAAAAGAATATTTCCCAGAAGAATCATTTTCAGAATATGTTGAAGCTTAGATACGGTTTTGGTTGCTTATCATTACCATGTCCGTAAAATAGGCTTGTTTGAAGTAAATTCTCTGTTTTATCAATTTGGAGAGCTACATGGCTTGGAATGAACCCGGAAACGGTGATAAAGACCCGTGGGGTAATCGTGGCAATGATGGGCCACCTGATTTAGACGAAGTTATCCGAAATATGCAACGCAAATTAGGCGGCATTTTTGGTGGTAACGGAAACAATACCAACGGGAATAATTCTTCAGGCCGAGGTGGTTTTTTCGGTTTTGGATTAATTGCAGTCATCGCCATATTAGTCTGGCTTGCATCTGGTATCTATATTGTAGATCCGGCTGAGCGCGGTGTTGTTCTGCGGTTTGGACAATATTCAACGACAACATTACCTGGTCCTCACTGGCACTTGCCTAGTCCGATTGAGAAAGTTGAAGTCGTGAATGTTGAAGAAATTCGTACTGCCGAAATTGGTTATCGCAGCGGCGGAAACCGAGGTGGCGGTACTATCCATTCTGAGTCTTTAATGTTGACGAAAGATGAAAATATTATTGATTTAAAAATTGCGGTGCAATATCGCGTTCAGGATGCACCTAAATACCTGTTTAATGTTAGAAATCCAGATGTCATTCTTCGTCAGATGATGGAGAGCGCTGTTCGTGAAACAGTAGGTCGCTCTAACATGGACTTCGTTTTAACCGAAGGCAGAAGCGCGATTGCTAATAGCACTGAGCAGTTATTGCAAACGATGCTGGAAGCCCATGAGATGGGATTATTAGTCACTAGTGTGAATATGCAGGATGTACAGCCACCTGAACAAGTACAAGCAGCCTTTGCTGATGTTGTTAAGGCGCGTGAAGATGAAGTACGTCAGAAAAATCAAGCGGAAGCCTACTCAAATGATGTCCTTCCAAAAGCGCGTGGTAGAGCATTTAGAATTGTACAAGAAGCAGAAGCATATAAGAGTCAAATTATCGCAAAAGCTGAAGGTGATGCGAGTCGTTTCACTCAAGTCATGACCGAATACAATAAAGCACCGGATATCACTTCGGAAAGGCTATATCTGGATACGATGGAATCAGTTTACTCAAAAAGCCAAAAAGTGATGGTTGATGTGAAAAATGGTGGCAGTAATGTGCTGTATCTACCACTGGATAGAATGAGTCGACGTGGTAATCCAACACAATTGGATTTGGATAGTTTTAATTATCCGTCTTCAACCTCAACAACTACTTCATCTTCTAACAAAAGTTCATCAAGCGATGACGCTCGTAGCAGAGGAGGTCGCTAAATGAGTTCCCGTTTAACATTGATTTTAATTTTATTAGCGGTTGTTGTTGTGACGCTTTCATCATCTATCTTTGTAGTAGATGAACGCCAAAAAGTACTGCTACTGAGACTGGGGCAAATCGAAAAGGCGGATTTTAAGCCTGGCATCCATTTTAAAACGCCTTTTGTAACAGATGTACGCAAATTTGATGCTCGTGAAATGGCATTGGATGCACAACCAGCCAGATATCTGACAGGTGAAAAAAAGAATGTGATTGTTGATTCATTCATCATTTGGCGGATAAGTGATGTTGCAACGTATTTTAGATCCATGGGAGGAGATGAAGACCGTGCGGCTTCTAGACTTTCTCAAATTATCAAAGATGGCTTAAGAGCTGAGTTTGGTCGCAAAACCATTCAGGAAGTCGTTTCTGGTGACCGTGTGGCCATGGTTCAGGATATTCTGAAAGAAGCTAATCGCGTTGCTGCAGGTTTTGGTATCTCGATTTCAAATGTTCGTATCAAACGTATCGACTTGCCTGCTGAAGTCAGCTCATCTGTATACACACGTATGGAAGCAGAGCGTGAACGAGTCGCTAAAGAACTGCGTTCTCAAGGTGCCGAAGAGGCTGAGAAGATTCGTTCTGATGCTGATCGCCAACAAGCTGTGATTATTGCTGAGGCTAAACGTCAGGCAGAAGAGTTACGTGGTGAAGGTGATGCAAAAGCCACCGACATTTATGCGAAAGCATATGGGCAAAATGAAGAGTTTTATTCTCTTTATCGTCGATTATCAGCCTATAAAAATATCTTTAATACTGATGATATGTTGGTTATCGAACCGAAAGGTGATTTTTTCAAGCGATTTAACGACGCTGAATTACCTGAGAAGTGAACGAAGATTTCATTCATAGTTTATTGATTGCAACGGCATTAGTCCTGATCATTGAAGGGATAATGCCGTTTCTTAATCCAACTATGTTTAAACGCGCGTTATTACAAACTGTAAGCATGAGCGACAGACAAGTGCGTCTTATTGGCTTGATAAGTATGTTTACAGGTTTGATTTTTTTGTACTGGATAAATTAACTCATAATGACTATCAAAGAGAGTTGGCTGTTACCCGAAGGTATCGATGAGCTGATGCCTCAAGAAGCGGCACAACTTGAGAAAATGCACCGAACCCTGGTTGACTTCATGCGAAGTTGGGGATACCAGTTAGTTGTACCACCACTAGTAGAATATTTGGATTCTTTACTTACTGGTACAGCTAAAACACTCGACATACAAACCTTCAAGTTGACAGACCAAATGTCTGGAAGAATGTTGGGTATTCGTGCTGATATGACCCCTCAAGTTGCCAGAATTGCTGCACATAAGTTGCGTAATGAAGCTGATATTCTCAGACTATGTTACATCGGAAGTGTCTTACATACATTGCCAACAGGATTGGACGGTGCCAGGAATCCTATCCAACTCGGTGCTGAAATATACGGACATGCCGGACCTGAAAGTGATATTGAAAGTATCGAACTGATGGTGGCCTTATTAAATGTTTCCGGCGCTGTTTCAAAAATGGCACTCGATATCGGACATGTTGGTGTTTATAGAGGTTTAGCGGAGTTTGCTCAGTTAACAGAGAGTCAGGAACAAGAATTGTTTTCTGCATTACAGCGAAAAGCGTCGGCAGAAATAGACTTATTGCTGCAGGCTTATGACATTAATGCTGATGCAAAACAGATGTTACAAGAATTATCTGAGCTCAATGGTGATCAATCCGTATTAGAACGTGCCAAACAAGTATTAAAAAAAGCACCACAATCAGTTCAGGATGCGTTAACTACGCTTGAGCAAATAGCAAATGCCCTGACACAAAGACTTCCAGATATTGCTATTAATTTTGATTTAGCTGAGTTACGCGGCTATCACTATCACACAGGTGTTGTTTTTGCCGCCTACAAGCCTAATTCATCACATGCGATAGCTGCCGGAGGCCGCTATGATGATATCGGCGAAGATTTTGGTTTGGCGCAACCAGCGACGGGTTTCAGTCTTGATTTGAAAAAGTTGGTGACCGAGCTTCCAGCGCAAAAACTTCATCAAGAAACAATTGGTGTGCAATGGCTTGAAGATGCCAGTCTTCATGCTACTGTCAAAACATTACGTGAATCAGGTAAGGTGGTTATCTATCAATTCCCTGGTTCTGAAACTCCAACTACACACACATTGGTAAAACTAGATGGTCACTGGCAAGTGACTGAAACAGGAACACATACTCGTGGCTAAAAATATTGTTGTAATTGGCTCCCAGTGGGGCGATGAAGGTAAAGGTAAATTAGTTGATTTACTGACGGATAATGTTTCCGCTGTTGTTCGTTTTCAAGGTGGCCATAATGCAGGTCATACCTTGGTAATTGATGGCAAAAAAACGGTTTTACACCTTATTCCGTCAGGCATTCTTCGTGAGAACGTTCAATGTTTGATCGGTAATGGTGTCGTCGTTTGTCCAGAAGCTCTTTTAAAAGAAATGAACGAGCTTGAGTCAAATGGCATTCCTGTTCGTGAACGATTGAAAATCAGTGCTGCTTGTCCTCTCATCCTGCCTTATCACATTGCGCTTGATCAAGCACGTGAACTACGTTTAGGTAAAGCAGCGATAGGTACGACTGGCCGAGGTATTGGACCAGCATACGAAGACAAAGTGGGTCGCCGAGGTCTGCGTGTTGGTGATTTGATGAATGAAAAAGCTTTTGCTGAGAAATTAAAGGAAGTCATGGAGTTTCATAATTTCTCGCTGGTTAATTACTATCAGGTTGAGCCGGTAAGTTATGAAAAAGTACTACAAGAAACATTGGCAATGCGTGATGTACTAATCCCGCTTATTGCTGATATCCCAGCCATGCTGCAGGAATATCACAAAGCAGGTGACAATGTCATGTTTGAAGGTGCACAAGGTGCTCTGTTGGATATTGATCACGGCACATACCCTTATGTGACCTCTTCGAATACAACCGCCGGTGGCAGTGCCACAGGTTCTGGTGTTGGCCCGTGTCACATCGATTATGTCCTGGGTATTACAAAAGCCTATGCAACTCGTGTCGGTGGTGGCCCATTCCCATCTGAGCTTTTTGATGAAACAGGTAAATACCTGGCTGAAAAAGGGATGGAAAAAGGTGCGACAACTGGACGTGATCGCCGTTGTGGTTGGTTAGACATGGTTGCTCTAAACCGCGCTAGCTGGATCAACAGCATAACGGGATTATGTTTGACAAAATTAGACGTGCTTGATGGTATTGAAACGATTCGTCTATGTGTTGCATATCAGAAAGACGGACAACCTGTTGATATCTTGCCTTTAAGTGCTGATGAATTTGAAGGTTGTGAACCGGTTTATATTGATATGCCGGGTTGGAAAGAATCTACTTTAGGCATCACTCAATATGATGATTTGCCTGAAAATGCACGTGCGTATATTGAAAAAGTTGAGAGTCTCGCCGGTGTGCCGATTGATATTATTTCAACTGGCCCCGACCGCCGAGAAACGATTATCAGACGAGATTTGTTCGAAGTTTAAGCCTAAAAAAAGCCCTCAAACGAGGGCTTTTTTTTATGATTCCTTGGGCGAAACAGCTGCCATCAGTGCTGAGTAATCGGTGTTGTCCAGTCCCATATCCAGGGCTTTTTGTAAGAGTAACTCAATACCTTTCAATGCACTGGTATCTAAACCTAGCTCATTGGCAACAGACAAGAAAAGACGCGTATCTTTTGCCAGGTGTTTGGTAGGAAAGTTGGGCTCAGAGAAATCTCGCTCAATCATACGACTTAATTTTTTGTCGAAGGTTGGTGCGTAGAGAGCACTATCACGAACAATTTTCATAAATTGCTCTGTCGCAATCCCTTCTTTTTCCACTAAGGCCAGACTTAAGGCAAAACTGGCTGTTAATCCGGCGATTAACTGATTCATGGCTAGTTTGACAGTGGCACCCTGACCAATATCACCAATATATTGTGGTTCATGGCCAATTAACTCCAGTAAGGGTAAGGCAGCTTTGTAATCCGTTTTTTTACCCGCAGCCATTAAAATGAGTTTGCCACTGCCTGCTTCTGGCAGGCTTCCTAGTACCGGACATTCAAGATAACGGCCGCCAGTAGCTCGTACCCGCTGTGCAAGACTGCGTGATTCTTCCGGGGCTATTGTGCCCATTTGGATAAGCAGGCAATTTTTAAAGGCTACATCGTCAATATCATCCAGAACCGAACTAATGGCTTTTGCATCACTTAAGAAAAGCAAACAAATATCACTCTGTTCTACTAATGCTTGCGCAGATGTGGCTACAGCAGCGCCTCTGGCTTTTAGCTCATCACACTTTTCCAGGCTGCGATTAAAGACCACCAGGGGTTGATTCTCTGCTAATAAGTGATGTGATAAGGCTTGCCCCATCAGGCCTGTTCCTATTAATCCTATTTTCATAAGCTATGATTTAATCCTTATGCGAATAAAACTGTCACTATGCCATAGATGCCAGCGACGTTGTGAGATAGAATAATGTCCCATTTTACAGTAGATACAGGGGAATACTGTGTACAAGAAAAACATGACCATCGCTGGCTTTGACGATGAAGTGTTCAATGCAATCACTGCGGAAGATAAACGTCAAGAAGATCATATTGAACTGATCGCTTCTGAAAATTATACGAGCCCTCGTGTAATGGAAGCTCAGGGCTCCTCTTTAACTAATAAATATGCTGAGGGTTATCCTGGCAAACGTTATTACGGTGGTTGCGAACATGTTGACACAGTAGAAGCCATTGCTATTGAACGCGCTAAAGAGTTATTTGGTGCTGATTACGCCAATGTGCAGCCGCATTCTGGTTCACAGGCTAATGCGGCAGTCTATCTTGCCCTGCTACAAACCGGTGACACGATCTTGGGTATGAGTCTGGCCCACGGTGGTCACCTGACACATGGTGCTAAAGTCAGTGCTTCAGGAAAAATCTATAATTCAGTTTCATATGGTTTAAATGCTGAAACTGGCGAAATTGATTATGACGAAGTAGAGCGTTTAGCCAAAGAGCACCAGCCCAAAATGGTTGTGGCAGGTTTTTCTGCTTACTCTCGTGTAGTGGATTGGCAGCGTTTCCGTGATATAGCTGATTCAGTGGGCGCTTATTTGTTGGTCGATATGGCTCATGTCGCTGGTCTGGTGGCTGCAGGTTTATATCCTAACCCAGTGCAAATCGCCGATGTCACAACAACAACAACGCATAAAACATTACGTGGTCCACGTGGTGGTTTGATTCTGGCTAAAGCAAATCCTGAGATTGAGAAAAAACTGAACTCAGCTGTATTCCCGGGCTTCCAGGGTGGTCCTTTAATGCATGTGATCGCTGCAAAAGCCATTGCATTTAAAGAAGCGATGTTGCCAGAGTTTAAAACGTATCAGGAACAAGTGATTAAAAATGCACGTGTGATGGCTGACGTGTTTATGACTCGTGGTTATGATGTTGTTTCAAATGGTACTGATGATCACTTATTCTTAGTCAGCTTTATTGAAGCGGGTCTGACTGGTAAAGATGTTGATGCCTGGTTAGGTGCTGCTCATATTACTGTTAATAAAAATGCGGTTCCAAATGATCCACAATCACCTTTTGTGACATCAGGAATTCGTGTTGGTACACCAGCTGTGACTACACGTGGTTTTAAAGAAGAAGAATGTCGTGATCTGGCAAACTGGATGTGTGATGTAATTGATGCGGCAGGCAGTGAGCAAGTCATTAACGATGTTAAGAGCAAAGTTAAGGCTGTTTGTGACCGCTTGCCTGTTTACGCTTAAGCTTCGGAAACCCTATGCGCTGTCCATTTTGTGGTGCAGATGATTCTAAAGTTGTTGATTCTCGACTGTCGGCGGAGGGCGATGCCATCCGTCGACGTCGTATGTGTGTGGAGTGTAATGAGCGCTTCACCACATACGAAACAGCCGAATTAAGTCTGCCTCGTCTAATCAAACGTGATCGCTCTCGTGAGTTATTTGATGAAAATAAATTGCGAGCGGGCTTTATGCGAGCACTGGAAAAAAGGCCTGTCAGTATTGATGCTGTTGATAGCGCGGTTAAAACCATTACTCGTCGACTTTGGGCGACAGGTGAACGGGAAGTCGACAGTCGTTTAGTCGGTGACTGGGTAATGGATGCACTTCGTGAGTTAGATGAAGTCGCCTATGTCCGTTTTGCTTCTGTGTATCGAAGTTTTCAGGATGTAAATGCTTTTCGTGAAGAAATTGAACGAATGGAAAATAAATCTGAAGCGGATGATAAAAAATAAACATGTTCATCAGCACTGATATCTTTCACCTAATGATAATCAGCGCTCTAAGTCCCGTTATGATGAGCATTAACCATTATTTGTTTCAAATAGAGAGAATAAATCATGGCTTCTGCTGAATTTTATATGGCAAGAGCCATTGAGCTTGCCAAAAACGGACTTTATACCACTGACCCTAATCCTCGTGTTGGCTGTGTCATTGTCAAAGATAACCAGATTGTTGGTGAAGGCTGGCATCAACGAGCCGGCGAAGGTCATGCTGAAGTGAATGCATTGCATCAGGCTGGTGAAAAAGCCAAAGGTGCTGATTGTTACGTTACGCTTGAGCCTTGCAGTCATTACGGTCGAACTCCTCCCTGTGCTGATGCCTTAGTTAATGCTGGCGTTAAACGTGTATTTATAGCGATGACCGATCCTAATCCGGTGGTGTCTGGTTCAGGCATACATCGTTTAAGAGAGGCTGGTATCGAAGTGCATACCAAACTGTTAAGTTCAGAGTCTGAGAAGCTCAATCCCGGTTTTTTGTATCGTATGCGTTATGGTCGACCATACATTAGAAGTAAAGTCGCAATGAGTCTGGATGGTCGCACAGCGATGGCTTCTGGTGAAAGTAAATGGATAACTGGACCGAAAGCCAGACTCGATGTGCAAAAACTACGTGCACGCAGTTCAGCCATCATGACCGGTATCGGTACAATCCTCGCGGATGATCCGCAATTGAATGTGCGTTTTTCACCGTCAGATGACAACTGGTATCCTTCTGGACAGAAAGTCAGACAACCACTCAAAATTGTGGTTGATAGTGAGGCACGACTGCCGGCTGATGCTCAAATTCTTAAAGAAGGTAAAGTGTTGGTAATTACCGCAAAAGATATTGCTGTAGCTGATACGGCTGAATGTCTAGTGCTGCCATCATCTGATAATAATATAGATTTGAATGCATTGATGGCCGTTTTGGCTCAGCGAGAAATAAATGAGTTAATGGTTGAGGCAGGTGGTGTTTTGAATGGTGCCTTATTGAAAGCGGGTTTAATTGATGAGTTAATTATCTATATGGCACCTAAAATTATGGGTGATATGGCTCGCGGCCTGTTTCATTTACCTGATATGGTGTCGATGGCTCAGAATCTTTCTTTAGAAATTGATGATATTCGTGCAGTGGGAAAAGATTGGCGTATCACTGCAAAACCCATATATAGCGAGGAATCTTAATTCATGTTTACCGGTATCATAGCGGCTATTGGTCAGGTTACTTCCGTCACTCCAAGTGGTGGTGATATGAGACTAAAAGTGGCGACCCAGAAATTAGACCTGTCTGATGTTTCTCTCGGGGATAGTATTGCGATTAATGGTGTTTGTCTGACAGTGGTTGAGCTGGATGAAGCTCACGTCAGTTTTGATGTTTCCAAAGAAAGCCTTGAGCGTACAGCCCTTTCCCAAATTGCGGCTGGGTCTTCTGTCAATCTTGAAAAAGCGCTGGCTGTTGGTGACCGGCTTGGTGGACACATGGTCAGCGGCCATGTCGATGGTTTAGGTAAGGTGTTACAACTGACACCATCAGCACGATCAGTTCAGTTTCGTATTGAAGTGCCAGCTAATCTGGAACGTTATGTTGCTGAAAAGGGCTCTATTACGATTGATGGAGTGAGTCTGACCGTCAACCAAGTTGGACCAGGCTGGTTTGACATCAATATCATTCCTCATACGATGCAGGAAACGATCATTAAAGAATACAACGTTGGCACTATGGTCAATTTAGAAGTTGATTTGATTGCCCGCTATTTAGAACGTTTATTACCTGGCCAGTCGTCAGGTTTTGTCAACGAAACACTGTAAAACACGGTTATACACCTAATATGCAACTTAATAGCACAGAAGAAATTATCGAGGATCTGAGACAAGGAAAAATGGTTATCATCATGGATGATGAAGATCGTGAAAATGAGGGTGACCTCATAATGGCCGCAGAAAAAGTGACGCCAGAAGCGATTAATTTTATGGCACGGTTTGGGCGTGGTCTGATTTGTCTGACACTAACGGAAAATCGTTGTCGTGAATTACGTTTACCACTGATGGTAAGTGATAACCAGACGCCATACTCAACCAATTTTACTGTGTCAATCGAAGCCGCAGCAGGGGTGACCACTGGTATTTCAGCGGCCGATCGAGCGTTGACCGTGCAAGTCGCCGTTGATCCTGATTCACGCCCAGAAGATTTGGTTCAACCAGGCCATATTTTCCCATTAAAAGCACAACCGGGTGGTGTGTTAACACGTGCGGGTCATACGGAAGCTGGGTGCGATTTAGCTCAGCTTGCCGGATTGTCTCCAGCGGCGGTGATTGTCGAAATCTTAAATGATGATGGCAGTATGGCCAGACGTCCAGACTTGGAGACTTTTGCCCAAACACATGATCTGAAAATCGGGACGATTGCTGACCTGATAAGTTATCGACTCGAAAATGAAATGACCGTCGAAAAGTTATCTCAATGTCAGTTTCCTACAGAATACGGCGACTTCCAGCTTTTCAGCTTTCAAGACTCAGTCAACTCACAAGTGCATCTGGCGTTAACGTATGGTGATATTCAACCTGATGAGGAAACTATCGTACGTGTACACATGGCCGATCCACTCAGTGATATTTTAGGTTCAGTCAGAGAACCCACACATTGGCCAGTTCCACAAGTATTGAAAAAAATACAACAAGCTGGAAAAGGCGTTTTGGTTGTGTTGCGCTTGCCAGCACAGAATAAACAATTAGCAGCCAAAATTGCACGTTATGAACGGGAAGACCGTGATGAGAGTCCTTTGCCCGTTAAAAGTGGTTGGGATTTACGTACGTTTGGTGTCGGAGCACAAATTCTGTCTGCATTGGGCGTTAAAAAAATGCGAGTGATGGGCACGCCGACAAAATTAACGGGTGTCTCAGGCTTCGGTCTTGAATTAGCCGGTTATCTGGAAGCTGATGAGACTGAATAAGCATGCCTGAATTATTTGTCGTGGCGGGCGAGGCATCTGGCGATGCTCATGCAGGCCGAATGTTAAAGGCCTTAAAACAACAAAGGCCTGATATTGTTGTTTCTGGCATTGGTGGCGACACCATGCGCGATGCCGGTGTTGAGATTGTTACTGATTTCGCTGAGTTGGCTGTTATGGGGCTTGTGGAAGTCATTAAACGTTATGCGCATATCAAAGCTATTTTTGATAAAACTGTTGAGCATTTAGCCTCAAACAAACCTGATGCACTAATTTTAGTCGATTACCCGGGGTTTAATCTAAAACTGGCTAAAAAGGCTCATGAACTGAGTATCCCGGTTATTTACTACATTAGCCCTAAAATATGGGCATGGCGTGCCGGCCGGATTAAAGCGATAAAACGTTATGTCGATTTGATGTTGGTTTTATTTCCCTTTGAACAGACGCTCTATGAAAAAGCGAGTGTGCCGGTAAAATGCGTTGGTCATCCCTTAGTCGATGCCGTGCACTCAGACTTGACCTCTGCACAAGCAAAGTCTCACTTTTCACTTGATGAAAATGCGCCGGTATTGGGTTTGTTTCCCGGCAGTCGTCGTAGTGAAGTTGAGGCTTTATTACCAGTAATGTTAGCGACAGCTGAACATATTCAACAACGTGACAGTTCTATACAGGTTATTTTACCTTTGGCGCCAGGATTAGACCGGGCATTGATAGAGCCATTTTTGTCACAAACAGCGGTAAAAGTGAAAGTCATTTCCGGTGAGTTTTATGATGTCGTTCGTAGTTGTAATGCGATTGTTGCAGCGTCGGGTACGGTGACGCTGGAAATTGCCTTGTTGGGTATTCCGCATTTAATTACTTATCGAGTTGCACCGTTGACTTATCACATACTTAAACGACTAGTGAAAATTCCCTATGTCGGCTTGTGTAATATTGTGACTGGAGAAAATGTGGTCACCGAATTATTACAAAAGCAGGTTTCCGTTTCAGAACTAGCCCCCCGATTGCTGTATTTCTTAACAGCCGCGGATGCTAAACAAAACGCTGAATCTGTTCAGCAACAAGTGCTTAAGGCGTTAGGGCCTTCCGGTGGCGCTGAGAATGCAGCAAAAGCAGTTATCTCGTTTATTGATGCTAAATCGTCATGATAGAGACCATTTACGTGGCTGGAGTGGATGAGGTTGGGCGTGGTCCTCTGGCGGGTCCGGTGGTGACGGCTGCAGTCATTCTTGACCCACAAAACCCTATAGCAGGCTTGGCAGACTCAAAAAAGCTCACTGAAAAACGAAGAGAATTTTTGGTGCCACTGATTCAAAAGCATGCTCTGGCATGGGCTATGGGCAGAGCTGAACCAGAAGAAATTGATGAGCTAAATATCCTACAGGCGAGTTTGTTGGCGATGAAAAGAGCCGTTGAAGCCTTATCAATTTCACCTGAACATGTGCTTGTTGATGGTATCCATGCACCCAAACTCAATTGTCCGGTAACAACGATTATCAAGGGTGATCAATCTGAGCCTGCCATTGCTGCCGCTTCAATCTTAGCTAAAGTCGCACGGGATCAGGAAATGGTGGCACTGGATAATGTGTATCCTGGTTATGGTTTTGCCAAACATAAAGGTTATCCAACCAAGCAGCATCAACAAGCCCTTCTCAGTTTGGGGGTAACCGATATTCATAGACGTTCTTTTGGTCCTGTCCAGGCTGCCTTATTATCATGATGTTCGATGATATAAATCATAGAAATGCTAATGAGCATGGTATTATTCAAAGCTTATGCTGTCGTTAAATAAAATCTTCAACAAATTGGTGAGAGGCAAAAGCGGTCAAGATCCACAACAAGGGCGCGAACCGTTAATTATCCCTCGTAGCGAACACACAATTTCGCGTAAACAGATTAGCCAACATGCGCTCAAGGTATTGTATACCTTGAAAGAGGCGGGTTATGAGGCTTACCTGGTGGGTGGTTGTGTTCGTGATTTATTACTTGGCTATGAGCCAAAAGACTTTGATGTCGCCACGAATGCTTCTCCTGAGCAAGTACATAAATTGTTTAAACGTAGCCAACTGATTGGCAGACGTTTCAAACTGGTGCATGTCAGGTTTGGACGCGAGGTCATTGAAGTTGCCACATTCAGAGCTCCCCCTGAAGCTAAACAGCATGTTGATACCCAAGGTCGCATCATGCAGGACAATGTTTACGGCACTTTAGAGCAGGATGCCTGGCGTCGCGACTTTACGATTAATGCCCTTTATTACAATATTAAAGACTTCTCTATTATTGATTATACCGGTGGCATGGCTGATCTTAATGCTGGCCTTATCCGTTTAATTGGTGACGTGGAAACACGTTATCGGGAAGATCCTGTACGCATGTTAAGGGCCTGCCGCTTTTTGGCTAAGCTGGGTCTAAAACTGGATAAACAGACGGAACAGGGCATCTTTGACTGGGCACATTTGATTAGAGATATCCCTCCGGCACGATTGTTTGATGAAACACTCAAACTATATCTGAGCGGCCAAGCGGCGATGACACATGATTTACTTTGTCATTACGGCCTGTTTGAACATCTGTACCCTCAAACAGCTGCTTTATTACATGAAGAGCAAGACGGCTATCCAAGAACAATGCTGATGAAAGCATTAGAGAACACAGATATCCGTATTGCTGCTGATAAACCGGTTACACCAGCATTTTTATTCGCAGCGATTTTATGGGAACCGGTGAGACAACGAACCTTATTGCTGATGACAAACGGTATGCCAGAAATTCCAGCGATGCAGCGAGCGTCGTCAGAAATTATTGGTGAGCAGATCCAACGTGTTGCTATTCCAAAGCGTTATAGTCTGGTAACGCGTGATATATGGACTTTACAGCCCCGATTATTGAAGCGTCAGGGGAAAAGAGCATACAGAACCTTATTACATCCAAAGTTTCGCGCTGGATATGACTTTTTAGCATTACGTGCAGAGTCTGGTGAACCGTTGAACGAACCTGTCGATTGGTGGACAAAATTTCAGGCTGAAACAGCCACTCAGCAGCAGGCAATGATTGATTCGCTGGGTAAAGAGAGCAGTGTAAAAAAGCCCCGCCGTCGACGTCGAAGACGACCAGCAGCAAAAAAAACGGAACAGAATTAATGCAGGTGTTTATCGGATTGGGAAGTAATTTAGACAACCCGCAAACGCAAATTTTGACAGCGATTGATGATATAAAAAAAATCGACAACACGCGTCTAATCAAACAATCATCGCTTTATCATAGCCCGCCAATGGGACCCCAGGATCAGCCTGATTATGTGAATGCTGTTGTCGAGGTGGAAACAGGATTGCCGCCGCATGTATTGCTTGATAACCTGCAAAAACTTGAACAAAAGCACGGAAGAATAAAAAAGCGACATTGGGGTGAACGTACGCTGGATCTGGATATTTTGCTTTATTCTAATCTGATGATCGATGATGAACGATTAAAAGTCCCGCATCCTGGCTTAACAGAACGTGCTTTTGTGGTGTACCCATTAGCTGAAATTGCTGCTGATATCACTATCCCTGGTAAAGGTGATTTAGCAACGATAAAGCAAGATTGTCCTTTGGATGGATTGAGAAAAGTGGAAATGCATAAACAATGAATCACTCGCTAACACATCGTTATATTGTGGTTGAAGGCCCCATCGGCGTGGGTAAAACCCATTTAGTGAAACGTTTGGCCGAGAGTTTTTCTGGTTCGGTTTTACTTGAGCAGCCTGAACAAAATCCGTTTTTGGAAAAGTTTTATCTTTATCCAAAACAGTCTGCATTACCCACACAGTTGAGTTTTTTAATGCAGCGGGTCAAGCTAGGTAAATCGTTAAATCAGGATGATTTATTCAATGATTTGCATATCGCTGATTTTATGGTGGAAAAGGACAAATTATTTGCTCAAATTTCCCTGGATGACGATGAGTTAGCTTTATACAATATGGTATATGATAATTTGACTTTGCATCATAGAACGCCTGATTTAGTCATCTATCTACAAGCCTCTTTACCCGTACTAAAATCGCGTATTGCTCAGCGTGGCATTAGTTATGAACAACATGTAGAAGAAGGTTATCTAAAACGTTTAGCCGATACTTATGCCGATTTTTTCCATTATTACGATGCGTCACCCCTTTTAATTGTCAACGCGGAGCAGATCGATTTGGTGAACGGTGATCAGGACTACCTGCAGTTACTCGAACAGATTTGTAGCATTCAGAGTGGTCGTCATTATTACAATCCTTTGCCCGTCTCAGAGAAGAAATAATCATGAGCCGTATTAGCCTTAAACATCTGCGTCAAATGAAAGTGGCGCAGGAAAAAATCGCTGTTCTGACTGCATATGATGCCAGTTTCAGTTATGCGCTTGAGCAAGCCGGTGTAGATGTTTTGCTGGTAGGTGATTCGCTGGGCATGGTGATCCAGGGCCAGGAAAGTACTGTTCCTGTGAGTGTTGACGATATTATTTATCACACAGCCAATGTAATCCGTGGCAGCGATAAATTATTTGTTATTGCTGATATGCCATTTATGAGTTATGCCAATCCAGACCAAGCTATCAAAAACGCCGCCCGACTGATGGCTGAAGGTGGCGCGCAGATGGTCAAACTTGAAGGTGGGGCGGTCATCATTGATACAGTGAAACAACTCACTGCGCGGGGCATCCCTGTTTGTGGACACCTGGGCTTATTACCTCAATCAGTTCACCGCTTAGGTGGGTATATTGTGCAGGGGCGTGAGACAGCGGCGGCTGAAGAATTGATTGCCGATGCTATCAGTCTGCAAGAAGCTGGAGCGGATATGTTGGTCTTAGAATGTGTACCGGCGACATTAGGTGCGGTAGTCAGTAAACAATTGGATATTCCTGTTATCGGTATTGGTGCAGGCAGTGACTGTGATGGTCAAGTGCTGGTGGTATATGACATGCTGGGATTAACGCCTGGAAAACGTCCCCGCTTCAGTCATGACTTTTTAGCTGATACAGGCTCAATACAATCGGCCATTGCCACTTATGTGAAATCAGTGAAATCTGGTGAGTTTCCAAATGCGGAGCAGCAATTCTAATGGCGATTGCAGAAAACCTAAGTGCATTAAAAACACGTATTAAAAGCTGGCGACAGCAAAATGAAGTGATTGCTTTTGTTCCGACGATGGGAAATCTGCATGAGGGACATCTGTCGCTGGTACAAAAAGCACGTGAACTGGCCGACCGGGTTGTGGTGAGTATTTTTGTTAACCCGTTGCAGTTCAATGATAAAGAGGATTTGACGAATTACCCGCGCACATTGAATGACGATGTTCAATTGCTGAGCGAGCTGGATTGTGAGCTTATTTTTACGCCGACAGAAGAGATGATCTATCCGAATGGTATGGCGTCACTGACAAAAGTCATTGTGCCTGGGTTTGATGATAAATTATGCGGTAAAGGTCGCCCTGGACATTTTGATGGTGTGGCAACCGTTGTGACAAAACTTTTCAATATGGTTCAGCCGGATATTGCGATTTTTGGCGAGAAAGATTATCAGCAATTGATGTTAATCAAAAAGCTGGTCGCAGATTTGAACTTAACGGTAGATGTGATTGGCGTACCCACAAAACGGCAGGATAGTGGACTGGCCATGAGTTCCAGAAACACCTTATTAACTCAGAAACAGTTAGTGCAGGCGCCATCTTTATATAAAACACTGCTCGCCACTAAACACGCGATTGAAGAGCAGGGCGAGACCGATTTTTCTCTGCTGTGCAAACAAGCAAAACAGCAATTACAAGAAGCAGGTTTAGAACCTGAGTACGTCGATATTCGCCGCGCAGAAGATTTAGAATCGGCCAATGCTGACGACAAACAGCTTCGCATTCTTGCTGCTGCACGGCTTGGCAGTGTCAGGCTAATAGATAATATTGCTTGTGACCTTGCCTGATTTTTCTTAAAAAGCGATAATATTGAGCTATTTCATAAGAACATTCTGGCTATGCAACTGACCTTTTTAAAAGCAAAATTACATCGTGCTTGCGTGACTCATTCCGAACTGGAATACGAGGGCTCGTGTGCAATTGATGGAAAGTTACTGGAAGCGGCCGGTATTCACGAATATGAGCAAATCCAGATTTATAACGTCGCTAATGGCGAACGCTTTACCACTTATGCGATCCGCGCTGAGGATGGCTCAAATATTATTTCTGTCAATGGTGCCGCTGCGCACAAAGCTTCTCCGGGTGATCGTTTAATCATTTGTGCATTTGCCACACTGGATGCCAAAGAAGTCGAGAACTTCAAACCTACTTTGGTTTATCTTGATGAAAACAACGATATTACGCATATGCGTCACGCCATTCCTGTTCAGGCTGCATAGAAACACACGAGTTTAAATTCCCATGGAAAGATTGTTTGAGAAAGCGCTCTGGAACAGCCGCTTTGTTGTTCTGACGGCGGTTATCGCCAGCCTGATAACTGCATTAGCAATGTTCTATATGGCAACCGTTGATGTGTATTATTTAGTCACCCATCTGGGGCTTTATATGTCGCCTGATCTCATTGGTGAAGCACGGCAAGACTTTCGTGCTGAAACCGTGACACATGTGGTTGAAGTGATTGATGGTTATCTATTAGCCACGGTTTTATTTATCTTCTCCCTTGGTTTGTATGAGCTGTTTATCAGCAAAATTGAAGAAGCAGAACAGAGTGAGAACTCAAAAGTATTAGCTATCCATAGTTTAGATGATTTAAAAGCGCGGTTAGGTCGTGTTGTTCTGATGATTCTGATCGTTAACTTTTTCGAACATGCTATCAGTATGGACTTCCATGGACCTCTTGATTTGCTGGCTCTGGCTGCCGGTATTGGTCTCATCTCCTTAGCCTTATACTTCTCCCACGCTGACGATCATTAATCGTCACAAAAACGTCATTAAAACGTTATAACACTGTCACATCTTCTCTCTATGCTTGCATGCTATCTGCAAGCATAGAGAGAAAACATGCTCAATATCGAACAAGCTGTTCAACAAAAATTTCCTAAATTCGAACATTCTCGTCCATGGATAAAAAAATCGACGATTAGTTTTTTGCGTAAGATTACCCATGAGCAAGAAGTAAATCGTTTCCTGGACTTGCATCAGGATTTAAAAGGCTTCGATTTTATCGAACAGGTGCTGGATTATTTCAACTTCAGTTACAGCATCAGTCACCGTGATCGCAATAATATTCCCGCAACGGGACGCGTAGTGATTGTCGCAAATCATCCCCTTGGTGCTCTGGACGGCTTGTCACTATTAAAATTAGTGGGTGAAGTCCGCCGTGATGTAAAAATCGTTGCTAACGATATGCTGATGAATTTTAATGCGGTCGATTCTTTATTTTTGCCCGTAGATAATCTATCTAAATCGACTCGAAAAAGCAGTATTTCCCGCATTATTGATTGCCTGAATAATGAAGAAGCGGTGATTGTTTTTCCTGCCGGAGAAGTGTCTCGTATTCGTCCGAGCGGTGTGCGTGATGGTAAATGGAATACGGGGTTCTTGAATTTTGCCAAGAAAACCAATTCCCCTATCTTGCCCATTTATGTCGGTGCCAGAAATTCTTCGTTGTTTTACAGTGCATCGATGGTCTATAAGCCGCTTTCTGGCATGATGCTGGCGCATGAGATGTTTAATAAAAACTCAAAGAACATCACCATGCGTGTTGGCGAGCCTATTCCTTATAAACAAGTTGACCAACTGCCATTGGTGAAAGCAGAAAAGGCTAAACTATTACGTCGCCATCTTTATCGTATGGCAAAAGGCAAAAAACCGTTATTTGTCACAGAACAAACCATCGCTCACCCCCAGGACAGGCGCAATATCAAACGTGAGTTACACACGGCCGAATTATTAGGTCAGACAGCCGATAATAAAAAAATTTATTTGTTTGACTATCAACCTGACTCAGCTGTGATGCATGAGGTTGGTCGCTTACGCGAGTTTACGTTTAGACAGGTAGGTGAGGGCACAGGTAAAAGACGCGATATCGACCGTTATGATCGCGATTACCGGCATCTGATTCTTTGGGATGAAAACGAATTAGAAATTGCTGGCGCATACCGAATTGGTGAAGTTAACAACATTCTTTCACAAGCCGGCAGCCGGGGAATTTATAGTCAGGAGCTATTTACCTACGATCACGATGCGATGCAGCCTTTTTTTGAAAAGGGCATTGAGCTGGGCAGAAGTTTTGTCAGCCCGAAATATTGGGGGCGACGTAGCCTGGATTACTTATGGTATGGCATTGGTGCTTATCTGAAACGATACCCTGATATTCGCTACCTGTTTGGGCCTGTGAGTTTGTCAAACAGCTATCCTGATTTCGCTAAGGCATTAATCGTTTCTTATTATCAGCACTATTTCCCTGATGACCAACATTTAGCAATAGCGAAAAATCCCTACATCACTGATCGGAGTTTGCAACAACAAGTACTGCAAACCTATTGCGGTACCGATGCCGAGGCTGATTTTACTGCGATGCGTGAGCAGCTTACCCATATGAATGTGACGGTCCCCACCCTATATAAACAGTATGCGGATGTCTGTGAAGAGGGGGGCGTACGCTTCATCGATTTTAATATCGACGCTGATTTTGGCCATTGTATTGATGGTCTGGTGATGGTGGATTTAGATAAATTAACACCCGCTAAAAGAAAACGTTATCTGGGTGATAATTAACCGTGACAACGTTTTAGTTTTTTTCCACTGCCGCAGAAACAGGGATCGTTTCTGCCCAGTTTGATGGCGGGCAGAAGAATCCCATCATGGTAGAACCATTCACCACTTTCACAGGTAAACCGTGAGCGTTCGTGTAACTGACCCACGGGATTATCCTGATAAAACGCCACGAACTCCACTTCGGCCAATTCATTTTTTTGTTGATGATCCAGTACGTTCAGCCCTAACCACTGCGTGTTATTGATCGTGCTCTGCAGAAGTTCTCGCTCATCTGAACGTCGTTTTGATGGATGCAGGGTGGCGATTAAATAGTCCACCTCAGCTAAATAAAAAGCACTATATCGCGAGCGCATCAATTGCTCAGCATTTTCCGCGCCTTGTTGTTTTTTATGGAGAGGTTCACAGCACTCACTATAAGAAAGCTGGCTGAGACAGGGGCATAAATCATTATTCATAAGCGTTAGCGGGAATGGCCATTAAATCTGGATACTGAAATTGATAGGACAGTAATGATTTGGCTTTATCGTTACTAACGATTTTGTAGGATAGGGAGTCATCCTGATTAAAGCCTGGTAGCGGCTGCTTTAATAATGCAGCAGCATGTGCATAAAAGACTTTTTTGCTTGGATGCGTGTCTGCACAACCATTAAGAACTTCTCCCCAGACACGTTGTTTCAATACTTGCTCAATAATGCCTATGCAGTCATCAAGGTGAATTAAGTTAACGGGAGCATCCGCCTGCTGAACCTGTTTCCCATGTCTGAAAAAACGGCCTGGATGGCGTTCTGGTCCGATTAATCCACTGAAACGAATAATGCTGGTGACAAAGGACGAAGATTGTTTAAACAGCGATTCTATTTGCCACAGAATGCTATCCTCATTTTCAAACTGATGCTCTTCTTTGACCCAGTCATTGGTGTTCTGGTAAACCGAACTGGAGCTGATAAATAACACCTGTTTGATGGGATTGTTTTCAATCTGATTGATGAACTGCTCAAATGCGGCTTTATTTTTATTAGTGATATTAATAATTAACGTGTCAGCGTCCAGAAACTGACTAAAATCGGCAGGTGCTTCAATGTCAATCTGGTAGGCGTCAAACCCTTCATCTCTCAATATTGATTGTTTTGCTGCTTGGCGCGTTGAGAGTTTGATATGGGTATTAGCTGAGCGCAAATGTCTTGCTAATCTCAAACCTAACCAACCACTGCCGAGGATACTGATCGTATTAATGACACACCTCTAATTGAATTATTAAGATGGCGCCACCATATCAAGCATTAGCCAGATTGTCATGGTTGTTTATACTATGGTGATAAACATAGGGGGAAAAGCAGGGTATGAGTGCACCTGATATATCAAAATTGTTTTCTGGAAATATCGTAACGATATTATTCTGGTTGTTTTTAATGGGATCACTCACCTTATTCTTTAATGGCTATATTCAGCAGCGCGATAACCCCAATCAAGCATTAATGACAGCAAATTCTGGCACGGGTGAGGTGACCTTAAAACGTAATCGTGACGGTCATTATCTGGCACCAGGTTATATTAACGGCCATCCGGTGAATTTCCTGCTGGATACTGGTGCCACCAATGTCAGTATTCCTGCTGCCATTGCTGAGGCGGCTGGATTGAAAAAAGGGCCCACCTCCATGGTGTCAACTGCTAATGGTGTTGTGCCGGTATTTCAGACTGATGTCGATGCGGTGCGTCTTGGTGGTATTACCTTGAATCATGTCGATGCCAGTATCAATCCACATATGGCGGATGGAGTGGTTTTATTGGGGATGAGTTTTATGAAACATCTGGATATCACCCAGCGTAACGGGGTGATGACGCTGCGTGTTCCGGTGTCAGGATAGAGAAATCTTGACGACTTTCATATACTCGAAAGTCATACGGGCAATGACTTCTTTATCCGGGTAATAAACGATATCTACCCGCGCGCCTTTTAGTGATTTATAACGGCGTTGGCGCTTGTATTTATAGGGAACGTCCTGGCCTTCTATCGTCACCGTATTCAACACCCATTCACCTTCTTCACGCTGAACATGAGAAGACACTTTCTGCATAGTGGCGTGGATTAAATGGTCGTTTTCAGCCAACCATTTTTTGGTTTTTCTAACTTTCATGTTGATAACGTTGATGCAAAATGCTCACACGTTCTACATAAACTTTTGTCTCTGAGTAAGGGGGAACATCGTTATATTTTTTCACGGCATTGGGTCCTGCATTATAAGCAGCTGTGGCAAGGCGAGTATTGCCCTTGAACAAAGATAGCAGCTCAGCCAGATATTTAACACCGCCTTCTATGTTTTGTTCGACATTAAAAGGCTTATCCACACCTAACTCTTTGGCTGTACCTGGCATTAATTGCATCAAGCCCTGAGCGCCAGTTCTGGAAATAGCTTTTTGATTGAACGCTGATTCCGCATGAATAACGGCTCTTACCAAAGCGGCATCCACGTTATATTTCTTGGCATAACGTTTTACTTCGTCAGCATAGGATGAAAAATCCAGTTTAATGGTATGCCAGTTGATTTTTGATGAGGGATTACAGGCATAACAGCTGTATTTTAAAATTTCGAAATGACCATGGGCAGGTTTTTGATCTGAAAAAACAAATCCTTCACCTGTTTGTGATTTGTATATGACAGTTTGCGATGTGGCTTGCCTGACATTACTGAACTCAACGGAACCATCCGGGTTTTGAATACGCTGAATGGTATCTGCCGGAGCCAGCTGACTATGCACCACTGTCAGACTGAGCAAACACCATTTCATCAGCGTATTCATGATTAACTTAACCAGTAACGTCCAGAGCTGGCTATCAGAATAGTAATAATGCCTAAGATCAGATTAAGCAGAACCAGTTTGCGTATTTGAGTTAATGCCGTGCCTGCGGCAATCCAGTCATGTTCGGCTACAGCCCATTTAAGCTTTTTGAAAGGGTTAAAAAACACATGCATAAAAATGAGCATCATAAAAATGCCGATAAGTAACATAATATGTACATGAATACCGACACCATCAACGCCGCCCATACCGCCTAATAAAGGAATCATCCAACCGCCAGTGACAAGCAAGGTGATGATAGAAAGCCATACCCAGTTGAAAAAGGTTTTTAATACACCAGCCCATAAAGGCAGACGTTGTTCTTGCGTCAGTAATTCAACTGCTGCAGGCCGAAGAGCGGTATAAGCGAAAAACATACCTCCCACCCAAATAACGGCGGCTAACAGGTGTAAAGGTAATGCAATCATCATAACTAGGCTCTCTTTGAATGTAATATCAATTCTTGTTTATCGGTATATCGGCAATTTTAATTTTCCATTCACTCGGACCTGTTTTGTGTACCGAATGACCTTCACTATCTACTGCCACAGTAACCGGCATATTTTCTACGTAAAACTCACGAATGGCTTCCATTCCCAGTTCTTCAAATGCCACCATCCGTGATGACTTAATCGCTTTTGAAACTAAATACGCTGCACCACCGATGGCAATCAGATAGACCGAGTGATGTTTTTTGATGGAGGCAATAGTTTCATCTCCACGCTCAGCTTTACCAATCATGCCTAATAAACCTGTCTTTTCAAGCATCATATCGGTAAATTTATCCATTCGGGTCGCGGTTGTCGGACCTGCAGGGCCAACAACTTCACCTTGAACCGGATCAACTGGACCGACGTAGTAGATAAAGCGGTTATTAAAATCGAGTCCTTCTGGCAGAGATTCACCATTATTCAGTAAATCAGCGATTTTTTTGTGCGCAGCATCACGTCCTGTTAATAAATGCCCTGACAATAACAGCGTTTCTCCGGGTTGCCATTCCGCTATGTCTTTAGCGGTTATATCATCCAAATTAACATGGCGGGTATTCTCTGCGGCTTCCCAGGTAATATCTGGCCAGTCATCCATGGAGGGGGGCTCAAATTCTGCCGGCCCTGTTCCGTCTAAACTAAAATGAATATGACGGCTGGCGGCACAATTTGGAATCATGGCGACAGGTAATGAAGCAGCATGTGTTGGGTAATCACTGATTTTGACATCCAGAACAGTGGTTAAACCACCCAAGCCTTGGGCACCAATACCCAGCTGATTGACTTTTTCATAGAGTTCAACACGAAGTTTCTCTGTGGCCGTTTCGGCACCGCGATCGATTAATTCTTGTATATCGATAGGATGCATTAATGACTCTTTGGCCATCAGCATCGCTTTTTCTGCTGTACCACCAATACCAATACCTAACATGCCCGGCGGGCACCAGCCAGCCCCCATGGTCGGCACCGTTTTTAATACCCAATCAACCAGATTGTCACTTGGATTCAGAATGGTGAATTTGGCTTTGTTTTCTGAGCCACCACCTTTGGCTGCAATTAAGACTTCAACGGTATCACCCATGACTATTTCGGTATGAATAACCGCTGGGGTGTTATCTCCAGTATTTTTGCGTAGACCAATAGGGTCAGACACAATGGAGGCTCGTAAAACGTTGTCAGGGTGAAGATAAGCACGACGGACGCCTTCATTGACCATGTCATTCAGACTTTTTGTGGTCTGCCACTGCACATCCATACCCACTTTGACAAAGACATTAACAATGCCGGTGTCCTGACAGATAGGACGGTTATTTTCTGCACACATTCTGGAGTTCACCAGAATTTGTGCAATAGCATCTTTTGCAGCGACGGATTGCTCACGCTCATAAGCCGCGCTCATTGCCTGAATAAAATCCTTTGGATGATAACAGGCAATGAATTGCAGGGCATCTGCAATACTATCGATAAAGTCAGTCTCTTTAATGACTGTCGTCATGCATTAAACCTCAGCTCAATTTTTGTTTGATGATATTGACCACATCATCAATCGCAAACTCTTCGCCATCACCGCTACGACGGTTTTTGTATTCAATCATGCCATTATCCAGACCGCGTTCACCCAGGATTAAGCGGTGTGGAATACCAATCAGTTCCATATCAGCAAAGGCAACACCAGGACGTAAACCTCGGTCATCAAGTAACACATCCACACCTGCTGCAAGCAGTTGTTGGTAGACCTCTTCAGCTTTTTCTTTAACTCTTACTGATTTGTGAGCGTTAACAGGCACTAACACGACTTGATAAGGTGCAATCGACTCCGGCCATATAATGCCGCGATCATCATGATTTTGCTCAATGGCTGCGGCAACAACACGGGATACACCAATACCATAACAACCCATAGTCACGATTTGTGATTTGCCGGATTCTGTCAACACAACCGCATTTAATTTGCTGCTGTAATTTTCGCCAAGCTGGAAGATATGCCCGACTTCAATACCCCGGGCGATTTCTAAATGGCCTTGACCATCTGGACTAGGATCGCCTGCCATAACTTTACGCAAATCTGCGGTTTCTGGTTCAGGTAAATCACGGCCCCAGTTTACGCCGGTTAAATGTTTGTCATCCTGATTAGCGCCGCAAACAAAGTCGCTGACAAAAGCGGCAGCATGATCAACGATGACAGGAATAGTTAAACCAACAGGGCCTACCGAACCGATATTAGCATGGCTGATTTCAAGTACTTTTTCTGCTGTAACAAAGGTGAGTGGCGCGGCTACCAGAGGGTGTTTTTCAGCTTTAATCTCATTAAGCTCGTGATCACCGCGAACAACCAATGCAACCACAGAACCTTCTTCGACACCTTCTACCAATAAGGTTTTCAGACATTGTGAAGCTGGTTTGTTGAGATACTGACTGACATCGTCAATAGTGTGTTTTGCGGGTGTTTCAACCACGGTCATAGTTTCACTGGCTGCTGCACGTTCACCTTGTGGTGCTAAGGCTTCTGCTAACTCAACATTGGCAGCGTAATCACTTTTATCACTAAAGGCGATAGCATCTTCACCTGAACTGGCTAACACATGAAACTCATGTGAGGCATTACCACCAATACTACCGGTGTCTGCCTGAACAGCGCGGAACTCCAAACCGATACGACTGAAAATCCGAGAATATGTCGCATACATATTGTCATAGGTTTCTTGTAAAGAAGCTTGATCCAGATGGAATGAATAAGCATCTTTCATCAGGAATTCACGAGCACGCATTAAACCAAAGCGTGGGCGAATTTCATCACGAAATTTGGTCTGAATTTGGTAAAAATTCACTGGTAACTGTTTGTAACTACGAATTTCCTGACGTACCAGATCGGTGATCACTTCTTCATGGGTCGGTCCATAGCAAAACTCACGCTGGTGGCGATCAGTGATGCGCAATAATTCAGGGCCATATTTCTCCCAACGTTGACTTTCTTGCCACAGTTCAGCCGGTTGTACCGAGGGCATTAATACTTCCTGCGCGCCAGCTCTATCCATTTCTTCGCGGACGATCGCTTCTGTTTTTCTGAGTACTTTGAGTCCCATTGGCAGCCATGTATACAAGCCCGATGCCAGACGACGGATAAGGCCGGCACGGAGCATTAATTGATGGCTGACAATTTCTGCGTCTGCTGGTGTCTCTTTTAAAGTGGAAATAAGCAGGTTAGAGGCGCGCATGTGTTTTTATTTTTCCTGTAATGATAATTGGTTAGCCCTGAGGCTATGAGTTAAGGATAAAACTTAAAATGTACTGTGATTCCAACCCCAGTTTTGTCGCTCTGAGTCAGTCATGCTGATATAGATACGACCACCTTCAACTTTTAGGTTGTCACTGATGAGTGTACATAAGGTATCCGAGAAGGCCTGACGATCACCGGGTAAGCCGAGAGCTCGATAATCAAGCATCGCCGTAGGCGCATCACTGCCACCAAATGACATATTGGCGTTGTCATTCAGCACAATCATGACATAGCTTTCAGGTTTACCTGACGCTTTAGCAACGGTTTCACTGGTCTTTTTAATAAACTGCGTTTTATCTTTAACTTCTTGATTAGTCGTAATATTAAGGTATGGCATTTTGCTTCTCCTTATTGACAGTGTTGTTTAATATTGTTGCTCAATTCTTGTATTTTCTGTTGACGATCTTCTTCTTTGATGCGTTGTAAGTTGCCATTTTCATCATAAAATCGTCCGCCCGGATGGTTTTGATAGGCGGTAAGTGCGTCTTTGGCATCCTGACATTGTTTTTCAAGTGCTGCTTCTTGTTCTGCTTTTTGCTCTGCCTGTTGTTGTGCTTGTTGCTTTTCCTGTTCAGCCGCTTTTTGCTGAGCAATCAAGGCATCGACTTCTCTCTGGGCTTGAGCTGGATCGACAGAGGGTGGCGGTGGTGTTTTGATCAATTCTGCGGGAGCAGATTCGGGAGCTTGCTGACTGTAGTGAACCTGTCCCTGTTCATCGACCCACTTATACACATCAGCGCTGGCGGTGCCAGTAACGGTCGCAGACAGTATAATCAGACTGAATTTGAGATTATCTCTTAACATTACATACACCAAGGCTCTAAACTACGTTAATTCTACGCCAAAGCCAGCCATCATAAAATGTCTTATCACACTGATCGTTTTGAAATTCATTTACCTGTTGAAAAATCAGGGGCTAATGCCGTTGATCTATTAGCTGATGCCTGTGCGCTTTCTAAGCAACATTTAAAACGTATTATGCTTAAGGGAGCAGTGTGGGTCAGTGTCGGTAAAAGAACACAACGCTTGCGCCGAGCCAAGCGTTTATTAAAAGCGGGTGAAACCTTGCATCTCTACTACGACAAAGCCGTGTTAGAACGTGAAATGACACCTCCTGAGCTGATGGCCGACTTTGGCCATTACAGTGTCTGGAATAAACCCTACGGTGTATTATCCCAAGGATCGAAATGGGGCGATCACTGCACCGTCACTCGCTGGGCCGAGCAAGAACTCAAACCTCAACGTAATGCTTTCGTCGTGCATCGCCTGGATCGGGCCGCTAATGGTTTAATTGTGATTGCTCATGAAAAACAGGCAGCAGCAAAATTATCGGCTTTATTTCAACAACGAGATATTGATAAGCGCTATCGAATCTGGGTGGAAGGCGAGTTTTCAGCAGCGGCAACAAGCGACAAGCCTATTACTGTTGATCTGCCGATTGACGGCAGACACGCTCGTAGCCATTTCGTTTTTATGCAGTACGATCCAGTCAAACAACAGAGTTTGTTAGATGTGTCGATTGAAACAGGCCGTAAACATCAGATCCGTCGGCATGCAGCAAGCCTAGGGTTTCCAGTGATTGGTGACCGACTTTATGGTCAGCGTAAAACCACAGAAAATCTGCAACTCAGTGCTTATTATCTGGCGTTTATTTGCCCATTTACCGGGCAACCGCGAAAGTTTGATTTGCTAGCCGGATAGATCATTTTTTAAGGGCTATGCGCTGGAATATACTGGGCAGATAGGCAGCTTGAGAGATGGCTCTGGCAATAAAAAGTACCATCAAGGCTGCCCATAAGCCATGATTTCCATAGTCTTGAAAGAAATACCAACTGGGTAAATAACAGACAAAGACCGAAAACAGCATGGCATTTCTCATTTCTCTGCCAAGTGTCGCGCCGACAAATAAACCATCAAATAAATAGGACCAAACAGCAAGCAACGGCGCAATAATGACCCAGACACTATACTGCTCAGCTAATGTTGCAACAGCCGGTATATTGGTAAGCATACTGACAATCTGTTGGTGAAATAAGCCATACACAAGACTAAATAAAGCGGCGACCGCTAGCGCCCATTGTCCATTCATAAGAAGACTGGCTTTCAACATATCTTTGTCTTTACGGCCAACAGCCTTACCTGTCATCACTTCGGTGGCATTGGCAAAACCATCCAGGACATAGGCCATAAAGGTAATAAAATTGAGCAAAACCATATTCGCGGCCAGAACGACATCACCATGTTGAGCACCCTGATTGGTGAAAAAGGCAAAACTGAAAATTAAACATAAGGTTCTCAGCATAAAATTGCCGTGTAAGGCTAGCTGGTGTCGCTCTTTTATAAATCGCTTTATTGCCTGTCGAATATCAATGCTTTGCCACTGAAATCCTCTTCGGGTTAATAGAAATAGGGCAAATATTAAGCCGCTTAATTCTGCAATAACTGAGGCTAAAGCCACACCATCTGCTTTCATTTCCAGCACATTCACAAACAACAGATCCAACACAATATTGGTGATATTAATCACAACTGCCATCGCTAAGGCTGATCGTGAAGCGCTTATGCCAATCAGCCAACCCATAATGGCGTAATTAAGTAAGGTGGCTGGTGCGCTCCAGATACGAACAAAAAAATACTGCTGGGCCTGTAATAAGACTTCGGCACTGCCATCAATTAAGCTGAAAGCAATCTTGGCAATCGGCCATTGCAATAAAAGTAACAACAACGCGATACCCGAAGCTAACAGTGCCGACTGGATTAACACGGACTCCGTTTCCTGCTGACTGCCATGGCCATTGACCTGTGACGTCAGGCCGGTTGTGACCATACGCAGGAAACCAAATCCCCAGAACAGAAAGGTAAACACCATACTGCCGAGTGCGACAGCACCAAGATAGATGGGGGAGCTGAGGTGGCCCATTACAGCGGTATCAACTAAGCCAAGTATGGGTGTGGACAAATTTGCCAGAATCATCGGTCCGGCTATGGCCCAAATTTGTTGATGTGAAAGTGCTTTTTTCAATACTGTACCCGAAAATAAAAAGGCCACATCATGTGGCCTCTGTGAAGTTTATTAAATGTAAGTTCAGAGAAGCGGGGCGATAACCAGGCTAACGATGGCCATCACATTAATCAGAATGTTCATGGCTGGGCCGGATGTATCTTTTAATGGGTCTCCCACTGTATCACCAACCACAGCGGCTTTATGTATTTCAGAGCCTTTACCGCCATGATTTCCTTTCTCGATATATTTTTTTGCATTATC
>NZ_DDCG01000020.1:16650-40064 GCF_002335235.1 Methylophaga sp. UBA2012 | reverse complement strand
ATATATTTTTTTGCATTATCCCATGCACCACCGGCGTTAGCCATCATCAGCGCCATCATGACACAGCAGATAAGTGCGCCAGCCAACATGCCACCCAGAGCTTGTGGACCCAGTCCAAAGCCAACGACTACAGGAGCTAATACGGCTAATAATCCAGGTAATATCATCTTATTCAAAGCGGCTTTGGTAGCGATATCAACACAGCGGGCAGTATCGGGCTTAGCCGTTCCCTCTAATAAGCCTGGAATCTCTTTAAACTGACGACGAATCTCGCGAATCATGTCAAAGGCAGCATCACCGACAGCGGTCATGGTCAGCGCGCTGACCAAAAATGGGAATATACCGCCCAGGAACATGCCCATCAGTACCAGCGGGTTGTTTAACAATAAAACAAAGTTGCTGTCACCATGGCTGATCGTTTCAATGTAAGCACTGATAATGGCCAATGCAGCCAGTGCCGCAGCCCCTATGGCAAAGCCTTTACCAATGGCGGCTGTGGTATTACCCAGCTCATCAAGTGAGTCAGTAATATCCCGGGTGTTTTTACCCATTTCCGCCATTTCAGCAATACCGCCTGCATTGTCGGCAACTGGACCATAAGCATCAATCGCCATAGTAATCCCCACCGTTGCCAGCATACCAACCGCAGCAATAGCGACACCATAAAGTCCGGCGACATAACTGGCTGAAAAAATAATCGCGGCAATGGTGATAACAGGGATAGCCACAGATTGCATGCCTAAGGCGAGTCCGGAAATCATAATGGTGGCAGGGCCGGTTTCACCACTTGCTGCCAATTTCTTTATGGGAGCACCACCAGTGTAATACTCGGTCACCAAACCAATAATGATGCCACCCAGTGCACCGGATAACACGGCAATCCATAACTCCCCAGCGCCGCCCATCAGTCCAATTAACCACCAGGCAGTGACTATAAAAAGAAGTGATGCGCCAATGGTACCGATTCTTAATGCAACACTCGGGGCTTGTTGTGAAAATAGCTTTACACTGAGAATGCCCAATATCGAGCAAATAAGCCCTGCAGAGGCCAACGCCAGAGGCAGAAACATCAGTGTAGATTTTTCACTGGCGAGTTGATTGACGGCAACAAGCCCCATGGTGGAGGCAATCGTAATACTGGCAATAATGGCACCGCAGTAGGATTCAAAAATATCGGAGCCCATACCTGCAACATCCCCAACATTGTCGCCCACGTTGTCAGCAATAACCCCAGGATTACGGGGATCATCTTCGGGGATACCGGCTTCGACCTTGCCCACTAAGTCAGCACCGACATCAGCCGACTTGGTATAGATGCCACCGCCCACTCTTGAAAATAAGGCGACTGAAGAAGCACCCATGCCAAAGCCATGAATAATGTGTGTGGTCTGGGGATCATGACCATACAGCAGGTAGAGAAAGCCTAAACCCAGTAAGCCCATGGCTGCCACAGTGAGTCCCATGATTGAACCACCGGAGAAAGCAACGGATAAAGCGGCTGAGGTACCTTGATTCTGTGCGGCAACCGCTGTTCTGACATTGGCTTTGGTGGAGGCATACATGCCGATGAATCCGGCGCAGGCGGAGCACATAGATCCAATAAAAAATGCAAACGCACTTGGCCAACCTAAATTAGAGAACCCCAACGCTAAGATACACAATAAGCAAAAAATCGCTAACCGCGAATATTCTGCTTTCATAAAGACCATGGCTCCCAGATGAATCTGATCACCGATATCGACGACTTTACCTGTCCCAGCAGGTTTTTTCAGGATCGAGATATAAAGAAATAAAGCACAAAGTAAACCGAAAATACCAAGAATGATTGGAACATAGCTGAGCGATGCCATAGAATTCCCTCTCTTCATTACAAACTGTGGGCGTGAAACACGTTTATTATGGTTTTTCTACCTTTTATACGCGCCTGACATATTCAAGTAAAGTCAAAGACTTATCTTATTGATTTGCCCAGTTGGAACGAAATAGAGAGTACCCTTTATGGCAGAATGGATTGGCTATCTAATTGCAGGTTTGGTGTCTGGTTTACTGGCCGGTTTGTTTGGTATCGGTGGCGGACTGATCATTGTGCCTATTCTTATGCTGGTTTTTGGCTGGCAGGGTATGTCATCTGACATTGCGATTCATGTGGCTATTGCTACTTCATTAATGACGATTAGTGTTACCTCAATCTCCTCTATGTTAGCTCACCACAAATATGAAACAACGCAATGGCACTTGGTGAAAAAACTGGCGCCAAGCCTTGTATTAGGTAGCTTTGCCGGGGCCTATATTGCCAGTTCCATGCCTAGCCATATTTTAAAGATATGGTTTGGGGTATTTGCTTTGTTGGTAGCAGTAAAAATGTGGTTGCCGCCACCTAAATCTGTCTCAACTAAGTTTTTAGCAGCCCCGAGTATTTTTTCTGCTGGTTTAATTACTGGTATTGTCTCCGCTATGGTTGGAATTGGTGGTGGTTCACTGGTTGTGCCATACATGGTGATGAGTGGACTTTCTATGCAACGTGCGGTGGGAACTGCGGCGGCGTGTGGTTTGCCAATTGCCTTAAGTGGGGCTGCTGGCTACATATTGATTGGCTCCCAACTCGAACATGTTGATGGGCAGTGGCAGAGCGGCTTTGTTCACTGGCAAGCCTTTTTAGGGATTATTGCCACCAGTGTCTGGGTTGCACCGATTGGCGCAAAATTAGCCAAGACGTTACCAAGCCATATCCTGAGTCGTTTATTTTCACTATTTCTTTTTGCATTAGCTGCGTTCTTTCTCGTTCGCTAATTGAGTGACTTGCTGGGTTTATCGCTTAATGGATTTAGCGCGTGACATAAAGTCAGATTGGCGATGTTATGAAGAATAATGCTTATTCACTTGCTGAGAGTTTAACCTGAAGGGCTTTTCTTCTATAATCAGCGACTTTGTTTATTTGCTATCTGGAGCATAACCCTATGAATCTCGACCGTGTTGGTTCAGGCAAAAATTTGCCAACAGACATCAATGTCATTATTGAAATCCCTTCACATTCTGATCCTGTGAAATACGAAGTTGATAAAGAAACCGGGGCACTTTTTGTTGACCGTTTCATGAATACTGCGATGTTTTATCCATGCAACTATGGTTATGTTCCACACACGTTGTCTGATGACGGTGATCCGGTTGATGTATTGGTTGTCAGCCCGTACGCGTTAATCAGTGGTTCAGTGGTCAGTTGCCGTCCTGTGGGCATGTTAAAAATGACTGATGAGTCTGGTGAAGATGCCAAAATTATCGCCGTGCCACACGATAAAATGTACGATGATGTGAAAGATATTAATGACTTACCAGAACGTCTGTTGAATCAACTTTCACATTTCTTTGAACACTACAAAGATTTAGAAAAGAACAAATGGGTCAAAGTTGAAGGCTGGGTGGGTAAAGCTGAAGCTGAAACTGAAATTGTGGCCAGTGTTGAACGTTTTAAATCAGCACCTGTTAAACCCCAATTTTAAATCTGACTGATTTACAATGATTCGGCGAGCTGAGTTTTCAGCTCGCCGTTTTTTTATCTAGTGCGGAAACATCATGACAACACTGGTACTGCAAGGCAAAACTCTCACTCACGAACTGGCAGAGCAGATCGCCCATCAATATTCTGGTCAGTTTAACTGGTATAAACACTATGTGACGGTGACTCATGTCTCTGGCATTGATGCTGAGGCTATGCATCAGCTTCGTCAGCAATATGATTTCGATATTAATCTGATACCAGAGCAATTTGATCATCGTGCCGCTAAACTTCTTGTCACCGATATGGATTCAACCTTGATCACCATCGAGTGTATTGATGAAATCGCTGACTTTATGAACCTAAAACCCGAAGTCGCAGCGATTACAGAATCAGCGATGCGAGGCGAAATAGACTTCGAAACTTCACTTCGCAAGCGAGTGTCCTTATTGAAAGGTCTGGATGTTGAGGTTCTTGAACGAGTTTATGATGAACGTTTGCGATTGAGTCCAGGGGCAGAGTTGATGGTGACGACACTTAAACAACATGGCTTTAGCCTGGCATTAGTATCGGGTGGCTTCACCTTTTTTACCGATAGATTAAAACAGCGTTTAGGGCTTGATTTTGCTCAGGCCAATAAGCTGGCAGAAAAAGACGGCAAACTCACTGGAGAAGTTGACGGCGATATTTGTGGCGCACAAACCAAAGCCGATTTTCTGTTGTCATGTTGTGACAAAATGAACATTGTCGCTGAGCAAACAATAGCGGTGGGGGATGGGGCAAATGATTTATTAATGATGGAGCCAGCTGGTTTGAGTGTGGCCTATCATGCTAAACCGAAAGTGCAGCAGCAGGCGGCGACAGCAATAAATCATAATGGGCTGGATGCGATTCTTGGCTTATTGCAGCTTGAATATAACTAGCCTAAGCTTGAAAACTATAAAAGCATCCCCATCTCATCAGACATAATAAATTTCAAAACTACGAGGATTAAAGAATGGAAGTAATGGAAAAAATTACACAGGCGATTCAATCAAACCCGGTCATTTTGTTTATGAAAGGGACGCCTGAGTTTCCACAATGTGGTTTTTCAAGCCGGGCTTCTCAAGCCATATCTGCGTGTGGTGCAGAATTTGCTTATGTGAATGTATTGGCAGAGCCAGATGTGCGTGAAAATCTGCATCGTTATGCAGATTGGCCAACCTTCCCACAACTGTATATTAAAGGTGAATTAGTGGGTGGTTGTGACATTATTATGGAGCTGTATGAAAACGGCGAATTACAAAAAATGATTGATGAAGCGAGCTAAAAAAGGGCATGAGTCAGGAAAATGATCACGAATGGAACAACGACAATGAATATGCCGTTGCTCCAGCAAAGCCAGACTTGAAGCAACCACCCAAGTACCGGGTGATTATGCTAAATGATGACTACACGCCAATGGATTTTGTGATTGAAGTCCTCGAAAACCTTTTTGGCATGGGGCGTGAGCGTGCTACACGCACCATGCTTCAAGTGCATACCGAAGGTAGTGCCTTGTGTGGTATTTTTACCTATGAGATAGCTGAAGCGAAAGTCGAACAGGTCAACAGCTATTCTCAAAGCCACGGTCATCCATTGCAGTGTACGATGGAAGAGGAATGACCTAGTTCGATATCCAACCAATAAGGTGGAACGTAACATGTTAAGTAAAGAGCTCGAACAAACCCTCAGCCAAGCATTTAATTATGCTCGCCAACGTGCTCATGAGTTTCTTACCGTTGAGCATCTCTTATTAGCGCTGCTGGAAAATGGTCAGGCACTGGCCGTATTGAAGGCGTGCGAAGTAGATATCACTGTTTTACGACAGGAACTAAGCGATTTTCTGGCTGATAATCTACCGACACTCGCTGAGGATAGTGAGCGCGAAACTCAACCAACGCTGGCATTCCAACGTATTCTACAGCGCGCTGTGATGCATGTTCAGTCATCAGGTGGTTCTGAGGTGACTGGGGCAAACGTTCTGGTGTCGATCTTTTCTGAACAACAATCTCAAGCCGTTTACTTATTGCAAAAGCAGGATGTCACACGTTTGGATGTCGTCAATGCGATTAGTCATGGCGATGTTGAGGATAATGCTGCTACATCAGAATCAGAAGCTAAAGTAGAAAGCGAAGATGTTTCTGATGAGGATAAAAGTCCTCTGACATTGTATGCCGAAAATCTGAATGCAGCCGCCATCAAAGGTAAAATCGATCCGCTTGTTGGTCGTGCCCATGAATTAGAACGTACGCTACAAATCCTGTGTCGTCGTCGTAAAAATAATCCTTTATTTGTCGGTGAAGCAGGGGTCGGTAAAACAGCTCTGGCTGAAGGTTTGGCAAGACGCATTGTTCATGGTGACGTGCCTGAAGTGTTAGCAGAAACCACCATTTATTCTTTAGATATGGGCGCACTGGTTGCCGGTACAAAATACCGGGGTGATTTTGAAAAACGTCTGAAAGCCTTATTACGTGAATTGAAAAAGCAGCCACACGCGATTTTGTTTATCGATGAAATCCATACCATGATTGGTGCAGGTAGTGCAGGTAATAGCACGATGGATGCGGCTAACTTATTAAAACCGTTATTAGCCAGTGGTGAACTGAAGTGTATTGGTTCAACTACCTATCAGGAATACCGGGGTATTTTTGAGCATGATCGCGCTTTAGCACGTAGGTTCCAGAAGATTGATCTGCCAGAACCTAGTGTGGCTGAAACCATTGAAATTTTGAAAGGCCTTAAACCTGGTCTGGAAGAGCACCACAATGTGCGTTACTCCAATGCGGCGATTGAACAGGCTGCTGAGTTGGCGCATCGTCATATTAATGATCGCTTCCTGCCAGACAAGGCGATTGATGTGTTAGACGAAGTCGGTGCCGCTCAGCGTATTGCACCGAAGTCTAAACGTAAAAAACTGATCGGTGTGAATGATGTGCAGGCTATCGTGGCGAAAATTGCACGTATTCCTGCGAAAACGGTGTCCAATGCTGACAAGGATAATCTGCGTAAACTGGAAGATAATCTTAAACGCGTTATCTTCGGACAGGATGAAGCGATTTCGGCTTTGGGTTCTGCGATTAAAATGGCGCGTTCAGGCTTGGGCCATCCAGAAAAACCGACAGGTGCCTTCTTGTTTGCAGGTCCTACCGGTGTAGGTAAAACCGAAGTCACACGTCAGTTAGCTCACAATCTGGGTGTTGATCTGATTCGTTTTGATATGTCGGAATATATGGAAAGCCATACCGTATCAAGACTCATTGGCGCACCTCCTGGTTATGTTGGTTTTGATCAAGGCGGTCTGTTAACGGATGCCATCATCAAACAACCTCACGCAGTGCTGTTGTTAGATGAAATTGAGAAAGCGCATCCTGATGTGTTTAATCTGTTACTACAAGTGATGGATCATGGCACATTGACGGATAACAACGGACGTAAAGCGGACTTCCGTCATGTCGTGTTAGTGATGACAAGCAACGCCGGTGCTGCTGAGATGAGTAAACCATCCATTGGTTTCACCAAGCAGGACAATTTAACCTCTGACGGTAATGAAGCCCTGAAACGTACCTTCACGCCAGAGTTCCGTAACCGTCTTGATGGCATTATTCAATTTAAACCTCTGGATAAGGATGCCATCCTTCGGGTAGCGGATAAAGCGGTATTAGAGCTTGAAATGTTACTTGAAGATAAAAACGTCACTATCGAAGTCAATGATGCGGCTCGCCAATGGCTGGCTGAACATGGTTATGATGTGCAAATGGGCGCTCGTCCTATGGCGAGACTGGTTCAGGAGAAAATCAAACGACCACTGGCTGATGAGCTGTTATTTGGTAAATTGAGTCAGGGTGGTGGACATGTTCGTGTCACGCTAAAAGATGAGGATATTCATCTGGAAATGGACAGTGCAGCGGAAGCGGTTAAATCCTGATTTATCAGTTTCAAAAAGTGAAATAAAAAAAGCCCGGTAGTGAACACTACCGGGCTTTTTGTTTTGTGCTGGTCATTACTCTATGTCAACACTTTTCTACAGAGTTATACACTTGTCTTTTTTCTGTAAAGCTTTTATTAAAAAGTTCCCGTAAGCGACTGATTTTTAATGACAGCATTATAACTTATTGATTTTTAATAATAAAATTATATGGTTATTTTTTAACCATTTTGAGAAGAGCCTTTGTATGAGAGGCACTTAGCGACTAACTCCAAACTTAATCACAGAGTTATCCACAGAAAATGTGAGTAACTTTACAGTTTTATGACAGGGTAAAAATGCGCCTATAATTCGATGCCTTTCTGTGCTTTTATACCGGCACGAAATGCATGTTTAACATCCTCAATACGGCTAACGGTATCTGCTGCCTCTATCACGCTGTCAGGGGCTCCTCGACCGGTGATAATGACATGTTGCATCTCTGGTCTTTGTGCGATGTCATTTAATACTGTTTCGGCATTGAGATATTTCATTTTCAATACGATATTCAACTCATCTAATAAAACGACATCAATTTCTGGATCGTTAAGCATGGCTTTGCAGATTTCCCAGCCTTTTTCTGCGGAAGCAATATCTTGTTCAAGGTTTTGTGTTTCCCAGGTAAAACCATCACCAACCACATGATAAGAAACTTCTTCGGGAAAGCGACGGAAAAATGATTCTTCGCCTGTACTAAAAGCGCCTTTAATAAACTGAACCACACCGACTTTCATGTCATGCCCCAAGGCTCTGGCCACCATCCCAAATCCAGAAGAACTCTTGCCTTTGCCATTACCCGTAATGACTAATAATAAACCTTTGTCTTTTTCTGCTTTTTGAATTTTCTCATCGACCACGCTTTTATGGCGTTGCATACGTTTTTTATGACGTTCACTTTTTTCAGTATCAGACATTGGATTTTCCTAAAACAAAATTAAAAACAATAAAAAGCTGATTTCCAGCAATTCGACCATCGCCCCGGCTGTATCACCGGTAAAGCCATCAAGCCGATGCTCCATCGTGTAGCGAAGTAATAAGAATACGATCAACCCAAGTAACAGCGGTGTGAAACCCAGGCAGAATAATGCGATGACGATGGTGATAAGCAGCATCCATTTCACTTGCTTGACTGGTAGGTACTGTTTTAATACAGCACCAATGCCGTTGGGTCTGACATAGTTAGTCGTCAGAAATAATAATGGCATCGCCGTTCTGGCCAGGATGATGCTCCAGATTAAGGCGGAGGTTTCGCCAGATGAGATAACGATTTCTAGTAAGGCCAGTTTGATTAATAAGCTTAACGCTAATACAACGACCGCAATGGGGCCCGCTGCCGGGTCTTTCATAATCTCCAGCGTACGTTGTTTATTGCCGATACCGCCTAGCCAGGCATCAGCCGAATCAGCAAGACCATCAATATGTAAGCCACCCGTTAATAATACCCAGGCTGTCAGTAATAAAGCAGCACTGAGCAAACTATAGGAAACAGGGAGGACGGATACGAGTCCTGATAAAATTAAGCCGATAATCAAGCCAATAACAGGATAAAAAACTAAGGAACGTCCAAGCTGTTGATCACTTGCACTGGCATAGCTGACCGGAATAATGGTGAGAAATTGAAGGGCTATTTGGAACGATAACCACATTACGTGTCTCCTTTACTGATATTGGCTTGTTCGAATGTGGCCATACCATTGTGTAACAGACAGGCTTGGCGAAGAATGGGAACAGCCACCGCTGCACCACTGCCTTCTCCCAGACGCATATCCAGCTGAAGTAATGGTTTCGCGTCTAAAGCGTTTAAAACCACTTTATGACCGGGCTCAGCACTTTGATGGCTATAAATAAACCAGTCTTTGCATCCTGGCTGCATTCTCTCAGCCGTTAATGCCGCCACCGTACTGATAAAGCCATCTATCAGCACTGGAATACCTTGTTTGGCACAGGTCAGATAAGCACCTACCATGGCAGCGATTTCAAAGCCACCCAATAGCGTAAGTGTCGACAGCGGATCATCATTCAGTTCTGATTGGTGTAATTCAAGTGCACGTTGAATAACCGTGACTTTATGTTGAATACCTTGTTGATCCAGTCCTGTGCCAGGACCTACCACATCGATAGGGTCGCATTTCAGCAGAGCTGAGGCTAAAGCACTGGCGGTAGAGGTATTACCAATCCCCATTTCACCAGCAATATAGAGTTGGGTGTTGTCAATATCACTTAAGACATTATCACGACCAACTAATATCGCCTGTTGGCATTGTTGCTCTGTCATCGCTGGACCCTGACAGAAATTCGCCGTGCCAGCGTCGATACGTTTATCGAATACGCCTGGAATGTCTTCCAATCTGTCTACTGTACCAACGTTGATTACATCGAGTTTTGCCGTTAACTCCTGTGCTAAAACACTGATAGCAGCACCGCCATTGGCAAAGTTTCTGATCATGGCTGCAGTAACGGATTGAGGGAAGGCTGAAACACCTTCAGCCATGATGCCATGGTCTGCGGCATAAACAGTGATATGAACATGCGTCAGGTCCGGAATTTCACTGGCTTGTAAACTAGCCATTTTGACTGCTAAGTTTTCCATCTGTCCGAGAGAGCCGGGTGGTTTAGTCAACTGCTGCTGACGCGCCAGCGCTTTTTGTTCATGCGTCTTATCTACCGCTTTAACTGGTTGTTTGAGCCATTCAGCGAAGCTGTTCATGCAGTTGTCCTTTTAATATATGAGGTAAACCTGCCACGGTTAAGATGACGTTATCGCTCATTTTGGCGATACGCTGATGTAAGACACCAGCCTCATCGCAATAACGACGCGTTAAGTCTCCCAAAGGCATCACGCCCATATTGGTTTCATTACTGACCATAATGATGTGTTTATCAGTGGTTTGCAGCGTATCTAACAACGTTGATATCTGTTCTGTCAGCAGATCGCCTTCAGCTAATAAGAGATTGGTCAGCCACAGGGTTAAACAATCTACCAGTACAACATCCGTTGTTGCTTGGTTTATTGCATCCCCTAGATAAAGCGGCTGTTCAATGGTTGGCCAGTTGTCTGGTCGTTGTTGCTGATGCTGTTTAATCCGTTGTGCCATTTCATCATCATGCGCTTGTGCCGTGGCGATATAACTGACGGATTGGCTGGTGGCGTTTGCCCACTGCTCAGCTAAGTGACTTTTACCTGATTTTGTGCCACCCAGAATTAATGTCTTGGTCATCGTCGGTCCTCAAGAATCTGCATCAACTTTTCTGTGTTCACATGTGTTGCAATCATCTCTGCCAGTTTATTGATGTCATTTTCACGAAGCTGCCAGTAATCGACAGATTGAACATCATCAAGACCTGCCCAAGTCAGTATGGCTTGAGCAGCTTCGTCATGTTCAAATAAACCATGTAGATACGTACCGATAATCTGTCGGTCATCACTGATAGCACCATCCGGACCATGTGATAGTGTCATCAGGGGCGATGCCAGCGCTTTTCCTGTGCTGATACCTGCATGTATTTCATAACCGGATATAGTGACGGCTGAACTATTGATAAGTAATTGTCCTTGATTTTGTCGTAATGTTTTATCGCCGGCTAGCGTTGTTTCCATATCCAGCAAGCCGAGACCATCACTGCTACCAGGCTGACTTTCAATGCCATCAGGATCATGAATCAGTCTGCCAAGCATTTGAAAACCACCACAGATACCCAACACTTTGCCACCATAACGACAGTGTTTAGCTATGGCTTCAGGCCAGCCTTGTTTAATCAGCCACTCTAAATCAGCCCTAACGTGTTTACTGCCAGGCAAAATAATTAGATCTGCCGCCGGGATGGTGTCATCAGGGCCGATAAACTGTAAATTGACTTGAGGATGCAATCTTAATGGGTCGAAATCAGTATGGTTACTGATGCGGGGTAATACCGGCACGATAATATTGAGTTGTTTATCCGATCCCGTTATTTGTTGGGTATTCACCGCATCTTCAGCTTCTAAATGCAAACCATGCAGATAGGGCAAAACACCTAACACCGGTTTACCGGTTTTTTGTTCCAGCCAGTCCAGACCTGCTTGCAATAAACTCATATCTCCGCGAAAGCGATTAATAATAAAGCCTTTAATCCGCGCTTGTTCTGACTCAGATAAACACGACAGCGTGCCGACCAGATGAGCAAACACTCCACCGCGATCAATATCAGCAATCAAAATAACCGGACAATCTACAGCTTCTGCAAAGCCCATATTGGCGATGTCACGATCGCGTAAATTGATTTCTGCTGGTGAGCCCGCACCTTCTACGACAACAAGGTCATAATTCGATTCCAGCCGGTGGTGGGATTCCAGAACCGCCTGCATCGCCGTAGGTTTATAGTCGTGGTAAAAGCGCGCTTCCATATTGGCAACCGCTTTGCCATGAATAATGACCTGAGCACCAGAGTCACTATTAGGCTTGAGTAGCACAGGGTTCATATCAATATGAGGTGCCAGATGACAGGCTTGTGCTTGTACCGCCTGAGCGCGACCGATTTCACCACCTTCTGCGGTCACTGCACTATTGAGTGCCATATTTTGTGGTTTGAACGGCGCAACTTGATAACCTTGTTGTTTAAACCAACGACATAAGGCGGTGACAACGGTACTTTTTCCCGCATCAGATGTGGTGCCCTGAACCATTAATGTTTTATGTTTCATGATCAACTCGTAGCGATTGCAGGGCTTTTTCTAACTGCTGCCATTGCTGTTCATTGGCGGGTAAACCAAAACGCAAACTGGCAGGGGATTCAAATAAGCGGGTCAGAATGGCATTTTTTGCCAGTTTCTTATGTATGTCTTTGGCGGCTGAAAGTTTGACCCACTGAAATAAGTCTGTGCCAGCGGTAGGACTGAGACCATAACGAGTCAGTAATTCCGCCAGACGTGCTGATTGAAACTGAAGTTGCTGGCGGCAGTGTTGTTGCCAGTCGGTATCTTTAAAAGCCTGTATGGTGATATAGCGCGAGGCTGTTGCAATGGGCCACGGGCCCAGGTGTTCTTTCATCTGATCGAGAACGGATTGTTCGGCGATTAAAAAACCAACACGACAACCTGCCAAACCAAAGAATTTACCTACCGATCTCAGGATAAGGAGTCCAGGCATGGCAGGCAGACGACAAAGACTCTTGTCAGGTGATGTATCGATAAAGGCTTCATCTACCACTAGCCAGCCATTATGTTGTTGTAATTGTTGATGCCAGCTTAAAAGTTGTTGTTTTTTGTATTGCCTGCCACTTGGGTTAGTCGGGTTGATGATGATTAGCACATCCGTTTCGGCAAGCAATGAATCAATCTCGTCGTGATGGATGGCCTCAACATCATGACCTGCTTTTTGCCAACTATAAGCATGTTCGGCATAGCAGGGGTGTATGACCTTCACTCTGCAAGGCTCGCGTAATTGCGGTAAAAACTGAATGGCAGCCTGGCTTCCGGGCAGGGCAATTAAACTTTCATTGCCATAATAGTTTGCTGCTGCAGTGAGTAAATCATCATCCTGTTCCGGTAAGCGTTCCCAAACATATTCTGGCAGGGGGGGAACAGGCCAGCCATTGGGATTGATACCGGTAGATAAATCCAACCAATACTCGCTGGCTATGCCGTACTTTTTGATGTAATGGTTGAGTTTGCCACCATGCTCAAGCATAGGAAATCCCTGTGATCACAGTAATGACGGTCAGCCAAAGCAAAAGACTATCTGTCACCAGATGTAAGGCGCGGGGAATATCACTCTCGCTCGCTTCATGGTTGAGGCCAAGCTTAGGACGATCATGCCAGACGCCGTGATAGCGAGCTAAACCGCCCAGCTCAATATTTAATGCGCCTGCACCAGCCGCCATAACTGGACCGGCATTAGGGCTGTCCCATTGTTTAGCCTGTTGTTTCCAGCACTGTAAACCTGACCGGACATTACCCACCAGAGAATAGCTGAGTGCTGTTAAGCGGGCTGGAATAAAGTTCAGCACATCATCAATACGCGCAGCAAAACGGCCAAACAATAAATAGCGCTCTGTTTTATAGCCCCACATGGCATCCAGAGTATTACTGAGACGATAGATAACGACGCCAGGTAATCCTGCCACGATAAACCAAAAGATGGCTGAAAAAATGGCATCGGCGCCATTTTCTAATACAGATTCGATACTGGCTTTAGGAATATGCAGAGTTTCCCTGTCACGGCTGACAATATAGCTGGTATAAGTTTTTGCCCGTTCAATATCACCTTGTTTCAATGCTTCGATGATCGGGGTGACATGGTCATACAAACTCCGATGGCCAATACAAAGGTAAAGTACCAGCACACTAAATAGGGCATTGAGCACGGTAATTTGACTAATAAAATAGGCAATCAAGGCAAAAGGTAAGACGAGTATCATCCAACCGACTAAGCCATTGATAAACTGTTTTTTTTGATTGTGTTCTGATGAATATAATCTGGTTTCAACGAGCTTGGTCAGTCGCCCAAAACCAACCAGCGGATGGCGACGTGTTGGTTCGCCAAGCAACCAGTCAAGCAATACGGCAAGCACGATAAACAGTAAGGTCATAGCTTGGCAGGTTCATCCCATTGGTTTTCATATAAAACCGCCTCCAGCTCAATACCTTGTCGCCAGTTTTCCATTTGTAACATCGGCTCTGGATAAAACTCATTAACATGACCCAGGCAGAGAATAGCGACGGGTGAGGCACCCGAGGGGAGTTTCAGTAATTGTGCCAGTGCCTCAGGTTCAAAAATAGAAACCCAGCCCATGCCCAAACCTTCCACTCTCGCTGCGAGCCACATATTTTGGATGGCACAAGATACCGAGGCCAAATCCATATTCGGCATGGTTCGTCTGCCAAAAATATGTTGTTCACGTTTATCACATAAAGCGACAACCAGGATTTCAGCACAATTATCCATACCCTCGACTTTTAAACGCATAAACTCATCTTCGCGTTCATTCATGGCTTTGGCTGTTTCAATACGTTCCTTTTCCACCAGTGCTTTTATTTTTTCGCGAATAATGGAATCAGTAATTCGAATTATTCGCCAGGGTTGCATCAGGCCGACACTGGGGGCTTGATGAGCCGCGATCAGTAAACGTTTTAATTGTTCTGGATCAACAGGAGCTGGTCGAAAGTGACGCATATCCCGACGTTCTGCTATGGCGCGATAAACGGCTTCTCGTTCTGCTTGTGAAAACTGATGAGGTGAATCACTCATGGCATCAACCACGCTGCAATAAGGTGAGGGTTTGAGTAAAAATAAAAGTGAATATAGCTGGCGGTTAAACGCTGTTGTTGATAGACCACTTCACTGACCGATTTACCATTAGGACACTGTCCGCTTATCTCCGAAACCAGTTCTGTACTGAGTAAAGAATGATGATAGGTGTGGCCTCTGATGGCTGCACCATTGATAGTGACTTCCTGTAATCCGAGAGCCGTCAGTCTCGCCTGAAGTGTGGCTTTGACAGGCAAAATGCCACATAGACTAGCAGTGTTATCCGCTTTATCCGTCAGGGATTCACATAGGTATAACATGCCGCCACACTCAGCGATGATCGGTTTATTGGCATGGTAATGCTGGTGAATAGCTTGAATCATATTGGTGTTTTGACTCAATGTCTCCAGATGTAACTCGGGATATCCACCAGGCAGATACAGGCTATCGATGTCTGGTAATTGTTTGTCTGTTAGTGGCGAGAAAAATATAAGCTCAGCACCTAATGCAGAAAGACAATCCAGATTCGCTTGATAAAGAAAAGAGAAAGCGGCATCCCTGGCAACCCCAATCTTTACACCTTCGAGTAAGAGAGGCAGTGGCTCAACATCAATAAACGGAAAATCAATATCAGGTAATGAAACCGTATTATCAAAGTCAAAAGCGTCCAGAGTATGGCTCAGGCGTTGCTCTAAATCAGTGACTTCATTGGCTTGCTGTAAACCCAAATAACGACTGGGCAGGGCATGTTCAGTTTGTCTGAACAAAGTAGCGAGACAAGGAAGAGTGTTAGGTAAGGCTTTTTTGAGCATATCGGCATGACGTTCACTGCCGACTTTATTAGCAATAACGGCAGCGACACGCGTATCTTTTCGATATTGATCCAAACCGACAGCGATGGCTGCAAAGGTTTGTGCCATGGCACTGGCATCGATCACGGCAAGGATAGGGATACCAAAAGCAGCAGCCAGATCAGCTGTGGAAGGTTCACCATCAAACAAGCCCATCACACCTTCAATCAAAATAATATCGGCTTGTTGCGCCGCTTCTGCTAAAAGTTGCTGACTGTGTTGTTTGCCGACCATCCACAGGTCAAGCTGATAAACAGGGTGACCTGATGCGTATTCTAAAACCATAGGGTCCAGAAAATCTGGACCCACTTTGAATACGCGCACCTTTTTGTTTTGCTGCCGGTAATGTCTTGCTAATACAGCGGTGACCGTGGTTTTACCTTGGCCAGATGCCGGTGCAGCAATGACAACAGCAGCGCATGACTGCGACTGCATCTCTATTAATGCTGTTGATCTGCTCGTTGTGTCGTTGCTGTGAAATGCAGAGACACATGGCAAATCATTGCAACTACCAGATAGAAACTCATTACAGCCAGATTTTTTGGGAAGTACTGAATAAAACGCTGTGTGTATTCAGTGAATGTTGGATCAGGATAACGGCCAGAGAAGAAGTAGAACCCGCCACCACTAAATAATGTGGCTGCAGTGGCTGCTACCAATATACTTCCAACAAGCGGCAATAAGGTGGCTGCATTAAATTGATATTTTGATGCATACCAGCGTCCAGCCATCCATAAGCTGCCATAAGCAGGAATCAGAAAACCGTAAGCAGGAGACATGCAGAAACTAGTGCTTAATTGACCACCGCCCAACAACACACTGGCGATATCGAGACCAGCAGCCATTACTAGAAATACAGGAAACCAGGCAGCTGAACTCAGGTAAAGACCGGCTAGGAAAAAGATAGCCCATGATGCACTCGGTAACGCGTCGACAGAAGCAAAATGATGACCTCGGGTCATGAACATTAAAAGTGCTAAAAGACCAGCAATAATGAGTTGCTGAGAACGAGATAAGGTCATGATGTGATTCTCCAGTGTGCCCACCCGCACACAATAGGTTTTGAATTTGCCAGTTGGCACGTTTTATTTTCAGGCCGGTCTCCGGACTTGTGAGTTTTGCCTGATAAACACCTTCCCATACAGCGCTGTACAGTGGCATAACGTTTATCTCATCTCACTTACCGTTGCGGGGGCAGTGTCGGCATTATCTAGTGATGCACCGACTTCCCGTTTACTTGCGTTAGCAACACCTAAAACACGCGATAGAATAAGGATTAATGCCACATATTGTCAATTTGCCGTATAGGAATGAGGCGTCATTGTCGCTATAGTTGACATAGTCAGTTTGACGGATGGATGCGCAGCCATTACTATGCGCGGCTCTTCAGGTGCTCTGTTTATGCAGAGTTAAACGGGAAGTTGGTGACAAATCCAACACTGCCCCCGCAACGGTAAACGTTGAAAAGCACATCATTAAGCCACTGCGAATGTCGTGGGAAGGCGATGTGTCAGGCGATAGCCACAACGTAAGTCCGGAGACCGGCCTGAGGTTTCGTAACAACACAATGTGTTGTGACCCTATTAACCCTGGATCGCGGGTGAGCGTATCCTCAGGAGACAATTATGACCTTGTTTTCAAAGGCGTTGCCTTTGCGTGCGTGCACGCGTCTTTCAGCATTTACGCTGATTTCTTCTTTACTTTCTTTACCTGTTATAGCCAGTGATGAACTAGATTCCATCACCGTTACTGCAAACCGTATGCCTACGGAAAATGCGTTGGCGCCGACTACGGTGATCACAGAAGCTGATATTGAAAAACTTCAGATTCAAGATTTGGCTACACTTCTGTCACGTTTTCCGGGTATTGACATGACTCAGAATGGTGGTTTGGGTAAGACAAGTGGTATTTCAATCCGCGGAACAAACTCTGATCACGTGCTTGTTTTAGTTGATGGCGTTAAATGGTATTCAGCCACATCTGGTTCGTCAGCATTACAAGATTTCCCTGTTAGCCAAATTGAACGTATTGAAATTGTCCGCGGGCCTCGAGCTGGGCTTTATGGCTCTGAAGCCATAGGTGGTGTGATCCAAATCTTCACTAAAAGCGGTTCAATTAGTAAACCTACGCCAAATTTTACGGTGTCTGCTGGTACCAAAAACACTCTCAGAAGCCAAGCTGGCGTAAGTGGTGGAAACGAAACGACCAAATATAATCTTAGCTATAGCTACGATACAACCAATGGCATCAACGCTAGAGAAGATCGTAACCCTGATCATGACGGTTACCGTAATCAAAGTGTATCGTTAAAAGTCAATCAACAGTGGATAGAAAACTGGTCAACGGATGTTAATCTGCTTCGTTCAAATGCACGTAATCACTATGATGGATCTAGTGTAAATAAAAATTACGTCACCGATACCGTTCAACAAATTCTTGGGCTTAATAACAATATCTCAGTAAACGATACATGGTCTATGAGTTTTGGCCTTTCTGAGTCGCGTGATCGTTCTCAAAATTATGTCGATGATGAGATAACCACAAATTACAATACACGTCATCGTTATGCCGGCTGGATAAATCATCTTAGATTAAATGCTCAGCATCGAGTCAATATTGGCTTCGAGTATGAGAATGACAAGATTGATAGTTCTGATACTTATGTCTCTGATTCTCGTGACAATAAAGCTGTTTTTGCTAGCTGGGATGCTGAGCTTGATAAAAACAGCTGGCTTCTGAGTGCTCGTCATGACGATAATGAATCATTCGGCCATGAAACAACAGGAACAGCTGATTATGGTTACCAGTTGAGTGATGAGTTAAAGTTGACCGCTAATGCCGGAACTGGCTTCAAGACCCCGACATTTAACGATCTCTACTATCCATTAGATAGTTTTGGGTTTCAAGGCAATCCTGATCTGAAACCAGAAAAATCGACCTCGTATGGTATTGGGTTGGAAGGCACACCAAGCTGGGGAAGATGGGCCATCAATACCTACAAAAACAAGATCAGAAACCTGATAGTTTGGGATACATCGCCATCTAATGTCGACGTGGCTAAGATCAAAGGTGTTGAGTTTGAAGTCACAACAAGCCTTGCAGATTGGCAAGTGTCAGCGGATGCTTCATTTTTGCAACCAGAGGATGACAAAACAGGGAATGTTTTGCCCAGAAGAGCAAAACGTTTAGCCAATATGCATCTGGATCGTAATTGGGGGGACTGGTCCACCGGCGCGAGCTGGAAGTTGAGAGGGCATAGCTATGATAAAGCGGATAATAAAAAGCGTCTTGGCGGTTATGGGCTCCTGGATTTACGTGTTGCCTATAAAGTGGATCCAGACTGGACAGTCAGGTTAACAGGCCAAAATATGTTAAATAAAGACTATCGAACCGTTGATGAATATTACAGCTTGGGTCGTACTGTAATGTTGTCACTGAGTTACCAACCTTAAAAGTCTATAGGTTGAATAAAAATACCCGAACATGTTTCGGGTATTTTTTTGCCTGAAACATCAGGATTCATCTGGTCAGTAGCCCGCTAAAAATATAGAATTGTCACATCTTTTTTATGTTGAACTCCCATGACAGATAAATATGACAATAAAGGCTTTGCGACAAAAGCCGTCCGCGTTGGCCACAAAAGAACGGCCGAATCTGAACAATCTGAACCTATATTCCCAACGTCCAGCTTTGTCTTCGAAAGTGCAGAGCAAGCTGCAGCACGATTTGGTGGTGATGAGCCGGGTAATATCTATTCTCGTTTTACTAATCCCACCGTTCGGACATTTGAACAGCGTCTAGCCGCCCTTGAAGGTGGTGAGTCCTGTGTTGCTACATCATCTGGCATGTCAGCTATTCTGTCGACGATGATGGCCTTATTATCAGCCGGTGACCATATCGTGTCGTCGATGAGTATTTTTGGCACTACACGTGTTTTGTTTGATAAATATTTATCCAAGTTTGGTGTCAGCACCAGCTACGTGAAATTGATTGATTTGGATGACTGGAAAGCCGCCATTACGCCAGAAACAAAAATGCTGTTTTTGGAAACGCCTTCCAACCCCATGAATGAAATTGCAGACTTAGAAGCACTCTCTGAGCTGGCTAAAGCCAATGACTGTTTATTGATTGTCGATAACTGTTTCTGCACACCGGCATTACAACGACCGTTGGAGTTTGGCGCTGATATCGTGGTGCATTCAGCCACTAAATACATTGATGGCCAGGGCCGTTGTATTGGTGGTGCGGTGGTTGGCGATGCTAAACGTGTTGGTGAAGAGGTATATGGTTTCTTGCGTACAGCAGGGCCGACGATGAGTCCATTTAATGCGTGGACATTCCTGAAAGGTCTGGAAACGCTGGATTTGAGAATGAAAGCGCATTCTGCATCAGCACTTGAGGTGGCAAGCTGGCTGGAGTCGCAACCTTTAGTGAGCCATGTGTTTTATTCAGGTTTGCCCTCACATCCACAGCATACGCTGGCTAAGAAACAACAGTCAGCATTTGGTGGCATTATTGCCTTTGAAATCAAAGGTGGTAAGAAGGATGCGTGGACATTAATCAATTCACTGGAATGGCTTTCCATCACAGCGAATTTAGGTGATAGCAAAACCACCATCACTCATCCTGCAACCACAACGCACGGGCGCTTGTCTGAAGAAGCCCGTGCTGCGGCCGGTATTACCGATGGTATGTTACGCATCTCTGTCGGCCTCGAAAGTGTGGATGATATTAAAGCGGATTTAGCCCGCGGATTTGCCGGGATTAAATAACGGCACAAAACCTGCATAGCCCTGCCTACATTGGTGTGGCTGTCAAAAAAATGTCTTTAAAAAGCCTAAAGACAGAGGCCTGACAGCATAATGAACAAGGTAGATTGCTATGTTAGATTTATTAAAGATCGCATTGCCATTAGTGTTGCTGGCAACCATGCCAGCACGTCAATCACAAGCGGCTGAAACCCCCAGTAGTGATGTTCGTGTTGTGATAGACGTTTCAGGCAGCATGAAAAAGAATGATCCTAAAAACCTCCGTGCGCCCGCGCTGAGAATGCTGGTGGGATTAATGCCAGACGATGCTAATGCAGGGGTTTGGACGTTTGCCAAAATGGTCAACATGCTGGTGCCCTGGCAAAAAGTAGATGATGACTGGCGGCAGAAAGCCATAGAGAAATCATCCAAAATACATTCTCTTGGCTTGTACACCAATATTGAATTAGCACTACAGAAAGCTACCAAAACCGGAATACAAAATAATCCCAAACAACGTCAAAGCTTAATTTTATTATCGGATGGTTTTGTAGACTTACAACCCGGCCAAAAAGCCAGTGAAGCATCCCGCCAACGGATTCTGAATGATATTGTGCCGAAGTTAAAAGCGGCGAATCTGGCCGTTCATACTATTGCCTTGTCAGATAATGCCGATCATGAATTATTAAAAGCTATCTCGATGGAAACCGATGGTTGGTACCAACAAGCTAATACGGCAGATGATTTACAACGTATTTTCTTACATATGTTTGAGAAAGCCACACAGCCTGATACCGTTCCACTCGCGGATAATCAATTCAAAATTGATAGTAGTGTCAATGAAATGACAGTGCTAGCGTTTCGTAAACCAGGCTCCGCGGAGACGCAACTGAAATCACCCGACGGTAAAACGCTCACCGAACTGGACCAATCAGAGAAAATACGTTGGTTACACGAAGATAGCTTTGATTTGATTACCATCGAAAATCCTGTTACGGGAGAGTGGCGCATTGATGCCCAACTCGATCCTGATAATCGGGTGATGGTAGTAACAGATATGAAACTGCAAACCAGTGATTTACCCAATAATGTGCTTAAGGGCGAAAAATTCGACTTTCATGCCACCCTGACTGACCACGGTAAAGCGATTACCCGAAAAGACTTTCTTGAATTAGTCGATGGCTCACTCAAGCAAAATTCAGAGCAGGGAGAGAAGCAACTATCGATGACGCTGGATCCACAAAAAAGTCAGTTTAATGCGACTTTGGGTGAGGAGTTTACTGCTGGAAGACAAGATGTCATTGTGACACTGAAAAGTGCCACATTTGAACGTCAGAGACGTCAAAGTATCAATGTGATTGCAGCACCTTATTATGTTGAGACTGAACGTTTGCCTGGAGATAATCGAAGCCATCGTATTCAAGTTCAGGTTGAACCCACACTCATTAAACCGGATTCCCTGTCGATAAAAGCCTTATTAAGGGAAGAAAATGGTAGCGAGTGGCCTTACGACATGCAGAAAACCGATACCAATAATTGGCAACTGACATTAACTGAGCTGACCAACGAGGCAAACTATGAGTTATCGCTTCAGTTACGTGGTGAAACGCCTGAAGGGCGACCTGTGTTTTTACAGGCAGAACCCATTAAATTAAAAGATGAATTAACTGCAGAAAAACCCGCTGAGTTATTTGATGAAGAACTGACTCCAATATTGGATCCGATTACCGGGGAAGATGAGGCGAATGTCGATATCATGCCATTGGATGATGACTTGCTGTTAGACGACAGTGACAATAGTTCAGATACCTCAATGTCAGATAACACCAAACTCTTGATCGGTAATGCCATTATCGTGTGTTTATTGATTGCTGGTGTGATTTGGTGGCGCAGACAGAATGCAGCCACCATGGCGGTAGGAGATATGCTTTGATAAATCTAACCGATCCAATGCTGGAGTTTTTGGCTTACGAACTGGCACTTGTTTTTGCCATTATCGCGGGCATTCTGCTGGTCAGTAACCGAAGAAAACAACGTAAAGTCCACAACGCCAGTAGTAATGCTGTAAAAAAGATTAAACGCAACAGGGAAGTCAGAGAACAGAACCTGAGCCAGGTTCTACAAGAAAAATATGGCCTGAGTGACGAAGCGCTAAAGGTAGAAGTTAATGACTTTCTGGAACGTGAACGCCGTATTCAAAAAAGTCTTGTAAAAACCTATATCGAACAGGATTCCAATGCTTTCCTGAATATCCCGGACCTGATAGAACAAGCCGTTGACGCCGCCTTGAATATTGAACCTGTCGGTTCTCATTCAGCACCGCATCAAGCAGAAAAACAAGCGTCAACGGAAGCTGATCTACAACAACAAATCGATCATGCTGCGCAAACAATGGAGCGTTTACTCAGCCAGTATCAACAATTGACGGGCGCTGCGGCTATTGCTGGTGCGGCAGCCTTACCTCAAACAGAGGAAAATGATGCTGTCATTGATGAGGACAGCAGCGAATCAAACGTTACAGCAGAAGTTGATCAATCTTCAGAACCCGTTGAAGAGCAAGCCTTTGGTGATGAACATGTTGAAGACGTTGCCTTTAATGAACAGGCTGATGAGACCGCTGCTGCCATTGAGGAAGAGCCAGCTTTCATTCCTGTTTCTGATGAAATTACCGATACTGAAACACAGGTGGTCTCTGAGTCATCAGCTGAAGAGCCATTGTTAAGTAATGATGAGCTTGATGCTTTACTCGACGGCGAAGATTTCTCACTCGAAGATGAAAACAGCGATACTGCTGAGCCAGGTGAGACAAATGAGCTCTCTGATGCTGAAACAGTGGCTGAACCTGCTTATGTGGTTGAAATCAATGGTGATGGTGACGAACCTAGCTCGGTTCAACAACAAGATCTGACTGAGGAAGAACTTAAGCGTTTTACTGAAATTAGTGACGATATTGAAATTCCGGGTGCTGTGGATGATATTTTGGCGTCACTGCAAGACACCGAAGAGAACCTGCAACCGTCAGTTGAGACTGCTTCAGCTACTGAAATCGACAACGATGATATTGATCAGTTATTAGCACAGCAAGATACTATTGCAGAGCCAGAGCCAGAG
>NZ_DDCG01000020.1:14066-16354 GCF_002335235.1 Methylophaga sp. UBA2012 | reverse complement strand
TCCGATCTCAGAGCCAGAGCCAGAGCCAGAAAATACTGAGAATTTGGCAGTCGATCAATTATTGGCTGATATTGAGCAAGCTGAGGCTTCCGAAGAAGATTTAATGTCTGAACCTTTGGCAGAACAGGAAGATGAAGTTGATGTACAAAATGCGCCTGTCGATATCCAGCAGCAAGCTGATGAAACAGAGCAGAATGACATCATAGATGAACCTGCTCAGGACGATATTGTTGCGGATACCAATGACCTTGCCGACGAACTGCTTGCTGAAACTGAGGGTGATAACAGCGCTGACTCTGAATCCGCTGTTCAAGTAAGTGATGTTGAAACATCGGAAGAGATTAATATTGATATTGAGGCTGAGCTGCCTGAGCAGACGATGGATGAAGAGGTTAGCCCTGTTCCAGAAATCAATGAGAGCCAAAATGAGCTAACTGAAAATATTGAGCTTCAATCTGAGTTTGATGAGTCAATTTCTGATCTCAGTGAAACGGTCGGAACGTCTGAACCTGATACGGTTTTAGATATTCCTCAATCATCTTTTAATGACGAAATCGACGAAAGTTCTGAACTTCTCTCTGAAAATATTGAAAGTTCACTGCCAGAAGAATCCGTTGTAGAAGCTGAAGCGTCTGATACCGTTGATGATATTTATCTCGAAGCAGGACCAGTTGCGTCATTAGACACTGAAGCAGAGTTTGAAAACTTGGTTGATGAGACTGCTGCGGAAGAAACAGAGAGTCAGTTAGTCGCTGAACAATCTGTGACTGGAGAGGCCGTCCTTTCCGAACCTCAGCCTTCAGACATCGATGAAAGTGCAGTACCAGAAGCATCTACTGCAGAAGCCATTGAAGATGCTGAGCCCGAACCTGTACCAGCACCTGTTGAATCATTAGATACTGAAGCAGATATCGAAAACTCAGATGATGAAGCTGTGTCAGAAGAGACAGAAAGCCAGTTAGATGCTGAACAATTTGTGACTGAAGAAGCAGCTTCCTCTGAGCCAGAGCAAATAGAAAGTGATGAAAGCTCAATATCGGAAGCATCAATTAGTGAAGTCCTTGAAGACACAGAGCTGGAACCTGATTCGTTTGAATCAGCAAGTGAACGTCTGATTGAAGAGCCCGCTGATGAAATTGAAGCCAGTTTTGAACTTGAAACGCCAGCAGTTACTGAATCAGATGATGCTCAGGTTGAGGCTGAAGAGGATGCAACCGAAGAAACTCTGGATAGTGATTTAGCTGATTCAACAGCCGAAACTTGGCCAGAAGATTCGACAATTGCTAGTGATGAGTCCGATCAAACTGGCTTAGTTGAAACGTCGGATACAGATAATAATGAGATACAAGATACTGTTCCTGATTTCTCGGTTGAGGACACTGAAGCCAGCGCTGATGATGTGATAGAACCCTCGTCAGACGAAGTGACTTCGGAACTTGATTCAGTGAGTGATGAGTCAGACATCACTGAGATTGAATCCGTAACGGCTGTTGATACCGATGCTGACTTGGAAGCGGTTGCTGAGAGTGATGATATCGAACCGTTAACAGATGATGTGTTTGAACAGGCAACATCTATCACTGACGAAGATGACGATGCTGCTGAAGCGTTTGTAGATGAGAACACGACCGAGGCAGATGAGCTTTCCATTATTTCTGAAGATGAACCGGAGTTAACAGAAGCCGCGCTGTCGGAAGATGAAGACGCTTTACATGCTGAGCCTGACAATATTATGTCGGAACAGCCTGAGTCTGATATTGATCTTGAGATGATTGAAGAGCCTGATGTCGCTTCAGATGATCAGCCTGACATTATCGAAGATGAGAGTTCAGCACTTTCAGCTTTTGAGACCGATGGGCTTGAAGAACCTGCACAGACATTGGATGAACAACAAGTTGCTGTTGAGCCAATAGATGAATTTCCAGAAAGTGAAGATATTGCTGATGAAGCCTCACTAGAGTTAACGCCACCGATTACAACTGAAGAACCGATTGACGAGAGCACGAGTGAATTTGCTGGTGATGAAGAGCTGAGCCCTGAACCGGTTGAGACAGAAAATAAACAATCAAGAAGCCTAAAAGATTTCCTAAAAAGCGATAGTTTTGACTTCAAACCGAGCGTAACGATAGACAGCGCTGACACAGAAGCGCCTTTGTCAGAGAATGCTGCTGAGGTATCTGAACTTACGGAAAACGAGGTCACTCCGTCTGATATTGACTCGATAGCAGAAGATTTTGCTAGACAAGCTGATTCAGTAGAGGATGCTATTGCAGAGCCAGAGCCAGAGC
>NZ_DDCG01000020.1:0-13637 GCF_002335235.1 Methylophaga sp. UBA2012 | reverse complement strand
CAGAGCCAGAGCCAGAGCCAGCCTTCCAGACAGAAGCAGAGCGTTTACGCCTCCTGATGACAGCTGAAGACGCGGACGATGAAGTTGACTCTGAAGCTGAAGTGCCGGAGCAAAGGGCTTCGAGTGAAGATACGCCTTCTGCACCCTCGGAAGAAATTGCAGAAATGCGATCAGAGCTGGATGAATTGCGTGAAAAAGTACGCGCTAGAACGGCACAACTTCGTGCTGAGGCGAAAGCACGTAGCCAACAAACAGCGGCTGAATCAACACCTGAACCTGAACAAGAGGCGGTGACTGAAACTCCAGGTTCTGATGATGAGCCTGAAGAAATAACAACAGAATCGCCAGTCTCTGAAGCGGTGAACCTCGCAGATGAAGAGGTAGAGCCGGAATTAGTCGATATTGAGACAGACGATGACGTTGATCTGGACTTATCTGTTGCTGAGTTTGAGGTTGAATCAGACCTACCTGACATCGATGCAGATGAAGAATTTGATCTGGAGGAGGTTGCTCAGACAGTAGAAGATGAACTGACTGATATAGAACCAGAACAAGATGAAAAAGCATCAACCTCAGAGGCTGCATCCAGTCTGACCTATGACGTCAATATTATTGATGAACGTAAGCTCGAAGATGAATCGATTCAGTTTTCAGCAATGTATCCAGCACCAGCTGAAGATGATGATTCACCAATGGTTGATGCTGCAGAACAGGCTACTTCTGATGTGGAGCAGTATTTTAATGAGGATAAGGTTGATGAACCGGTCAATCTGGTTGATCCCAAATCTGCAGTATCCGATATGTGGCAGGACCTGACAGAAGAACCATTGCCCTCTGATGATGAGCTGGATCAGATGTTTAAAGAAATCAAGGATCTTGAAAAGTCATCGGATGTTGAAGAGGATGATGATCGTGATGAGTTGGATGCTGAATCTGAGCAGCAGGATCGTTTGCAATCAATCTTGTCATCTATTCCCTCTTTTTCGCAGATGAATAAGAAAAAAGACGATAAGTAGGGGCTCGCATCAATAGCAGCGTTTCATCGCTATTTTTTGACTGCGATGAAACGCTGATTCTGCTAAAATCTGCGCCAGTTTTTTGTGGGATAAAAAATGACAGACCAAGTCCATGATGTAGCCATTATCGGTGGTGGCGTATGCGGTACAGCGCTGATGTATTTGCTTACTGAATACACCGACATTCAAGATATCGCTCTGATTGAAAAATATGATCATGTTGCCAAGGTGAACTCTAACGGGCGAAACAACAGTCAAACACTTCATTGTGGTGATATTGAAACCAATTACACCCTGGAGAAGGCCGCTAAAGTTAAAGCTTCTGCACAGATGATTGTTAATTACGCTGACGATCTGCCAGAGCGGGACGAAATCATTTTTAAATACCCCAAAATGGTATTAGGTGTGGGTGAAAAAGAGTGTGCGATGTTACGTGAGCGTTTCGAGCGCTTTCGTACTGTTTTCACTTCCATGCAGCTGTTGGAAAAAGAGCAAATTGCAGAAATTGAACCTAATGTGGTGATGGTTGACGGCAAAATGCGTGAAGAGCCTTGCGTAGCATTAGCCGTTCTTGATGAATACTCGGCAGTTGATTACCAGCGTTTGGCTGAAAGTTTTGTGGATCAGGCACAAAAACGCACAGACAAAAACTTGCGTTTATATATGAACAGTCACGTTCAGGACATCATTGAAAAAGATGGCCTGTTTTCGATTGTGACAGAGGATGCGGTTATCAAAGCAAAAACAGTGGTGGTGTCTGCGGGCGGCCATAGTTTATTACTTGCCCAACAAATGGGCTACGGACTGGAGTTTTCCTGTTTACCTGTTGCCGGTAGTTTCTATTTCACGCCACCATTATTAAACGGTAAGGTTTACACCGTACAAAACGATAAATTGCCTTTTGCTGCCGTTCACGGTGATCCGGATGTGTTGATTGAAGGCAAAACCCGCTTTGGACCAACAGCGTTATTACTACCGATGCTGGAACGCTACAACAGCAAAACGTTTTTTGAGTTCTTACGGGTATTAAAGCTGGATTCACGGGTGATGAAAGTGTTCTGGGATCTGTTTAAGGTCAAAGACATCCGTAATTACATTCTGAAAAACTTTTTATTTGAAGTTCCGTTATTGCGTCGCTGGTTATTTATGAAAGATGCACGCAAAATCGTACCTTCTCTGCAATTAAAAGATGTGACTTTTGCTAAAGGTTTCGGCGGTGTGCGTCCGCAGTTGATTGATAAGAAATCATCACAACTGATGCTCGGTGAAGCGAAAATCAATCCCGGCACCGGTATTGTGTTTAATATGACACCCTCACCAGGTGCGACCAGTTGTTTGGAAAATGCCGAGCTGGATTTGCGGTTTGTGTGTGGGCGACTGGGGGCACAGATTGATGAAGCCCGATTAAGAGCTGACCTGCACTGATAAAAATAAATTTGTTTCAGTATCAGTTTAAACAGCCGATATAGCTCTATATAAACAGACAGCTTTTGGATGGAGACAGCACATGGCACTGCATTCTGCTCAAACGACTAACGCTACTAAAACATCAGAGAAAAGGCAGGTTTTCACCTTCTTTATTGAAGATATGATGTTTGGTCTCAACGTCGACTATGTGTTGATGCTGGGACAGGATGTTGATGCAATCCAGAAAGTCCCTGTGGAAGAACGCGGTCTGAAAGGGGTGATTAAATATCAGGGTATTGTCGTGCCCGTTCTGGACTTCGCTCACCGAGTTGGTGTCACCTCAGGTATCGATAGTAAATTAGCAGTGATTGATGAGCTAAGACATTATGAGCAAGAGCATATCGACTGGATGAATGCGCTTGAAGCTGTCATTACTGGTGGTGGTGAGTTTAAATATCCCACCGAATTAAAAAACTGCAAATTCAGTCAATGGCGAAAACAATTTCACGCCAGAGATGAAACCTTAATGGATCTGCTGGCATTATTTGATGTCAATCAGCAGGCACTTTATGAAACGGCAGAGCGATTGCTGACACTACGCGACAGTGGCAATACGGATGAAGCCATCGAGTTGTTGCATCGTGAACGCGGCGCCACTATCCAGCGAATGAAGACACTATTTAGTCGCGTTATTGAACATTTACAAGCGGCTATGAGACAAGTGTTGTTATTCGTAACCGATGATGGCAAAACGCCCAGATTTGCCCTGTTAATCGATGAAATCAACGATGTCGTGACATATGATGCCAGTGAGTTTCAGGCGAGTAATGCTGGTGCTTTGGCTCAGTTAAGTCAGATTGGCAAAGTGCTTGATGGAATATATACACGCGACAATTCACCAGATTGCCTGTATTTCAACATTGATAAATTGATCGATGAGCCGATTACTGTCGCTTAATGTTTTTATCATTTTCAATTCATTGATGCCCGATATTTAAACATTGCTCTGAAAATGCCCCAAATCAGGGCAGTGAAATAGCTTGATTGCTGTTATCTTACAGCTTTTTCTATTTTTATTTATATATCAAAGTTATTGTATTTATTGGATAAAATCTTGTTTTAAACGCTTCCTTCTTGCTTAGTCAGACAGCGGTTCATTTTTTGCTTACATCCTATTATTAGTCATAATTGGTGTATGCATTATGTTCAGTCAATCAGCCGTTTTTGATGATGTGTATCAACATGCTCATTCGTTACAGGACTGGCCTCAGGAATACGATCAGTTAAGCTCCGGTAAATTTGAAGGCTTTCTTGAAGATATTCAGATGGATGCTGTCCGGGTGTTCCGAGAGCGCATGAAACAGAGCGTTGTTCAGGATACTCATACGCCAATGGGCAAGATTAGTATGATGATTCCTCATCATGTTGAACCGAGTGATGCTTCTGAGCAAGCACGGCAGATTATGGCCTCAGGTATTACCTTATTACCCTATGAAAGTGACTTTTCTTTCGTTGGGCCTGAAGAACTCGATTACAGCATTATTTCGATTGACCATGAGCGCTTAGCTGAACTGTTGAGTCATGAAACTTATACACGCTTGATAGGTTTCAAAAAAAGTTACGGTATAAAAACTGCTCCTGGATTTTTGGTGAATTTACGACAACAACTGTCTGAATTAATTGAGAGCCTAAAGACTGTGACACAGACTGCTGATAACGCAGAGCTGATATCAAAAGCGACGGAAGATAAACTGATCCAGCTGGCCCTCACTATTTATGAAGCTGATGACACAGGGAGAAATCAGCTAAAACGGCTCGGAAACCAGCACAATTATATTGTGCAACGTTGTCACGATTATGTCGCTTCAAGCGAAGGTAGTTGCGCGAGTATTGTAGATATTTGCAAAGCATTGAACATCCCACACCGCACCTTAAATTACAGCTTTCACAAGGCCACCGGCACTTCACCTATGCAGTATCTGCGAGCTGTTAAGTTGAATGCAGCCAGACGGGAACTGACAAAAAGCTATCTCCCGGTCACGGATATCGCCGCCAATTATGGCTTTTTCCACATGGGGTATTTTTCTCAGGAATATCGTCGTTTATTTGGAGAGACGCCGAGCATGACGCGAAAACGTTAAGCTGATCGCGTTTGATTGCCAGTAGAGAAAACCAGACACAACGAATATCAGACCACCAATGAATTGATCCTGGATCGGTGACATTTGAAGCCAGCTTGGTAATGTACTCATCATCATATGATGGTGGTGGTGATCAGAATGTGTCGCGCTGTACATCGTTGGGAAAATAAACATCAACAATCCCCATAACAATAATGGCATCACGACTGTTATGTTGTTTAACTTCTGCCAATAACGTGTCTGGTGATGCTGACTTAACATCGATAAGCATAATGCTAGACCACTTAAAGCCATCAACCACTTCATGCCACTGTAGACCAGTGCACTTTGCATTAATAAGGGGTGAAATGAAGGCAACATCCACACCCAGGTCAGTAAGGCAAACAGACTCATCAGCAGTGTAGTGGGCCAGTGAGATAAGGTTTTATCTCTTGTCATATCAGCTGTTTGAAGATGATGTAATGAACCAATCCATAACAATGGAGCAAAATGATGTACCAGCACGCTTTGCAGACTATGCAAACTGATAGAGTAGCGTGCCAGCTCATCAAACCACGGCAGCATACCGAGCAAAAACACCAGATTACCCGTGAAGAATAATCTGGGCTTTGCCAGTAGCTTTCGCTTAACAGCCCATTGTTGCAGCGTGATAATGACTATCACGCTGCATAAGAGATCAATCAAACTTAACCACATCAGTCTAGCTTGAGCAGCAGCTTGAGCCAGATTTCACGGTACCAGTTACCGTATCAACGCTGTGATTATTGCCCTCAGCAGGCACATCCATCGCCGCATTACCCATAAAGAAGTTATTCGGTTTAAGGGTGAAGCCAACATACTCCACTGGCATGATAGGGAAGTCCTCAGGTTTACAGACATGGGTGTGACCAAAGGTATGCCAGACCACGATATCGGTGTTTTCTATCGGACGATCTTTCTGTATGTAATACGGTAAACCTTCACCTTTATTCTGGTTAGGATAAAAGCCAGACGCATTCATCTCAGCCGGATCATACGGCGTGACCCATAAATGCTTTTTAGCAAAACCAGCACGTTGAGCGACATAACTTTTATCATGAGCCAGCATCACCGGATTATGCTCAGCAACGAGTTTATATCCGGTCGGATTACCCACGGCATTAATGCTGTTGGGGTTGATGATTTTCCAGAACCGTCCGGTCTGACCATTGGCTTCGCGAGCGGCTTCCAGTTCGGTTTTAAAGACAGTGGTTTCGGTGTTAAACACATTACCCCAGGGATTTTCTTGTTCATCCATTTCCCGTGGTGTGAAGTTGGTTTCGACCACGGAGTTGTTTTCGCCATCTAGCATCATATGCAGACGAGCACTGAAGAAATGTTGATGGGTTGGGCCATAGATTTCAGGCGTGACCATGCCACCGAATTTGGGTTTTTCACCGGGAACCAGTGCACCTGTCTGAATAATGCCGGTCAGCTTGGTTTCCTGTTGAATGGTGCCATCCTGATATAAATACCAGTAAAACCCGTAATCATAGTTACCCACGGTACAGAAGAAACTGATCACCAGACGACGTGAACGACGCATTTCGTAGGTTTCACTGCGGAACTCGTAATGTTTCCATAAGGTGCCGTAATCTTCCTCGTGCATACAGACCGCGTTTTTCATCAAGAATGGCACGCCATTATCATCGACGGTTGGAATATCAAAATAGCGAATCGCGCCCAGACAGTCGCAGCCCAGCTCAAGCTGATTGGCTAAGCGACCAAGACCATACTCACCACCATCAAATGCACATTTCCAGTAATGATTAAGGCTTGTATCAGAGTAGGGCACTGCCATATCGTTGATACTGGCGCGATAAATAATAGGCCGTAAACGATCACCATCCTGATAACTTAACTGGTTTAACACCAGGCCTTCGCGAGGGTTATAACCCAAACGGAACTGCCATTTCTGCCAGTTCACTTTCCAGCCATCAACGGTGAAACTGACGCCTTCAGGCTGTGTTATTTGTAGAGGTTTGAGATCGTCACGCGGTTTAGCGAGAGACGGTGTGTCGTAATTGTGTTTGGTTTTGGGGACGGGGATATTCTGACCATCGTCTAACAACTCGATGACCTTGCCTTCATTTAAATCGATAATCGCCACCAGACCATCAATAGGGCGGGCATAACCATTATCGACAATATCATCACGTACGAATGCCACGCCACGCATTAAACGTCGGCCACGGTATTTCTCATCATCGCCAAAGTAACCAAATGACCAAGGGTCAATTTGAATGGTTTCAATATCTTTATCAGTTAATCCACGACGCTTAACAGCTTCAATAAAGCCCGGATCGGCCTGGACGATATCCACACAGGTGAAGAACTCTTCCATCATAATCGCCGGTTGTCCGGTGACTTCAGGGTCAATCTGTTCCCAGCGTGTAATGGTGTTGGTATTCAGATCAATCATGGCTTCATGAATAGCACCAGATGCTTTATCCAGTACCACAGCAAAAGCACGACGTGAAAACGTTTGGCCTTCCTCGAAGGCTAATACTTCGGCTTTTGAAGGTTCTTCAAGTTGCACATAAGGAAAACGACACTCAGCGCCCAAGCCTTTTTCTCTTCTAAGTAAATCAGAGGCGGTGGCAATCTCTTCTATCGTTAATGGATCAAGTGGATGGCTTGGCGTAACACCGGGTGTAGTTTCGGGTTTATAAGATGTTTCTAATGCGTGATTCATGGTGACCTCGTAGTAGTGATTTTCTGCTATCAATACTAGTGAGATCTGAACACGCCAATATCACAAACTGGCAAAATCGACATCCATGTCGATATTTGGAAAATTGAACTTAGTTAGGTGTCTCTATTCTGGGTTTATTGAAGCCTTTGCCTTGCATGCATGACTCAAAGGCCGCCAGGTTATCTCCTGTAGTTTCATGACATTCTTTAATGGCCGAATTCAGCTTAGGATCAACCTCTTTAGGCGGTTCAGATGGCGTCGGTAAATTCTGCTCAGAACCCTCAAGTTTATTAAATCCTTTTTTCTGCATGCACATATCAAACACATCGACACTGCCTTGAGCGGATTGGCGACAGGCTTGTTTGGCTGCTTCAATTTTTGGATCAGCCTGTCTAGGCGGTGGAGGAGGAGGGCTATTATGTTGACCTTCAGGTTTCGGAAATCCCTTTTCTTCCATGCAGCGATCAAAGTCATCAATGTTATTTTTGCCAATATCACGGCATGACTTCATTGCATTTTCGAGAGCAGCTGGATCCATTCGGTCTTCAGCAGCATAGCTCACTCCCATCGTGCAAAGAAAAAGTGCAATAAATAAACCTGATTTAAGCTGATTATGCATATTAAATCCTTATCAATCATGAACTAGCGAAGTGGATTTGTTACGACAACATAATTTCCAATACTGTTTCCAGAAACAGGTAAGTACCAGTTCTCACCAACCACGTAATAAGCCTGTCCTTGATACTCAACTTTTTTGGCTGATTTCGGTAACTGGCTAACAATCGTTCCCGGCTCCAAAGCACTTGATGAAGTAGTTGAAGCTGCTTTTTCAACCACGGTGTAGGTGCCGGCGGGTGGGGTAGACACATAGACGTATCTATCTCCTTCTTTACGGTAGTAATACATGCCATCTACGACGGCATAAGTCACACCTGCCAGTAAGGCCAGTGCTACGCCTTGTGGCAGAGAATAACCAAAATAATAGGGAGGGATTCGTCCAGGACGTTCGTGGTGGTAACCATCATGCACGATGAAATGTGGTCCACGATCTGGGCCTGGTCCCGGTCCCGGTCCGCCAAGCGGCATGGCATAACTCGATAGTGATACGAATAAAAGTGGGCAAAGCGCAGTAGCTAAAATGAAACGCTTCGTCATATAGGTGTCCTTAATAAAATAAACAGATTTTTGTTCGATGCTAATTATATTGAGCGCCTCTGTTAATGCGGGTTTAGTTAGGTAAAGTTTTATTAGTGACTGAAGGGCAGTGCTGTGAAGATAATGCCCCAAAAGTTAACACCGGCAGCACAATCTAAGTGCAAAAGAGACGCTGTTTTCTACTCTTATCAACTATAACAATCAAGCTATTAGCCTCTCAGGTCAATCATGGTAAGGCTTTGAAACATATTGTTATTTATACATACATATTGGCATGTTGTTTGCTCGATTAGTTTTATGTTAACTAATTAAGAGCCAGTCACAGATGACGATGAAGCTAAAGAATTTCAAAACAGTTTGGGGTCATAACGGCACTATAGAAGAAGCGATTATCATGGCGAAAGAGGCCGGATTTTCAGGGCTGGAAGCCCCTGCCAAACATGATAATCCAAGCCATTTTCCTGCTCTGGAAGCCGCTCTGGCAAAACACAATATTGAATGGATTCAGGAAGTCTGCACAGCAGGGTCGTATGTACCAAGACGGCGTGCCAGTGTCGAAGAGCATTTATCGGATCTGGAATCACAAATCATTTTAGGTAAATCACTTAAACCCAAATTTGTAAACGTGATGGGCGGCTGTGATGCCTGGCCAATCCAGACCAGTATCGACTTCTTTAAAGCTGCCATGGACATTGCAGACAAACATGGCGTGTTATGTTCTTTTGAAACACATCGAGGCCGGAGTTTTTACTGTCCATGGAATACTATGGCGATTTTAGAACACCTGCCTGATATCAAAATTACTTGCGATTTCAGCCACTGGGTAGTGGTCAGTGAACGTTTAATGGATAGCGAATGGGATGCCATCGAACTCGCTGCCCAACATGCTCATCATATTCACAGCCGGGTAGGTTATGACCAGGGGCCACAAGTGCCACATCCGGCAGCCCCCGAATATCAAGCAGCTTTAGAAAGTCATCAGCGTTGTTGGGAAGCGATCTGGTCTGCACAGCGAGATCGTGGTTATTTAGAAACCACCATGACTCCCGAGTTTGGTCCGGATGGTTATTTGCATCATCTGCCATTTACCAATGCCCCCATTGCAGACCTCTGGGAAATTAATAGTTGGATAGGTCATACCGAACAGCAGCATTTCGAGCAATGGCAACAAGCCACCAAGTTAGTTGAGGTGTCTCATGGCTAACGCATTTCAACTTCGTGATTCTGCCGGTGCGAAATACAGTATCGGCGTATTGGCCTATATCACGGTGACTTATTTTGGTGGCTGGGCAGCGATGTTTGCCAATAATTGGATAATCAATATTCTGGGTATGTTGGCCTGTGCCCACGGCATGATTATCGCCGCTTATCTGTTACATGACTGCGGGCATAACGCCTTATTTAAAGACAACAAGGACAATGCCAAACTGGGCAAAGTACTCAACTGGATTACAGGCAGTTGTTACGGCCGTTTTGAAGATATTCGTTACAAACACATGCGTCATCATGTTGATAACTGTGATCCAGTAGTATGGGATTACCGGAGTTATCTAAAACAGCACCCAACGATGGAAAAGGTCGTTAAAGCGGCTGAGTGGGCTTATATTCCAGCCATTGAAATTATGATGCACACCATGCTGGTGTTTGCGCCATGGGCGATTGAATCAAAGCGTGATCAACGTGCTCGGGTTTTGACGGTGGTAGTAATTAGAGGCGCGATATTGCTGGCGGTGTTATTGATTAGCGTCAAAGCCTTTGTCTTATATTGCGTCGCTCAGCTCGTGTTGTTCACAGTGTTACGCTTTATGGACTGTTATCAGCATAACTACGAAGTCATTTTTAACCTGGATGATCCGGATGCCGTGTTCCCTCATCGCCGTGATTTTGAGTACGAGCAGGCTAATACCTATAGCAATTTATTGTCACACCAATATCCCTGGCTGAATATGCTGGTACTGAACTTTTGTTATCACAATGCCCATCATCAAAAGCCGATTCTTAATTGGTATGAGCTGCCAGCCCTACACAAAGAAATGGGTGAAAAAGTCGCTCCACAAACGCTGACTTTCTGGGAGCAAGCCCGTTCTTATCATAAACATCGTGTCGCACGTATTTATGCTGAAGAATACGGCGATGATGAAGTCACCACCTCATTAAAAGAGGGCAGAGCAGTCGGTGTGGATGCTCTTAGTTTTCTGACAGCGTTTTGATAAAACCAAAGCCCTTGGTCGCTACTGAGGGCTTTGTAATAAACGCACGAACTCGGCCACATAAAATTCGATATTCGCCTCAAGCTGATTGAGCTTGGGATTCACCATCCAGCTTTGCGTTACACCCATCAGGTAGCTATACATCGAAATAGCCACCACCTGGCTATCCGTGCTGGCCTGACTGTTTGTTTGCTGACGATAGCGATCAACAAAGCCTGAAAAAGTGGTGATAAGTGACAGCGTTAACGCCCGCTCACGTTCCAGTGAAGGCGAAACCGATTCCGTGTATTCGGTTTTATTCAACAAAATCTCAAATGACTGACGGTAATAGGTATCTTCAAATAATAAACTCAGCCACTGGCGGGCAAAGTTACTCGCCGCTTCGATGGGCTCCTGACTATCATCACACTGAGCAATGAGCTTTTCTAAAGGTGCCTGAGAATAGGCCAGAATCTCTTCAAACAGCTCTTCCTTGTTAGCAAAGTGCCAATAAATCGGCCCACGCGAACAACCCGCCTCATCAGCAATCAACCGTAACGTCGTGCCACTGTAACCACGCTGACCAAATAACTTTAACGCCGCATCAATCACTTTCTGCCGGGTTTTCGCTGCGTCTTCTTTGCTTCGTTTCATAAGTATTTTTCTTGGAGAAAATCAGATAGTAGCTTGAGGGTGTGAATGCTTCAAATTTAGAGTTATCATTTCTTGTCAGAGCCGTTAGCACACATTTCTTTTTACTGTTTATAGCTGTTGAGTATTCAAAAACAATAGAAGTATAAACATACAGGTGTAATTTAATGACTTATAAATTACGTATTCGATCTAGAGGGCTTATGACACCTTGAGCACCTTGTTTAAGAACATGTGTATATATCTCGGTTGTTTTAACATCCGCATGTCCTAACTGTTGTTGCACTGTTCTAATATCTGCACCTGATTGTAGTAAATGAGTCGCGAAAGAATGTCGTAGAGTGTGGCTGGTAACTTGTTTCATAACTCCTGCTTCTTGAGCTGCATGTTTAATGATTTTATTAAGTGCTGTCTCATGAAAATGGTGTCTTCTTATTACACCAGACTCAGGATCGACGGATAGCTTTGATGCTGGAAAAAGGTATTGCCACCCTAAATCAAAACGGCTATTTGGATATTTCCGAGCTAATGCTTCTGGCATCCAAACACCATCATACTGAGAGTTTGATAGATCATTTTTTAAGAGTCTATCGACACGCTCAATTTCAGCTTTTAGTGGTACATGTAACTCTTTCGCTAAAGTGACAATGCGATTTTTGGCGCCTTTACCATCCCATACATGCAATTGGCTCAGATCAAACTGGACATCCTTCACTCGTAAACGTAAAAGCTCCATCCGTCTTAAACCCGAGCCATACAACAGTGAAACCATCAGCTTTTTCACACCTGATAGCTGTGCAATTAAACAACTGATTTCATCAAAATTTAACACGACGGGTAATTTTTTCTTACGGCTTGATTTCTTAAAGGTTCCTACATAACCCACTTCTTGTTCTAGGAACTTTGTTTTCATAAAGACAATGGCATTTAATGCTATCGCTTGAGTTGAAGCTGAAACATGCCTGTTTACGGCTAAATGCGTTAGGAATTGTTCTATATGCCGATCACCTAACTCTCTAGGATGTTGCTTACCATGGAAAACTATGAAATATTTAATCCAATATAAGTAGGTTTTAACTGTTCGACGACTATATCGCCTCGTCAGCATGAAGGATTCGATTGAACTCAAAAATGGAGATTTTGCCATGCTAATTGCCTCTTCCGTGAAACAAATTCATTCCAAAGATAACAAAGTCTTGGCTCTAATTTTCCAACCTAGTTCAACTTTTTGGCTCTATTTCTCAAAAAAATTAATCGACATTTCATTAAAAAACAGATGGTTGAGAATTTTAAATCCGAATTATGAAGCGGCTTCTTTAATATTTATTATGAAGCCACTGGCTTCATAAAACACACTGTTATATGTAGGCGCATATCGTGTACGAAGAACCGTGGTCAGACATTAGAGAATATCCCGAGCAGCACAAAGCCGCATTAGAAGCGGAGCTAAAATCTGAAATCGGTGGAGATCATATGTTAGCCAACCGAGCTTTAAGTATTTTGGCTAAACGCGAGGATCAAGATGATGTTCTAGTCTTGGGCGAGGGAGGTTTCTATATCGTTCACCTCACTTGGTCAGGGCGCACCGAACCAGCACCTTACCCAGTGACAGAAAGGTTTGCTTCCAAGGAACATCTTGAGATGAAGCTGGCTCAGGATGCCCAATGGTACTGAGCCCAGCATATAACCAGGGGCTGAAGCCGACCGGTACTAGGCTGCGCTCCGCACCGGCGGCTTAGCCCAGGCGTTAGAGATCACGATGGCAAATAACGACTATCGCCCGTCAAGCACCGTCCTTTGCTTTGAGAATTTCAAAGAAGCATCGCTGTATTTTGATCGCGTGCTTCCTTTGAATATGGGAAGGATGCGCGGCGATTCGACGCTTGGAGATATTCTGGTTGGCTACCCAGAAGAAGTACCATCTGCCGCTCTTTCCCATCTTATCGATGGGGTCGAAGGGAACACAGTTACCTATAGCCACGCCACTCGTGTAATGGAATTCACCACTAACAGGTGGGTTGAATTCGCTAAAGAGGTAGAGCCGTATGCGAGGCTATGGTCATTGTGCCCCGAGCGTCCCGGCGATGATGACATTCGGAACCAATACCAAAAGCTCCAAGAAGCCTATTTCGCAGACGCGCCAGTTTCTGGGATTACTACGATTCGCGAGGCGTTCCGCCGCTACGCGAAGAGCATCGGGTTCGATCACTTCTGTGTTGCTGTTCCTTCGTCAAATGGGACAGGCGGAAGCCAATTCGACCCGAGTATAACCTTGTCGAAGCTGAACCTCATTGATGCTAGCCAAGCCGAATGGCGTCAGATCATTGAACTTCGAAATGACACTGTAGTGGTCAACTAATTCCGG
>NZ_DDCG01000016.1:0-46194 GCF_002335235.1 Methylophaga sp. UBA2012 | reverse complement strand
TCCGGAATTAGTTGACCACTACACATGTAATATACGCAGAGTGTCTATATCTATGTTTGTAATCAGAGCTAAGAATATAGTTGTAAGGCATACTTGCCTTTCGTGTCTTATCTCTACGAACCGGACATAATTGTTCGAACCAAAAAAGTGCAATCCAAGTCCATAAGCCGCGATCACCTATATACCTCTGATTATCGATTTTATTCATTATTTCAACGAGATATTCTCCCATTTCATACCTTGACCGGAAATAATGATTTTGTATGTCTACAGCGTCAGGGATTTCTTCACTCATGTCTGGATGAGTAAGCATATAAGCAGGAAAATTCTCTGTACTTCCATCTCTTAGTCTGAATATATATTCGTTAAACTCTTTGCATCCATAATCAGTCAGTTTTCTAATTTTCATTGCTCTTCATCCGTGTATGCATCTATGAGTCGTTTTGAGAACTCAAACCTTTTGGCAAACTGCTCAATAACATCATCGAGCCATTTTTCCCTTTCTTGAATATCCATTTCTATGGGAGAAGAATCAGTAAAGTTCTGACTAAAACCTAGCCATTTATTAAAACCATCACTATCAATATCTACATCTTCGGAAAACAGATATTTACTCAGTATTTGGCTCATTGCAGACGGCAATATAAGAGCCTGAAATATCGGATCTGAACGCATTTTTTCCAGAGCATTTGGTATGTTATTATTTATAATCAACTCTGGCTTATCGAGGTCATCAAAATCAAGTTTCCAGCAGAGATTATCAAGGGGTAGAGCTCTGACACTTAAAAGGCTTGATTTTTCTTCATCATTGAAATCAAACCTGAACCCCTCACCAGAAGCAAGTATCAAAGCATGCTCAGACGACTCATCAACCACTAAGACTCGAAAGTTTGCAGTACCAGTAAGATCTAGTTGATTCAATTGCCTATCTGTTGGTGGAATGATATGACCCAAAGTACCAAAATCAAATCTTTGCCTAGTCTCTTTGTACCAAGCCTCAACATATAGCTTTGCATCCTTGGGCATGTCTCTTTGATTAATTTCGAAATTAACATTAAAACATGGTGACGATTGTCCTTTTTCCTCCAAAACTTCAAAGCTCACTTCATTTTGAAGAATCTTATGTCTGCCTGTGTAATTGAAAGTTCTTAACATGAATCCCCCTCCTTTCTACACAACCCTAATTTTCAGATCACGATTAGTATCAAAACCGCTTACTTCAATATAGAAAGGTATTGAAGTTATATTAAAAACTATATCCTGTCCCCCTGCACTATCGATATCTACACCACCAGATACTAATTTATTGATCTCTTTATTTTTACCAGTATCAAAATCGTAGGGGCTCCACTTTTTGAACGCATTACCTCTGGATACTTCATAAGCCAATTTAAGAGAAACTTTCCTAGGGAGATCGCCATCAGTGAGCCCTTCTCCTTGCTTAAGGATTAGCCCACCACTCACACGATTAACTGTAAACTTAGGCTTAGATCTGTTTATTATTATTGGCTTAGGCGGCTTGGGTACTCTAGGTCGTTTTTTCTTGGCTGTTTTTTCTGGTTCATGAAACCAAAAGAATTGATTAAGAGCATTTTCATCTTTTTCTTCAGTAACATCAGCAAGCAAATCATATAGTTGGACCAGAGCTTTTTTTATCATTGTTACAGAACGTTGAGATGATTGATAATTTTTCCTCAACTTTTCTGTATTAGTTGTCCATAGTGTATGTGCGGCATTTTCCGCATCACCTAAGAAAGCACATATGGGTTCCTCTTCGGCGACAAGAACACCTAAAGCCCTTCTTTCTCTGAACTTAGTTTCAGATGGAAGCGTTAGCCCCCCCCTAACATACAAATCAAGTCCTTTATCAAGATCAGTTGGCCTTTTGATAAAGATTGAAAAGCCTGTTGAATATGATGTGGCATCCTTCTTGATTATAGATATGGGCATATGAAGAGAAACAAGTTCTCCGTTAGTAAATTGTTCTCGTATTTCAGCAAGGACTTCAGGTTCAAAGTCACCCTCATCTAACTTTTCATCTTTTGTCCAACTCTCTTTCATTCTCAATAATTTAGCAGGGTCTCGCGATGAGGCCTCTTCAATAAAGTCAAAAAGTGTATCTATCTGAGAAAAGTGTTCATGCGCATGTTTATGTGCAAGCTCACGTATATTTGATGAGCTTATATGAGTAGTATTAATTCTAACTTCAAGCTTTTTTGTAATTATTGGATAAAAGTAGTTTTGAATAGTAATTCCAATCATACGATCACTATTGAGATTATTAGGATATGGGATAACTATTGAGAGACCTGAGTTCCCTCCTCTTTCAAGGCCAAAATATTTTACAAATTCATCCACAAAAGCTTTGTCCTGAACAGGGATAGGAAACTGTTCTAGAGGATCATCTTCTTTTTCTAAATCACAAAAGAAAGCATGGGGCGTATAATCAATATTATCAATTGTATGGAGGTCTAGTACCGTTTGGCCCATCAAATGATATGATTCATCCTGTTGCCTTTTAGTGAGGCCAAAAAAAACCCGAGCTTGACTAGTGCATGAATAAACAAGTTTACCTAGTCCCCAACGGCCACGGTTTTTACCTGATTTGTGGGACTTTCCATGTCTGCGCCAAAAGTCAGTAAAATTATCATTATCTTTTTTTCTAACAGAGCCAGTTAGACCTTTAGTACCAAAATCCTCTATAACCAATGCTGAAGGATTTAGGGGATCAAAAGCTGTTAGATCGAGACGTGAAGCTCGAGCATGTTCTTGTTGTTCTGATAAAAGTTTTTCCATAAAGCCTTGCTGAAGTCCACTAGACATATCTAAAAACGTAAATGTAACTTTAACAGTCTCATCTTCGTTTAATGCTGCATCCAAACTATTTTGGATTGCTTCTCTAACAATTGTCTCTGAAAGCTGTAACTCATCATTATCAAACTGATCGCGTTGTGTAATTTCAGTTTCAACCTGATCCTTAGAAACTCTTGGAAAATGCCATTTCATACCAGCTCCCTGTTGTTAGCGATAGTGTTCTTGAAATTCTAAGTTATCGCTTTTTTCGTTTTCTTTCTACATCTGTAATAAATTTATCTTTTACATACATACTTTTAAGTAATATGAAGCCAATCTACAGAGGAAAGCTGACTCAACTCCTTCGAATAATTTTTTTATTTATAAGTTGAAATACATGTAAAGCAATTTTTTTAGCTAAGTATGCGGGAACTGCATTTCCAACTTGTTGATACTGCCATCCCTGACTACCTTCAAAGTAATAATCATCGGGAAAAGTCTGAATTCTTGCTGCCTCTCGAACAGTCAAAGAACGATTCTGGGCAAGATCATAATGAATTTGAGCATGACCATCTTTTCTCAAATGACTAGTTATGGTGTAAGGAACAGTTTGTGAGCTAACTGTTCGGAATCTGTCTGCATGATTACCTGTGTTCCAGTTTCCGTGCTCAGGAGAAAGTGGCAATGGAAAATCTTTGCTTTTTGGTGATGGACTAACCATTTGTTCGTGAGCAGAGGCCCATGCTGCAGAAAACATATATCGCTTCAGATCTTCTTTCATGTGTCCTCTTGTCACATGGTTTACCGCACCTTGGATGTCTCTATTTAGCCATGAGTACAAATCGGGATAATTTTGTCTGAACCTATTAGTAAATAATGACTGTTTCTCAGAATCACGACAAAAAAGATTGTTACCTCTTCCATCACCTTCCGCTACAAAATTTCCATCATCACAACTCATCAAAATTTTTAACGTTTTAGAGTATGCACTAAGATAGTGGCTGCGAAGCTTCAAGTAGTCACCGGTAAATATAGTGCCAGACATCCGAAAAATCTGATATCTAGATAGCTTGCTACTTTCGAGTTTTCTTCTACATATTCCAAATGCAACATCTTCTGCAGTTCTTGGCTCAGATAACAATGTAATCAACTCATTCTTATGCTTATACCAATTTCGTAACCAAGCATTAGCATCATCTACCTCATCACTCATCCCACTTCTCAATATTGGCAAACCAGTCAAAAGGTCTGCAGTCTTTGGAGGAGGGTCAGCCAACTCCAGATAATCATCTATCAAGCCATACTTATGTTTGATTCCCAACAAAATGACTCGCTTTCTATTTTGTGGAACCCCATACTTACTAGCAGTTATGACGTAGTCGGAGTTCTTTATATACACTGGACCATTCTGAGTAGTTGCTTTTTGATCCGGCTCTTTTACGAATGAGTAGATATCATATTGTTCTTTGCGAATGCGCTCAGGCATAACAAGTTCTTGCTTAATTTTTTCAAATATAAACTTTCCATCTGCTAATTTAGCAGTGAGAATACCTTCAACATTTTCCATGACAAAAATATCAGGATCAGCTCTATCCAGAACCTTGAGATACTCTTGATACAGAAAAAAACGTTCATCACTTTCTGGTGAATAGTCTTTTTCTGCTTTAACCCTATTCCTTCCATTCACGGAATATGCCTGACAAGGTGGACCACCTATTACTACTAATGGACCTTTATGCTCTTTTCTAATCTCATCAATTCTCTTCATAATGAGCAACTCATGCTCTGTCGGCTCATCATCTTTAGCTGATAATGGTTCGCCTGCCTTGATTTTTTTCCATTTCTCCGGATTACCCAACGCGCAAGGCCCTCCCATGGTCTCATACAAAGCCTCACTCCATTTTTTCTTGAGCTGTCCGATCATGATCTGAAAATTTTGCATTTTTTCAGACTCATCATGACTTTCTATGTACGGGTAATAAAATTTATTTCGCTCTTCTTTCGTTAACTTTCTGTAGAAAGCTCTTAGTGTTAAAGTTCGATGGGCATACTTCTCATGCTCAACAGACATTGCAATCTGAAAAGGAGAGTTATCACTACAACTACTAAAACCTTCGCCCAGACCACCTGGCCCAGCAAACAAATCAATTACTTTTATTTTTTTTGCTTTCATCTTTTACCGATCTACTAATTGTTCATAAGATAATACCAGGTCCAATAATCATATGGAGCTTGAATCGTGTCAGACGTACATAACGCCAAAACAAGATCGTTCAATATGTCAAAAATTAAGAGTAAGAATACAAAACCTGAGCTGATCTTAAGGAAAGCAATCCACGCAAAAGGACTTCGATATAAACTTCACGATAAATCTCTGCCCGGTCGACCAGATATTGTTTTTCCAAAATTTAAAGCTATCATCGAAATAAAAGGCTGTTTTTGGCATGGGCATGACTGTGACTACTTCAAATGGCCAAAAACACATTCTGAATTCTGGAAAAAGAAAATATCATCCAACATTGAGAGGGATAAGAAAACACTTCTAAGACTTCAAGATCTAGGTTGGAGGACTTTAACAATCTGGGAGTGTACTTTAAAAGGTAAAAATAAATTACCACTGCCTGAGTTGACTGAATACGTAGAGTCTTGGTTAGCAGAGTACCATGCATCCACAGAATTAGACTCTAAGAAAATCAAGCGTCAGCCAATTTGATAATTAAACCAAAATAAAACCGCTGCCCTCTCGATTCCTCTTTTAAAGTATCCGCTTTCCAATCGCCTTAATTTTCTTGCCAAATTTTTTCGAATCCCCTTTAAGGCATACAACAAAAATGGGGAAATCCAAATTCAAAGCATTTGCTACTTTCTGTGCAGCGTTATCGGTACGAGTAAAGAAGCCCTTTGGTGAAAAGGCAATAATATAAACGGGTACAGACGTATCCAGCTTTAAGACTTTTTCGGCTAACCAGACTGAGCCAACATTTTTCTGAGACTTTAATCGCTTCTTCAGATGTTCAAGTGTTTCATCGCCAATTTCTGGCCACTTAAAGTGATCATCGATGGAGATATTTTCTCGTTCTTCATACACTTCTTGATGAAATTTATATGCATCGGCTGCGTCTTGCCACCACTTTTCAGCTTTGTCCTGTTCGCCTTGTTCTATGAGAAAGTTGTAGCCTAAATTAGCCACTTCCGTTAATAAGTTTGGACTTTTGAAGGCCACTCTTAATTGTGACAGGCCCTCTGGACGATTGTTATTGAGCAAGTATTTACCAACATAATAAGCCGCCCCAATACTGTCTGGATGTCTTTTTTGATAAAGGCTAAACAGTGAATAGGCTGCTTCAGCATCTTCAAACTCGTTCGTGTAACTGGCGTATTCCCATAACTCATCATCGGTTAACTCATCAGCCTGTTTTGTTTTGAAACCGACAATTGATGCTCTGGCATTTTGTACATAGTCATAGCGGTTTTTCCAACCCTGGCGATTATCCTCATACCACTTTTTATCAAAGTGAGTTAACACCGCTTGATAACGATCACCCAACCAAACTTCAGCCGCATTATGTTTAACTGGTTCGGGTATAACAAATTCACTGGTCAACGATCTCACCCGGTCATTCAGGCTTGGATGGGTGTCTGAATAATGCGTTTTAACCTCTAACTCTTTTTCAATACGCTTTACAAATTCATCTCGTGCAATTGGGCTGTGTTTTAAAAAATTAGCCAAATCTTTAAATGGAGTCTTCGGTGGGCTAGCGCTATCATCTGCGCTTTTGATCAATTTACTCCAGTAATCCTGTTCAATATAAGGCGCAGAAACATAGACATTAACTAAGGCTTTTGCAGCCGTTTCTGGTGATGTGAGCTCAGCTGAAATGTCATCTGCCTCATATTCATTATTACGCGCAAGTGCAAATGAATAGGCCGAAAACTTTGGTGCATACCAATCAAAAAACGATCGCATCATTGATGCACCAAATGAATCCGTATTTTCATACGAATTCATGATGCGACTCCAGGTAATACGTACCCGGTAAATCCAGCCTGAAAAACGACTATGATTACCTGATAAATGACCGAACTCATGAGCAAGCACGGCACGCATCTCTGTGGGAGATAAAGCTAATAACAAAGGAAGACCGAGAATCAAGGTATTCCGCTGACCACCAAAAATGCCGTATTTAGGGCTTTGTACTACAGCCGCATTTAACTCATCGGTCACCAATACTTGATGAATTTTTAATGACTTCAACGATCGGGTTAACTGATCTATCTCGCTAAAAAGCGCTGGATACGAATTCCTTTCTAAACGATAACCCGTAGGCGGTTCAAACTTCACCCACAATGCTTTAAGAAAAACCCAAATTGCCGCGAGAATCATAAATATGAGTTTCTTCTTAAGTAATAGTAAGAAAATACTACTACTCAACAGCGCGATGCCAACTGTGCCGCCCACCAAAACAATCAAGACAAACAGAACTGAAAAAATAACGACATAACCAAGCAATGCAAATAATGCTAATTGAAGCTTGTATTTACCCGGGCTCTTAAATGAATCTCGCTCAGCTTTTTGTACCAACTCAATAAACTGCTCTTCACTAAGACGTCCCATTTATCTAATTCCTTTTAGTTAAGTATGTCCGATTTTTGAATACTACAACAAAGCTAAGAATCAAGGGAGCAGTCAGTTTAATTCTTGTTTCATGACCATATTGGCTGACACCATGATTTATTTCACTAGATAGCGAAACGCCCCCGGGAATACAGGGGGCGTTTGCTTTGAGGGTATTGATTGATCCCGGTGCGATCTGCGATCAGAGCGGCAATGACATGGTGATTTCAATAGCACTTGTATCGCTGTTGTGGTTGTCATCGTCATTAGCCAACGACATCATATGGCTAAGTGCGAGTTCGCTGGTCAGTCGACCGGTGTTAAAGCGAAGTCCAGTACGCATACGCTGATTGCCATATTCGTTGAGGTTGCTGGTAAAGAACGGTGTAACAATCCCCATTGCACGTCCATCCTGCCCCCTCAGGGCAAAGCCATAAGTCACAGTACCGCCGATGGTGTATTGGGTGTAATCAGACCGTCCGGCAAGATAGCTGCCTTCCAGCGCGGCATTGAGCCCGGTCAAGGTATTAGACAAACGCACACCGCCGCCGATATTAAACGCGGTTTTGTCATTGTTGATTTCATCGGTGAAATCATAAATCAGGCCGGTTTCAAGAAACGGTGTGACGGTCAAATGTTGGGTCGGGTTGAAGTCATAGGCGGCCTCGATCGACGGTTTGATCTGACGAGTGTTAGATCGGATTGTCGCATTGTTTGTGCCGTCACTTTCGGTATAGCCATCGACGGTTTTACGCGCCGCGATCAATGCCAGAGACGAGGTGAGCGATGCCGGCAAGGTATCCATTGGGCGGACCTTATAAGACGCAGTGAATGCGGCATACCACATGTCGGATTCTGTGTTGCCTGATACTGCACCATTGTCGCGGGTGACATCAATGTCGCCCATACCGTATCCGGCTTCGCCCGTGATGGTCAGGTTTTCCATCGGCCGGTAAATGACATAGGGCGAGACAACCCAGCCGGTTTCCTTATAGCTGCCATTGTTGAATGACGTAGTCAGATCGGTGTCGTTATAGCCAAGTGATACACCAGCAATCAGGGCATCGGTAAACCGGTAATCGAGCCCGATATTATAGCCCCAGACATCACCGTTATAGCGGTTGTCGGTGGTGCCATTGACATAGTCGTTATCAACCGAGGTAAAGGAGCCATGGCCCCACACGGTAAAGGGTGTGGTTGTGGTAAAGGCAGACCGTCCGTCAATGCCACTTGCGCCGCCACTATTTCCCTGATCGGTCGGGCCAAGGCCAAGCAGGTGCATGCCCTGGCCGGTGGAGCTGTCGAAGCTGCCCATCATGGCTATGCGCCGCAGGCCGTTGTTATCCTCAGTCAGGCTGCTGCTGGTGCTGCGGTGGTAAGCCGGGTCATAGAAAAAATCGGCATTTGAATCATTGTCACCACTGTTTCCTACACTTCCGCCGCCAGAGGTCGAGCCGCCCGTTGCGGTACCAGCCGATGTGCCAACAGCGGAGAGCCGGGCACCAATATTCTGTGAGATCACAGTTGTCTGGGAGCGTGACACAGATGACACGACGGTCGAAGATGTTGTGGACTGACTTTTTTCGGTTGTTCCGGGAACCGGCTCTACCGCTTCGTCGCATGACAATTCGATTGAAAGGATGGGAGCGTTGCCATTATTGACCACCAGACTCAGCCGGCCGCTAGTGGTGTCGCGAGGGATGGTAATTGTCGCGGTGACTGTATCGTTGGCATTGACTGTGCCGTTCCGCGTGACCGTCTGGTTGCCGTTGGCGATGTCTGTGTATGTAAAGACATAAGGCAAGCCGTAGCCATTGTTGTTTGTCAGTTTGATTTTCGGCGTTTCGTTTACCTCGTGCGCCGAGTTCACAGAGGATACGGCGGTTGTGCTTCCCGTATATGACCAATTCGTACAGCCTGCACTTTTTGCGAACGCATCATCGGGAATAATTGATGCCGTTCCTATTAGTGCCATCCCCAGCACGACGGGTCTCTGTAGAAGAGATACTTTCCATTTGCCCACATATGTCCCTTTGTAATGGTCTTTCACCTTTTTTTGCCTTTAGAAAATAGAGAATTGCCCGTGTAGATTGATTTATATAACGGATTAAGTTGAGCGAAAAATATCAGTGTAGGAGTAACAAAATCAAGGGGAAAATCAACGGGTCGAACAAAGGGGCAGCCACTGACCAATCCCCACGAAAGGCATATTAAAAACAATGAGTTAAAATCAAAAAAAAAGGAACTCTCATGATATTTAACGATCGGATCAGTTACCACACTTATCAAATCAGGAAATACCATGAGAGCCCAGACTATTCTGAATACATTCTTAAACGATGTCACGCCCAGCATGCATAAAGTTCGACGAGCCAGTTTATGTGCGGTATTGAGTAGTGTACTGTCAGGTAGTCAACTATCCATTACCGCTATTGGCCGTAATATTGATAGTAAAACAAGCGAGAAACATCAAATAAAACGTAGTATGCGTCTCGTGAGTAATCCTCATCTTTATCATGAAAGCAGAGCCATATATTCGGCTTTGGCGATGCGGTTAGTTGGTCAACAAACTCATCCTGTTATTTTGGTCGACTGGTCTGATTTAGATCCACGCAAACAACATTTTTTATTACGGGCATCAGTGGCAATTGATGGCCGCTCACTGACCCTGCTTGAGCAAATCTATACCGTAGCTGAAAAAGACAAACCCACTATTCATAAACAGTTTATGGAAAGACTCAAAGCCATGTTGCCGGTTGATATTAAACCTATCATCGTCAGCGATGCGGGGTTCCGAGTACCGTGGTTTCAGCTCATTACTTCCCTAGGCTGGGATTATGTTGGACGGGTTAGAAACAAAACCATGTGTAAACAACACGAGGAGGATGACTGGTTTTTAACGCGAGAACTTTATCAACAGGCCACCACACGAGAAAAGTATTTAGGCCAATATAGGATGCGACGCAAGAACAGCTTTATAACGCATCTTGTCGTTTATAAACAAATAAGCAAAGGCCGTAAAAAGCTCACAGCAACAGGGGAACGTTCACGTGCCAGTTCCAACTCACGTTCTAATGCCAGCCGTGAACAAGAGCCCTGGTTACTCGCCACTTCATTAACGTGTAATAAAGTAAGAGATACCAAAAAGATAGTGAAACTCTATCGAACACGAATGCAAATTGAAGAAAGCTTTCGAGACTTAAAAACAGGGCTCAATTTTAATGTAAGCAAAACCCGTAAGTTAAATTATCTCTGTGTTTTATTACTGATTGCCATGCTAGCTCAATACGTTCTATTTTTGCTGGAAATGGTCATGACACTGACGAAAAGTCATCTTGGTTATCAAGCGAATTCGATTAAAACACGGTCTGTTTTATCCTATCAATATATTGGATTGAGGGCATTTCGAGACCGACGATTACGATTAAAAAAACGAGAGTGGGAAGCAGCGAATAAAAAAATACAGTTGTTGATGCAGGTGCCAGTTTATGACTAGATTATTTGTGGGGATCCGTCAGGGGCAGCCAACTTGATAATTAAACAAGAATACATCTGCACCCCCATTCATTCCTCTTTTAAAGTATCCACTTTCCAATCGCCTTAATTTTGTTGCCAAATTTTATCGAGTCAGCTTTAAGGCTTTTCAGCTAACCAAGCTGAGCCAACATCAATTTATTTACCGCAGTTTATGCGGTGATTAGTCACATTATTCACCGCAGATAAATAGATACCCGCTCACAAAAGGCCCTTGGGAGTCAGAATAAAAAAGGCCAAACAAATCAAATTGTTTGGCCTTTTATGATGGATAGAAAAACGTTATCAGTGGGATTTCATGCGTTCAATCGTGGTGCTCAGTACTCGTTTGATTTTATCGGTGGCCCCGGTAAATGCTTGTTTGACAGAGGCAGCGTCATGGGTGACCACATTAGGTTGATGGCCTTCTATCCGAGCCTCAATCAGGCAGCGAATATCATCCGCTCCGCCTCGATTTTCACCGTTTTGATCACTGAGATGAACTTCGATACGGGTAACGTGCTCGTCAAAGCGTTTAAGAGCATGTTGTAATTCCTCACGAATCGAATCAGTGAGCGTATCGTCACCTGGAATATGACGATCGGTATTTACCTGAATTTGCATGTTATCTCCTTGAAAGGTGAATAAACCGCTTTTTATGACAATGTGAATTATTAAAGAATTCCAAGGTCATTTTTTATTGACGATCACGTTGATCCATTTCAAGTAATCATCCTTTAACCCAAAGCAAGTCATTGGTAAGGTCAATATTGTTAGACTCAAATATTCACTCAAAGGAGCACACTATGCAGCACCTTTATAAAAACAGCGCCGCGATCAGTATTATCGCCCTTAGCCTGAGTGGCTGTGGCGATACATCTAAAATTGCATCACAAGCGGATTTCGGACCTGATCCTGTTTTAGTGGCACCCGAAACATCGCTTATCCCCACCCTAAATATTGCTCCCGCTGAGGGCTGGCCGATTGATGCCAAACCCACTGCTGTTGAAGGACTTATGGTCAATCGATTTGCTGTGGATTTAGATCATCCTCGGTGGTTATATGTCTTGCCCAACGGCGATGTATTGGTCGCGGAGTCAAATGCACCGAAAAGTGAAAGTACAGATTGGAGTATTAAATCCTGGATTAAAGGCATGGTCTTAGAAGATGCTGGTGCCGCCGTACCCAGTGCCGATCGTATTACCTTACTTCGTGACAATGATAATGATGATGTCGCTGAAACACGGCATGTGTTTTTAGATAATTTGCATTCCCCTTTTGGTATGGAACTGATTGGCAATGACTTTTATGTCGCTAATGCTGATGAGATTGTGCGATTCCCTTATAAAGAAGGACAGACTCAAATCACCGCAAAGCCAGAGCATGTGACAGATTTACCGGGTGGACCGATTAACCACCATTGGACCAAGAATATTATTGCGAATGAGGATGGTACAAAGCTTTATGCCACTGTGGGTTCAAACAGTAATATCGGTGAAAACGGTATGGAAGCAGAAGAAAACCGTGCCGCCATCTTAGAAGTGAACCTGAAAACCGGTGAAAAACGTATATTTGCCTCAGGTTTACGTAACCCTAATGGGCTGGACTGGCAGCCACAAACCGGTGAACTTTGGACCACGGTCAATGAACGAGACGAAATTGGAAGTGATCTGGTGCCGGATTACATGACCTCTGTGAAAGAGGGTGCTTTTTATGGCTGGCCTTATAGTTACTACGGACAACACGTAGACACCCGAGTGCAACCGCAACGGCCGGAGTTAGTAGAAAAAGCCATCAAACCCGATTATGCATTGGGCGCTCATACTGCATCATTGGGCCTGACGTTTTATGAAGCAGATTTACTGGCAGAGAAATATCACCATGGCGCGTTTATTGGACAACATGGCTCCTGGAACAGAAAACCCTTAAGCGGTTATAAAGTGATTTTTGTACCGTTCAAGAATGGTGAACCCGACGGTCTTCCTCAGGAAATCTTGACGGGATTCGTGGACGAAAATGGCGATGCAAATGGACGTCCAGTGGGTGTTGTCGTCGATAAAATGGGTGGCTTATTGGTGGCTGATGATGTCGGCAACACGGTATGGCGTGTTAGCCCTGAAAAAAATTAAGCACTACTCTTGTGTTTTAGCAGCCTCGGAAAACGAGTTCAGGAAAGATTTATGCTTTTTGCTGTCTTATCGTTTTATGATAGCTATCATTAAGCAGTGAATATCTCGGGAGCGTTTTTCAACGATGAGACAAAAGCCTATCTCTGTCTTTTTATTACTCACCATTGCGTCGGGTTTTATGCTCTATTCCGGGCTGAGTCAGGCGGATGAATCCGCAAGCAATACAACGGATTGTAAAAATGTGAGTGTGGATTATCTGGATAATCCCGCGTTGACCCGAGCAGAAAAACTGGCGCGTATGGAACAGGCGCTGAGTGATTCTCTCAATCGCTTTGAGTTATGTAATATCTCCATCTCATCCAATTCCTCCTCAGCTAATAGTGGTAGTGGCTCAGGTGCTGGCGCTGGCTCCGGTTCAGGTGGCGGCGGTGCTGGTGACACCAGCAATGGAAGTTCAGCAGGTGGTGCCAATGGCACCGAGTCAGTAGCCAGTGACATGATGCAAGGCACAGAACAAGCGCCTTCTAACGAAGCTATGGCAGCGGCATCAGATACACAAGAATCAACTGAATCGGGTTCAGGTAAGATATCTGCCTCAGGCAATGTCGCTGAGAATGGTAAGATTCCGGAAGATATTCCACCAGCGGATAATGATGATGCCATTGCTGCTCAGATCCGTGTCGCCGCCGAGGCAGAAACCGACCCAGAGATACGCAAAAAGCTCTGGGATGAATACAGAAAATATAAGGGTATGAACGTTGAACATTGATCGTTTTAGAAAACCATCCAAGTTTCTGGTCTACCTGCTGGTCATGCTGCATGTGCTGACAGGCTGTGCTACTACATCCGGATCAGGTGTGAATGTCGGACCGCGATCGTCTTCAAGCTTTAGTGAAGATATGTCGAAAACGGCTTACAGCGGCCCAAAAATGGACGTGGTTATTCCAGTATTCTCACCCGGTCTTTCTGACAAAGCGGCCAATTATGAAAAAGAAGGTGTATGGCCGGAACTGCGTCGGGCTGAAGCAAATCGTTTCGCCTATAAACTTAAAAAAGCGCTCGATGATACTGGCAAGTTTGGTGCGGTTCGAGTCACACCTGATAAAACCGCTTCGGGTGATCTGTATGTTTTAGGCAATATTGTTGAGTCAAACGGCCTGGAAGTCGAGTTTGATATGCAAGTGGTCGATGCCAGTGGCAAACAGTGGCTGGATGACAATATCGACTACGAGGTGGGAGATGGCTTTTACAAAAACCCCAGAAATACCGATAAGGATCCTTATGATCCGGCATTTGATAAAGCAGCAGCTGATATCGTCAAAGCCTTACTGAAACAAAAACCATCGGACTTAAGCACGGTAAAACACATTGCTGATTTACGCTTCGGCGCCAGCTTTAACGACAAAGCCTTTGATGAATATATGGATACCAGCTCCACACCGATTAAACTTAAAGGCATGCCGAGCGAAGCGGATCCGCTTTATGAACGGGTGAAAGCGATTCGCGTTAAAGAACAATTATTTGTTGATAACCTGCAACCTAACTACGCCGCTTTTTCACAGAAAATGAATGACAGTTATCTGACCTGGCAAAAAGCCAGTGCGACAGAACTGAAACTTCAACAAGAAGCACAAAATAAAAGTCTGATGAAAATTGTGGGTGGCGCCTTATTAATTGCTGCGGCGGTGGCGGTAGGTTCAAATGGCAGCCGTTATGACAATAACTTGGGCAGGGATATGGTCACTATCGCTGGTGGGATTGGCGGTGCGGTGTTAATCACCAGTGGTATTACTTCGCGTGAAGAAGCCAAATTCCATCAGGATGCGATCAATGAGCTGGGCCAGTCACTGGATTTGGAAATGTCACCTCAAGTGATTGAGTTTGAAAATCAAAGCACCAAGTTGACCGGTAATATGGAACAGCAGTTTCAGCAATGGCGTGCCTTCATGGCACGTATGTATGAGCTTGAATCGACACCTGATAAAGCGCTTTAAACGCCGTCATGATCAACGAAGAAATACGCAGAGCCAAGCAGGCGAAACAACAGCGCCTGCTCATTGGCGTGATTATCGTGCTCTCACTTATTCTGGTGACAGGGCTAGTGTTGTTCAGCCTTAATAATGTTCGATTTAACAGCACCACAACCGAAAAGTCTCCGCCAAACACACAACCCGCGGTACAAAAAGTCGAAGAACCGAAAAACGAAGAAGATATTGCCGCATTTCGTCAGGCTTATCTGGATGCGTTTTCTCAGTATGAAAACACGTTGAAACCGCAGCTGGAAAAAATCGATATTGATAGCTGGGATAAATCACTGGCCGAGACCTTAACAACTCAGGAACAAACCGCCGTCGATACCTTTGGCACCGGGCAATATGCTAAAGCGAAACAAGCCATTGATACGCTGACGCAAACCGCTGAGAAAACACTGGCTGACAGCGAAGCGGCTTTTGAAAAAGCCATGCAAGAGGCCCAAAAGGCCTACGACAATTATGATTATCAACGTGCCCGTCTGGAGATAGATAATGCCCTTATTCACAAGGCTGATTCAGCAGATGCTCAGACCTTGGCACAGAAAATAGAAAACATCCCCCAAATAGTCGAGCTGAATGAAGCGATTCGTGTCGCTAAAAATGAAAACAATCCGAATAAAGAGCTGTCTCTGATTGAAGAATTACTGAAAATCGAACCCGATCGAGAAGAGATGAAACAGCGCGCCCAGGTGCTGCGCACGCAGCTGGCCGAGTCACGCTTTAACCAAGCCATATCTCAGGCGTATCAAGCCATTAAACAGCAGCAGGTTGAAAAAGCCAGACAGGCACTGAGTCAGGCAGAAAAAATTTACCCTTCCCGACCTGAAAATAAAGAAGTGAAAGCGGCGTTAGCTCAACTGGAGTCACAGTTGCGTTTCAACCAGCATATTGTCGCGGCAGAGAAGGCACAACAAGCCGATAACTGGGAAACTGCCAAACAGGAATTAAGCGCTGCCCTAAAAGAACGGCCAGCTAATAAAGACCTTATCGACCGCTTAAATCAGGCCAAACGGATTGTGGAGATCGACCAAAATATACAGGGCTTATTGCAAAACCCTTATCGTCTAAGTAATCCAGCGGTAAAAGCCACGGCTGATATCAATGTGATTCAGGCTGAGTCTTTTGGTGCTCAGAGTCCATCTCTGGCGAAAGCGGCTCAACAGTTGAAGTCTACCATCAATGCCGTGAATACCCCGGTGAACGTGAATGTGATTTCCGATGGTAAAACCTTCGTCTCCGTTCGCGGGGTGGGGAAAGTGGGCGAAACCACAGGTAAAACGATTCAGCTCAAACCTGGCACCTACTCTTTTGAAGGCAAACGCGAGGGTTATCGCTCCAAGCTGATTGAGGTGCAGATCCCTTTGAACCGTAGCGATTATCAAGTCACCGTGATTGCCGATGAGCGAATTTAATCAGGCCATTGAGGCTGCTAAACGTCGACAGCGGCGTATGCTGTTATGGCTCAGCCTTGGATTTATCGTTGTTGCCTGTATTGTTTTTGCGACACTGATTGCTTCACGAGCCACACCCATTCAAGTCTTGCCTGAAGCCATCAGCACTGAAGCGAAGCTGAGTACCAACAGTGGCATCGCTCTGCTACTGGATCATCATTTATATAGTTTGTCTGACACCGCTGAGGTAGAAGCCTCTGCGCCTGGCTACCAAACGACAACACAGCTGATTTCTCAATCCGGCTTTGGCAAATTAACACAAATCACCTTGCAGCCCTTACCTGCTGAAGTCGTATTGAAAACCGGGCTGGAAGACAATAAAACCCGCTGGTATATCAATGACAAACTCACCACAGTGGCCAATACGTTTGAACAATCATTTGAGAATGGTGACTACACCATCAAGGCCAGTCACCCTTTTTATGAGCCTGTTACCCGGCAATACAGCTTAGCGCCCGCGCAGAAGATTGAAGAAACACTTAACTTAACCCCCGTCATGGGTGAGTTATCACTGAGCAGCACATCCGCTCAGGCAGATGTTTCTATCGATGGAAAAGCACAGGGGCAGACGCCTTTAACCTTATCCCTGCCCGGCGGCCCACATCAGCTCGACATCACTAAACCGGGGTTTGAGACCGTCACTGATTCTGTCGAAATCAATCAGACAAGCACACAGATAAACAGGCAATATCGATTGCAGGCAGAACGTGCAAAAATCCATCTCACCGCATTACCTGAAGGCGGCACACTGACCGTCAATGGTATTGATACGCCATTACAAAATGTCATCAAAGTGGACGCCAATCAAAACAACGTACTGACTTACAAAAAACCAGGCTATTTCTCCCAGTCCAAGCGCGTTAATCTTAAGCAGGGTGAAACTAGCGAACTGCAGTTCAACTTAGAAAAAGAAATGGGCAAGGTGGTGATAGAGTCCACGCCTCAAGCGAATGTCACCATCAATAATAAGTCTGTTGGACAAACGCCATTAAGCTTAACGCTGGATGCGCTGCCACAGACTATCGACTTTAGTCTGGACGGCTACCGAGCTGAGACTCGCACGATAACACCGACAGCAAAATCGACCAGCAGCGTCTCGGTGAATTTACTGACGGAGAAACAAGCCCGACTGCAAGAAGCCCCCAGAAGCTACAATACCCGTGCCGGTGGCGAGATGATGTTATTCACCCCAAACGACACCATTATTATGGGTGCTGAACGCAGTGAGCCAGGGCAACGGGCCAATGAGTTTATCCGCAAAGTCACCATTAACCGCCCGTTTTACGCTGGGGTGCATGAAGTGACGAATGCTGCCTATGCCCAATTTGATAAAAGCCACAAAGGTGATCCGAACTTGCCGGCCACATCCGTTACCTGGTTAGATGCTGTGCGTTACGCCAACTGGTTGAGTCAGCTTGAAGGCCTAACAGTGGTGTATAACATCAATGGTAATCAGGTCACGCAAATCAATGATCAAGCTGATGGTTATCGCTTACTGACCGAGGCCGAGTGGGAATGGTTAGCCAGAAAAGCCGGCCGCCCGGTTCAAACACTGTTTGTCTGGGGTAATGACAAAACCATTCTCCCTAAAGCAGTGAATATAGCGGATGAATCAGCTAAAGGCTCGGTGACACATTATGTGCCACGTTATAACGACGGTTATGCTGGCATGGCACCTGTGATGTCGATGAACAGAGAGTTATCAGGTTTGTTTGATTTGGGCGGCAATGTCAGTGAATGGACACATGATAATTACTCACTTACTGTACCTAAACCGGGGCTTGTTTATACTCAGACGCTGGATAAAACAGCCGGTGATGAGCATGTTGTAAAAGGCGCTAACTGGCGTTCAGGCACACTATCAGAATTAAGGGCGTCATATCGGGATGGCGCCAGTCAGGGCCGTGATGACTTAGGTTTCCGGCTGGGACGTTATGTTTACGGAGGTCATTAATATGGCAACACTCAAAAAATCGTTGGTGATTGTATTATCCATTGCCCTGTTTCTGCTGGCATTGATGATGGTGAAGAATGTCTATGCCGGCAAACCTATTATTAGTCTGAACTCCCCTGTTTCCTTTCCCGTGGATATTTAAACCATGAAAGATATGCTGAAAAGTTTTGCGGCATTACTGATTTCTATCGTTGTCGTGCATTTGTTCTACATTGGTTATGTTCGACCAGAAGCAGCACAACTGATTGAGTTTGCCGTCAGTCAGGGACAAACCGCACCGCGCGATATTGCCGTGATCATCAAAGATTACGAGCAGGAAATCTGTTTTATTCTGATGTTGTGGGGCTGTTATCTGATCCTCAGTGCCTACCGAAATATTCTCAAAACCAAGTATTTGTTCAGCGTGGATCTGATTAAAGATGCCCATTCACAAGCTGAGGATACTGATGCAAAACATACTCTTGATGTGAATGCGATTATTCATCGGCTGGATACTGAAATCCCAGCGGACTGTATGCAATCACCACTGGTGCGGACTTTACGCTCCTCTTTATGGCGCTATAGCTCAACCAATAATGTGCAAAACCTGTCGGATGCGATCGAAAGCAATCTGGAAGCACTGGCCGTTAAACAAGATTCTGAAAACACCATGATTCGTTATTTGATCTGGGCGATTCCTTCGATTGGTTTTATCGGTACCGTCCGCGGTATCGGCCAGGCTTTATCACAAGCTGATAAAGCATTGGCAGGTGACATCTCGGGGATGACAGACAGTCTCGGTATCGCTTTTAACTCCACCTTAGTCGCCTTGCTGATCAGTATCTTTTTAATGTTTTTATTCCATCAGTTACAACGCCTGCAAGACAGCCAAATCGTCGATACGCAGGATTATTGTGATAAGTTTTTGCTTCGTCGCATTCGGTGATTTTCGTTGGCCCGTAAAAACCGACAAGCTGAAGGATTAAACCTCGCCTTTCTGGATATTATGTCCTGCGGTTTGGGCGCGGTGATTCTGGTTTTTATGCTGGTTAAACAGAATATCGAGTCATCGCCCTCAGAAACGGAGAACCTGAAAAAAGATATCAGTAGTCTGGAACAAGCGCGTGATGACGCCCAGAAAGGCTTGGATGAACTCACCTCGCAACTGAAAAAAGAGAATATCGATCTGGCCGCTTTAAGCCAGAGCCTGCAACAACAGCGTGCCGATCTCAACGATAAAAGCAGTGAAATTCAAACAGCACAGTCCAATCTCGATGAACTCAAGAAAAGTATTACCGAGATCAACGTGCCGAAAAAAGAAGATCTGGTCGAAACACAGCAAGTCAACGAAGAAAACTATCTGCTCGGTCTGAAAATGGAAGGCAGTAAAATTGCGATCTTAGTCGATGTCAGCGCCTCGATGACCAATGAAAAACTGCTCGATATTATTAAAACCAAAAGCAGTTCTGATCAGACAAAAGTCTCAGCCGCTAAATGGCAACGCACCAAGCGCGTGGTCGCTTGGCTATTAGCACGTGCGCCGAAAAACAGTCAGATTGCCGTTGTCGCCTTTAGTGAAGATGCTAAGCAGTTAGGCGGCACCGGCTGGATGCCTGCCAGCAGTGCCAGCGTGTCCGGCATTATGAGCAGTTTGAATCAAGTTATTCCTACCGGCGCAACGAATCTGCAGAAAGGTTTAAGCACCGTTAACAAACTATCACCCAGCGATATCTATGTCATCACCGATGGTTTGCCCACCAAAGGTGAATCCAACTATAAAAGTCTGAATCCGTTTTCTGGCTGTAGCTCATTGACCAGTAATGCCAAAACTATTTCCGGTGAGTGCCGAAAACGGCTGTTCCGCCAAACCATTAACGAAAGCGGTCTGACCCAGGCGAAAAAGAATGTGATCCTGCTGCCACTGGAAGGTGATCCGGAAGCAGCTTATGAATACTGGGCCTGGGCCTCCAGGTCGGATGGCTTATTAATCAGCCCAGCGAGTAACTGGCCATGAAGCGTCGCGATAAAGGTATCGACATTTTCAGCCTGTCGTTTCTGGATATTATTTCCTGCGGCTTTGGTGCGGTGGTGATGTTGATTCTGATCTCCAAAACCGACGTCGATGTCGCTCCCACTGCTGGCACAGAAGATGTCAGTGCGATGCTCTCGCAGTTAGTCACACTGCAAAATTCTGTCAGCCAGATTCAACAGGAAATGAATCAAAAACTCGAGGCGCTTTCTTCTTTATCAGAACAAAAACAATCTACCGCTGCTGCCTCAAAAGCACTGCAGCAGCAACTAAAAGCATTAAATCAAAAACAAGCCGCCACGGCAGAAAGCATTGCTGGACTGGGTTTAGTGGAAGAGCGCTTAAAACAAGCCTCATTAAAAACACCGCAAAAGCCCAATAAAACCCGCGATGAAGATGTCGGCGGGATTCCAGTTGATAGTGACTATGTGGTGTTTATCGTCGACACCTCGGGCAGTATGAAAAACATCTGGGGCAAAGTGTCACAGGAAATCGTCAATGTGCTGAATATTCATCCTCAAGTGAAAGGTTTTCAAATCCTTAATGATATGGGGCAATCACTGATTTCCGGCTACGATGGTCAATGGATGCCGGACACGCCGGCCAGACGAAAAAGCGTGATCGAATTGTTTAAAAAGTGGAATGCGGTCTCTAACTCCAGCCCGGTAGAAGGCTTAACCGCTGCGTTAAGAAAATATGCCAAGACCAATATCACCACATCCATTTATGTGTTTGGTGATGATTACACCGGCTCAAGTTACGACCCAGTCATTGATGCCATTACTCAGCAAAACAAAAAACTGCCATCCGGCAGACGGCTGGCAAAAATTCATGCCATTGGTTTTATCTCACCCGGTACAACCGACCGTTTCAGCGTGTTGATGCGTGAAATGACCAAACAAAATGATGGCACGTTTATCGCCCTGCCTCGTTGATGGATTGAATCAAAGCAATCAACGCTTTGTAGAGCGCTAGTTTCGCCTTAATGGCGAGTCAGGGAGATGCTTGCTTATTTTAAATGTAGGTTGGGTTGAACCTGTGAAACCCAACAAATGTTTTCTAGCTTAAGTTAGAGCATTGCCTCAAACACTATTCTATTTTTCACTTCACACGCTGCCGCTGGGGCGTTCATTTATTTTGTTTGCCCAAAATAAACGAACCAAACAAAAGGGCACCCGATATTGCCTTATATCTAAAAATTCACTGCATTTTATGGCGTGTACACCAACTCGCTACGCTCAAACACGTGCCCACTTAACCCATAAAATGAAGCCAATTTTTAGCGGCAATAGACGGGAAAATGGGGCTTTTTCTAATCCCCCGTTTGTGCTGACGAGGAGTGACATTTATTCAGGTCTGAGGGAGGCTAGTGTTTGATTCGTGGCATCCATGCCACTCACCCTTTGGGCGCCTCCGGCGTCCAATTTTGTTCAAGACAAATTTGTGAGCGTAGCGAGTTTTAGCCGACCGCCTGAATCAATGTTATGACGAGTGAAGCCGCAGGCCAGCACTGTGGGGTGCCCTAGGGTTGTTAGGGAAATGGGCAAACATTTCCCTGACTCGCCATTAAGGCGAAACTAGATTTTCAAAAAAGCTTGAGCTTAAGTTGAAGAACGTGATTCGATTAAATGAACACCCCAGCGGCAGCGTGTGAAGTAGATAATTATCCAGTAGATTGAATTTAAACATGACTCCAGACAAGCATAGCTCAAACAAGCTTATCCGATAATGTCTATCCCATCGTTGGGTTTCGCTGGGGCTCTACCCAACCTACTTAACTTTGTAGTTTGGGCAGAGCGCCAGTTTCGCCTTAGGAGATACTTGCTCATTTTAAATGTAGGTTGGGTTGAACCTGTGAAACCCAACAAACATAGCTTCAATCTTGAATGTTGGGTTTCGTTCCTCTACCCAACCTACTTCACTACTTCACTCTCCCTAATGGTAGAGTGAGAAATATCAGCATGTGGTTGAAACAAAACGTGTCAGAAAAAACTAAGGAAAAGCTATGACGGAACATCACGGCGCATGTTTATGTGGCAAAGTGACCTTTGAAATCAAAGGCGACTTTGAACATTTTTATCTCTGCCATTGTAGTCATTGTCGAAAAGATACGGGATCAGCACATGCTTCCAATCTGTTCTCTCAATCCGCCAAACTGATCTGGCTGTCGGGGGAAGAAAACATCCGTACATACACCTTACCAGGCACCCGTCATACAAAAAGCTTTTGCATAAACTGTGGTTCAGCCTTACCGCAGACACAAATGAATGGTCATTTATTAGTGGTGCCTGCCGGTTGTTTAGACAGCAGCTTAGCTATTCAACCCGGCGCTCATATCTTTATGGCCAGCAAAGCTGAATGGGACAACACGTCAGATCAACTCCCTAAATTTGAGCAGGGGCCAACATAACTATCCGTAGGTTGGGTTGAAGCATGAAACCCAACAAACAGACTAACAATTAGATCATGGTTTAAGTAACAGCATCATTGCGCCCAAAGAATTAAACTTCAATTCTTCTAGTTTTTTCAACAATGATGGTAGGTATTTAGTGTTATGCGAGATAAACCGCTCATAGCTTTGTATTAATTGCAGAACATGAGCTGTATCAATATTCTGATGATAGCTGGCTATTCCTATCAACGTGGTTTGAATATTGGTAAAACAAGTGATCAATCTAAGGTAACTATCAAATAAACCATGTTGGCTTGATACAGGGAAATCAGAATGGAACAAGTGGGAGATTAAATAATTTTCCAGAAAATAGCCGCGTTCTTGTAAAAAGTCCTGATAATATTTCTGGTCAGCACTTTGATATTTCTCAAGTATCTTATCTATCTCAAACTCATCGTAGTTGATATCCAAGCCCTCATTTAACCAGTCCAGGCATTCTGCCAAACGAGGATTAGCCGCTCTTGGATAATCAGTAAGCAACATTGTAAGAGAGTACTCAAGCTTCAGGCGTGGATTTGAGTTGAATTGTCGATATGGTTTTAATAGTTCGTCTGGGTAGTCAAGCGCCTCGATGAATTCAACGATAGTTTGATTCATCAAAATATAACTGTTTGTTTTTGAACCCGCATCAAGCTTATCTAAGAAGAAACCCAAGAGAAATAAGCGTTCGTCCAGGGTGATTTGTCGCATTTGTATGATGTGGAATGAGACTGTCCTTATCGCTTCATAGGTTTCCTCAGCATTAGCTGGTAGATGTGCGCCTATTTTTAATTCAATTGATTGTAGTCTTTGGCTGTGCACACTGGCCATATCAATATCAATTAGTTGTACAGGAGCTTCAGGTAAAATAGCCAGGCGTGTGACTTCAGGGCAAGCTAAGCTCAGAGCGGAGTGTGACTGATTAAAAACTTTGGTTGGTCTGCGGGGAAAGACTGTGCACGTATCGGACAAGTAAGTTTCACCACATTTTTTATAAATATTACATAACTTGTCTTCATTCAAAAAAGGACACGAGCCATCATCATGTAGCTTGATCTTATACTCTGCGCCGGTGACCTTTTGTCTGTCCGGGCCGATATTATTAAGCACTTCTTTCCGGAATTTTTGATCGGAAATAGTTTTATATTTTCGATATGTTTTTTTATCGATACTGACTTGCCAGCCACTACAACAGGTATCCTCACAATCAGAACCAATGCATTCGAACTTATCGTAGTAGTCCAAAACCTTCATAAGGTAGCCTCTAAAATAAAACCTATTAATCTGTACTGTACAGATTCATCTAAAAATATAAAACTTTAAAAAGCAGCAAACACGGCTAATATCATCATCTCTGACAGTACCTATATGTATTTCTATGGTGATGATTAATCTCATTCATCAGAACAGTTCATGGCTTGGTAAGGCCTTGATAATGGCTCCCTATAAAATCCAAAGCACCGTTGGGTTTCGCCTAAGCTCTACCCAACCTACGAGTCATACTCAAGCATGAGACAAGATAATCATCCGTAGCTTGGGTTGAAGCATAAAACCCAACATCAGACTGGAACAATTTAGATTGCGCACAAGTCATTATCTATAATCAATCTAACTCGATGAGGTCATGATGAAAGTCCATACGCTTTTTCTTGCTGTTGTTAGTCTTTTATTTACAACGCTTGTGTATGCCGAGGAACAGAACTATCAACAATGTCTGTTCAATCCAGCTAATGAAACAGTAGCTGAGAAGGCGGGACAATCGACAGCGGTATTTTGTGCATCACGTCATTTTGATACGGCACCAACGGCTTTTCAGGCGCAAGTATTAAACCAGGATATCGAAGGATTTAAACAACGTGATCCGAAGTTCAAAGCCTTTTACGACGGTATTCGTCAGCATAGTTCAAACGATATCTATACCGATCGGCAAATCATTTTAATGTTTATTGATAAACGCGAAGTGAATAAAGACTAAGGCATAAAAAAAGCTCTGGCCCAAAGGCCAGAGCTTCCGAACTACTCCCGCAGTAGTTCTTACCTTATGGTTGATAAGGTAAAGAGGAATGATGCAAATCGATTTTGACGCTGCCGTCGTCCTCAAGTGTATATCCAAAGGTGTATTCCACTTTCACTTCCTTACCTGAGGTATCAGTGAAATAGTAATTCCCCATCGCAACGGCATAATCGTCTTTGATGGCAATATCTTCATTTTCAAATCGGACATTTGTCCATGGTTGCAGGGCAAAGCCTTTATCTTCTGAGACGCTACCACCCACAAAGTAGGAAATAGCCTCATCGTAGCTGTTTCTGAATTGATCTTCCGCGGCCTTGGTCGGTTTAAATAACACCGTGCCATCTTCAAAATCATACAGCTCACTGACTTTCATTTTCGCGACGGATTCATAGTCTTTTCCATCCAGTTTTGCCTGACCAATTTCAACAATCGCCTCTGCCCAGTTTTCCTGCGCTTTTTGAATCACCTCTTTACTCAGTGACTCGCTGGCCAGCGCTGAACCGGCAATCGAACTGCTTAAAATCAATGTCATTAATGATAGTTTTTTCATTTTTTCTTCCTCTTCACGAATTGTGTAGGCTCAGTTTATGGCGGGATGGCTGAATACGATCTGATTATTAGATGAACAGAAAATGAATTTTTCAACACTGAAAAAAGCACAAAAAAAACCCGCATAAATGCGGGCTAATGGGGAGGTCAAAAGAGTTCGAGATTAAAAACGCCGGCCAATACCAATACCAAACACAAAGGGATCGATATCGGCGTTAATCGTAGCTTTGTCGATTGTGCCACCTAATATATTGCTGTAGTGCGCTTGGGTATCAATATCGATATATTTCATATCGACATTTATAAACCAGTCCTGATTAATGGCCACATCAACACCGACCTGAGCGGCCAGTCCCCAAGAGCTATCAAGCTTCACCTTAGAGCCCGGTGTGCCGAGAATTCCTGGCACTTCCTCATCAAAAAAGTAGGTGTAGTTAATCCCGGCACCGATATAGGGTCTAATCGAGGAGTCCGGTAAAAAGTGATATTGCAGAAGTAATGTCGGTGGTAAGACCTTTGTGTCCGCCACATCACCGAGATTACTCCAGTTTTTTACCCCTTTAACGGTATGCTCGGAATACCCCAGAATCAGCTCCACCCCCCAGTGTCTGGTAATCATATAAGTGATGTCGAGTTCTGGCACAGTATCATCATTGACACTGACCCCTTCGCCGGAGGCAGCCCCGTTGATATATAACTGACCACTATCGTCATTGGGATTAACATTAATAATTCGACCGCGAACTAGCCAGTCACCAGCCTCATAGGCGTAAACAGGTAAAGAAATGGTCGACAGGCTTAACACTGATAAACCAGCCAGAGCGAATAAGGACTTTCTCATGATCATTAACCTTAGTGTGAAAACGAAGGTCAGTTTAGGCAGGCGATACTGAATTTATTCTGAGTTTAAAATGAACAGTAAATGAATATTATTTTGCTGAAAAACGGTAACCAACACCACGTTTGGTTTCAATGAATGAACGTGCAGGATCGTTATCAATTTTCTTCCGTAGACGGCGGATGTAAACATCAACAATATTCGTCAACGGATCAGTATTTATCCCCCACACTGCATTGATTATGCGTTCACGCGAGACGACTTTGCCATCGGTTTGCACCAGATATAACAACAGATCAAACTCCAATGAGGTGAGATCGACCGCTTGTCCCGCCACATAAACACTACGCTCACCGACATTTATCTGTAACGGTCCAACTTGCAGGCTGTCTTGTTCAGGTTGATGGGCTGAGCGTCTTCGACCTAGCGCTTCAATTCTTGCAATTAACTCTTCAAAATCAAATGGTTTAGTCAGGTAATCATCAGCGCCGGCCCTGAGTCCGGCGACTTTTTCCTGTGTGTCATCCACCGCGGTTAAAAAAAGTATCGGAATGTCTGCATTCTGCTTCCTGACGCGTTGGCAGATAGTTAAACCATCCATATCTGGCAGCATGCGATCAATAATCAGCAAGTCGTATTGGTGTTGTTTCACAAAAGCGAGACCTGTTGCCCCATCATTCGCTTGCTCACAAAAAAAGCCTTCCGCTTTCAGCCCACGGCAGATAAAGTCAGCCACCCGTTTTTCATCTTCAATCAGCAGAATTTGCATTAGACCACCCGAGGCAGTGAGATAGTAATACGAAAACCAGTGTCATCTACTTGAGCCCAGATTTTTCCCTGATGCGCATCGGTTATTGCCTTGGCTACAGCTAATCCCAAGCCTGTTCCCGGTAAGGATTCTCTCCGTACTTTTTGACTGCGATAAAAACGATCAAAAATAAAGGGGAGCTCGGACTGCTCAAGTCCATGCCCCTGGTCCGCTACATGAATCAGGATGTTGTGCTCATCAGTCGATGTATTGATTTGTACTTGTGTCTCTGCAGGGCTGTATTTGATCGCATTGTCGAGCACAATAATTAACAATTGCCTTATTCGTTCGGCATCCACCATGGCATAGGCAGGTTCTGCGACAGGATGAAAACTTATGACCATGGACTTTGCTTTTGCCTGGTGACGCATATCTTGGCAACAGTCAGTGATGAGATCATGGATATTGGTTTTTGCACATTCCAGTCTCAGGTTATTGGTATCGGTTCGAGCAATAAATAGCAGATCATCCACCAGTCGACTCAAAAACAAAGCCTGCTCGAGTACCTGGCTTAATGCATCACGTAAAGCAGGGTCAGAATCCTCAGCTTTTTTTTGTCTCAATGCCACCTGAGCTTCACCGCGAATAATGGTAAGCGGTGTTCTGAGTTCATGGCTGATATCAGCGAGAAAGTGTCGTCTGGACACATCGTTGTGCTGTAAGGTCTGATTCAATTGAACCAGCTCCTCTGTACGTTTTGCCACCTCATATTCAAGGTTTTGATTGAGGGTATCACGTAATTGTTTTTGTTCAGCCAGATTGTGTGCCATTCCATTAAATGATTCAGCAATGGCATCAAACTCAGCATCAAAGCCAAGTGGTACACGGTATTGCAAATCACCTTTTGAAAGCGCTTCCGCTCCTTTTTTTAATTGGTCCACGGGTTCAGTTATATTTCGAATTAATGCCAGACTACCCAGTATCGTCAGAAAAATGGCTAATAAAGACAGTACCAATGCCGACCAATAAATCAGGGCGTGTCGATTTTCAATATTGGCATTCAGCGCATCCACCAATCCAGACTGGCGCTGCAGTGCCAGGTTAATCGCATCACGGAAATTATTATCAATTTGCTCTTCCAGAAGGAATTTAATTTTCTGTGAGCGTGATTGTTCATCACTCATTTCCAGTACTTCAGCGAATGACTTGAGTATGCCATTTATGGCCATTTCCAGATTATCTGTATCCTCGACAGAACCCTTGGTTTTTTCCGGGCCCAGGGCTTCTCGTTGAGCAATTTCTAATGCTCTGATACGAGATAGCGTCTCGGTAATCATGGCCCGTTTATTTCTGACAATGGACTGATTGGCACTTTTACCGAGCAGAATTTCATCGGTGATTTGCTTGAATAAACGATAGCTATGATCAGACAGCTTTAAATGCTCGGTGAGTAAGCTGTTGGCCATATTCACTTGTGCAATATTCGATGCTGTGAACTTGGTCGACCAGACGGTGAGTGACAAAGCCAAAATCACTATCAGAAAGGCAAATGCGGCAAACAAAATAATTTTCTTTTTATACATAACGTCGTTATCTATACATTAAGAAATTGAAATTTGGTGTCAGAGCCTGATAACCGACATCAATTATTGCTGCTTATCTTCAGATGGTAATTGTTTCGCTATCTCAGCCGCTAATTTGTCCAGGTTCGTCGCTAAGGCTCGGATCAGCACCGGATAACCTTCTGCTGGCAGGTCTTGAGTCAGGCTGAATCGCTGTGTTTTGAGTGTTTCTCCAGCGGTATTCATCAATTGCCACTGACCACTGGTCACCGCTTTGCCATCGAAACGTCCTTGAAATTGGTCAAATTCCAGCTGCAACTGATAGGTGCTTTGCTTGGCAAATGACGGCAGGTTCACAATCCGATAATTTGACTGTGCCGCCTGGAGTCTGTCCCGTAAAGCGCGGCTCAACTGGTCTGTTAACGGCTCAGCCCATTGATGATACTGAGCAGAATGAATGGTGATGTCATCGAGTTGTAAAACGACTCCATTGTTGCTGAGAAAGTCAGCCAGAATAACCGGTTTAATAAAAACCGTTTTATCAGACACCACCTGCTCTGACGCCTGAGTCACAGGCAGAGTATAGAAATTTGTCTGCGTCACAGGCTGGCTGGCACATGCGGTCAGCAATATGAATAACATCCCAATAAAAAATCGTTTCACAACAGACTCCTGAATTTATGGCTGAGCAGCAGGTGGTTGTGGGTCCATCTGCTCGGTGCGATTAAAAATAAGTGCATTGGGCTGCTCATTCAACGTCCGCACCAAGGGCTGTATGTCATTAATCAAGCCTTCCAGACTCTTAATACTTTGCGATAAGTTCTGATACGCCGGTGCGTCGGGTGACAATCCTTTCAGCGTTTCTCTAAGTTCAGTCAGCGTCTGATTAACATTACCCGGAATGGTTTGTGTCTGAGGATTATTCACAAAGTTATCAATACTGACTGCCAGTTTTTGCACTTCTTGCAGCAACGCCTGAGAAGTTTTCAAGTTAGCATTCACTCCATCTAAAACAGGCTGTACATCGATACCATTTAACTTATCGAGTAAATTAGAGACTTTCATTTCCATCTGTGCGAGCTGTGATGACTTGGTCGGAATCACCTGTCGCTCTCTGAACATGGCGGTTTTAATCTCAGGCATGCCGGGTGTTTTGTCGATATTGATATCCACAAACATCGAACCGGTAAGTAAATTACCCGGTTTTAAAGTAGCGACCAGACCACGTTTAATCAGTCGATCAATACGCTCTTTCCACTCTTCAAGCAGACCATCATGGAAATCACCCAGCCGCTGAGGCTCGAGTCTGATAAGCACCGGAATAGCAAAACCATCCTTACCATTTCGCATTCTCGAGTTATATTCCCAGGGCACACTTTGTACTGTACCAATGCGCAGCCCCCTGAACTCTACTGGCGCACCTTCTGCCAAACCACGCACAGTATCCTTCACCATCAACACATATTCGATGTAGTGATCATAGCTCGCTTGTTGGGCTGCGGTCTGATTCGGATATAAGGTGAACTCATCACCTGACTCCGCCGCTTTGTCATTTTCCATTTCCTGTAAAACACCAAAGCTGACACCACTGCTTAATAAGGTCTCAAGTGACGCCAGGTTGATATTAAAGCCTTTCGAATCAAGGCTGATATTGACACCAGAAGAAGACCAGAAGCGGGTGCTTTTGGTGACCAACACATCATAGGGTGCTTCGATAAATAACTCATGGTGCATATGTTGATCACTGGCCGAGAACTCAGCTTTCTCAACCCGACCAACAATCTGGCCCTGATAACTGACCGGGTCACCGGGATTCAACGAAATTCCCAGAGGGCTGTCGAGACTGATACGAATTCCATCGCCGCTCAGTGACACCGGTGGTTGATCCAATACCTCAAAGTCACGCTTTTCCTGCTTTGACTTACCAGGTTCAAGTTGAATATACGCGCCGGACAGCACGGTATTTAAACCACTGATACCTTCACGTCCAATACGCGGTTTTACCACCCAGAAACGTGTGTCCTCAACCAGGGTTGATGCTGCATCGGGGTCAATCCGGGCTTTGACCACAGCGTATTGCAAATCATCCGAAAGCTTCACTGATTCAACATGCCCAATTTCCACATTACGTGTTTTAATCAGCGTTTTGCCAGCAGCAATGCCCTCAGCATCACTCATCGTCAGATTAATCAGTGGCCCGGTGCTGAGATAATCATCCACAACCAACCAGGCACCGATTAATACTGCGACAATCGGAAGAATCCAAATCGGTGACCAGCTTGATGCTTTGCTGGCTCGAGCAGTATCTAATTCGTCTGTTGTGTCAGTATTAGAGATATCTTCCGTCATACTTTCTTGCCCCGCATAGGTCGTAACTCAGATTGAGGGTTATCCCAAATTAATCGTGAATCAAAGGTGATCGCTGCCAACATGGTTAGTACAACCATACTAGCGAAGGCCAGAGCGGCTGATCCGGGGGTGACAGAAATTAAGTCACCAGCATGAATCAAGGCCACCAGAATCGACACCACAAACACGTCTACCATAGACCATCGACCGATAAATTCGGTAATCCGATACAATTTCAAACGCGTCATTTGGCTTAGCTGATGAGCATTATTGACGGTCAGGCATAACCACGACAAGACGAGTAATTTGCCTATCGGCACCAAAATACTGGCAATAAAAATCACTAGTGCAATCGGCCAGGATCCATGTTGAATCAGATCAATCACTCCCCCCATGATGGTACTGTTTTTTTCCTGACCGAAGGTGGTGGTAGTCATAATGGGATAGACATTGGCTGGAATATACAGAATAGTTGCGGTGATGAGTAATGACATCGTTCGTTGCAGACTTTTAGGTGCACGTGCATGAAGAGGCTCGCCACAACGGATGCAATGATTATCGCCATTTTCATTAAGCGTATGAATCAAACCACAGGTCGGACAGCCCGTCAGCCCTTGTTCAGAGGCCCCTTGCCCGGTTCTGGTCTGCGCCGGCGCACGCGGTTCGCCAGCAATCGCAAACCACATCCAGTCGGCATCGATAGAACGTGTTGTCATCAATAATAAAAACGCAAATACCGCGTAGGCCCAAAAGGCGATACCCAGCTGAATATCGGCCATACCAGCAATTTTGAACAAGCTCACCAATGCACCGATAATAAACACATCAGCCATCATCCAGCTATCCAGATGTTTTAAGGTCCGCGCAATTTGTCGGTGTTTTATTTTTGGTTCTGAAAACAGCAAGACCAGTTGTAACCAGATCACTGAAAAAAGGTACAGTGCTGGCAGAATGATAATAGTCAGTGCCACCACAATGGCAACAATCGGCTGCTCAAAACTTAATAACATCGATGCTGTTTGTTCAATTTCGATACTATGGCCAATGCCTTTTATCGAAAAACTGACAAAGGGAAAGCTCACCGCGATCAATAATGCGATGACAGCACTGATGGCTAAAGCCAGACTGCGTTGGGCCGGACGGTAATGGCGTCTGACCAGAATATGTTGGCAACGTGGACACTGTGCGACTTCTCCGGCATGAAGTCGTGGTAAAGCAGACACCCAATCACATTCGTGACACGCCCGTAACCGACGTTGTCCGTTAATGTTCTTATCAAGCTTCTGTAGAGATACCGCTTGTTTCATGGCGTAATAACATCGCGTCTATTTTCTGCGTTAATCGAACCTGCTTACACATATTGCCCTGCACACCAGCCACTTGACCATGCCCATTGGAAATTAAATCCGCCCAACCAGCCAGTCACATCCAGCACTTCACCTATAAAATATAAGTTTTCTGTGGTTTTGGCTTCAAAGGTTTTTGACGAAATGCCGTCCGTATCGACGCCACCGCGGGTGACTTCCGCTGTGCGATAACCTTCTGTTCCGGAAGGCTTGATTGTCCAGTGGTGGAAAAACTGTGACAGCTTGTCTATTTCCTGATTTGATAACTGCTTGACCAGTTTATCGCCTAAATCTGCAGCAATCAGTCCTAACCATGTCAGCACAAATCGTTTCGGTAAATAATGCCCCAGCAATGTTTTCAGCGTGGCTTTTTCTCCAGCCGTTTTCCATTGTTCAATTAACTCTGCCACTGATTGCCTTGGTAAAAAGTCTATCGTGATCTCATCCGAACTGTACCAGTAGTTGGATATCTGCAAAATGGCTGGCCCACTTAAGCCTCGATGCGTAAATAATAAGGCTTCATTAAAGGTTTGCTGGCGACAAGTTACACTGATATCTATGGATACCCCGGCTAACTCCTGCGCAACGTTTAACCAGGCATCACTCAGCGTAAATGGCACTAACGCCGGTTCTGTCTCTTTCACTTTCAGGCCAAATTGTCTGGCAATTTTATAACCAAAGCCAGTGGCCCCCATTTTAGGAATAGACAAGCCACCCGTTGCAATCACCAGTGAATGACACTGGTACTCACCTCGTGGCGTATCGATGACAAACTGTTCATTGTCTTGTTTGCTGATGGCTGTAATGGCGGTATCAGTTTGAATGGTGACACCGCCCGTTTCACATTCTGCTAATAAAATATTCAGGATATCTCTGGCTTTATCATCACAGAATAATTCGCCCGCGCCTTTATCGTGATAGGCCAGCTGGTAGCGTGAGACCAGCTCCAGAAAATCATACTGGGTGTAACGACTTAAGGCTGACTTACAAAAATGGGGGTTTGCCGACAGATAATTATCCGGCTCCATGTACAGATTGGTGAAATTACAACGACCACCGCCTGACATTAAAATTTTCTTACCCACCTTATTCGCATGATCTAACACTAATACCCGGCGTCCACGTTGACCGGCGGTGGCGGCACACATCAGACCTGCTGCACCGGCACCAATCACAATGCAGTCGAAGAATTGAGGACTCGTCAAAACTTACTTCTCTTTATCATCCAGTGACGGCCAGCTAAAGCCCTCAAGGTCATTTTTCTTTGGGTGAAATTTCAGTTGCAGGCCTTGTAGAAAGTTACGTAAAACCTGGTCTTTACAGGCACGGAAATGTTTATGATCCGGCTTTCTGAAAAACGCACTTAACTCATGCTTGCTCAGGCTGAAACCTTCCAGCTGCAATACATCTAATATTTCGTCACTTTGTAAGTTAAAGGCTATCTTCAACTTTCTGAGGATAATATTGTTATTCAGTGACTTTTCCGGCTTCGGTTGCTCGCCTTCTTTTTTACCACGCAAATGGTTAATCAATCCGTTCAGAAAGGTGGCCATCTGTTTGTCATTCAGTGATTGATATTCAGGATCATCGTCTTTCTTCAACCACTGGCGTACATCATCACGGCTCACCGTCATATCGGCTTGTTCAAAAATCGAAATCATCGTCGCGTCATTAACGTCGAGGATGTAACGGATTCGTCTTAAAACGTCATTATTCGTCACACATTTTTCCTAAAGGCGGGAGCCAACTAACAGGCTATTAATAACAGTGCATACTTTAACAGGATGCCGTATGGAACGTGGCATAGACATCTTCTAAGTCAGCTTTTAAGCCTGTAAATCGCTCTACAATTCTCGTCTCTGTCGTGTTTGATTTATTGCGAGCGCAAATCAAAGCGCATCACGACATCCTCGTCTTTGGCCTTAATCGCGCTGATAGCATCAGCATGCAGCTGCGCATCACTGAGTTTTGCCTGCTGTTTGATATAGGCCATCACGGCATCTTGTCTGGCTTGTGCGAGCTGCTTCAGATCGGCTTCAGAAACCGTTTTTTTGGCGACTAAAGCGGTTTTGAGTTTGCTGTTATAGGCGAGTAGATCAATAGATGGATCTTGGTCGTCAGCCGCCGTATTTTTAGCCATCACTTCCAGTTTCAGCACCGATAAGTCTGGGCTTATAGCCTGTTCTGTATACAAACGCTCCAAGACCGTTTTCCGACGTTCTAATAATTGCTGTTCAACATCTGTTTGTTTTAAGCCTGTTTCGATGTCCTGTTCCACCGCTTTTAACTGAAGTTGCTGACGATCAATACTTTCTGCATAAGGTGCAGGAATTTCCAGCGTTAATTGTGGGCGTTGTGCCAGGGCTTCTGTGAGTTTTAATAAGGCTTCTTTTTGTGGGGGTGTCAGCTCCGCTCGTCCGGCAGCAAAACGAATATCATTCACCGGCTGCTCATCGCCTCCAACCAGGTTAGCCAGGAAACGGAAAGGCGAGGTCACAATATTACGAATCGCATTAAAAATGGCTTTTCGTATGGCCGGGCCCATCTCAAACTGAGGATTGTTCACATCACCAGTCACCGGAATACTTAAATCAATCACTCCATCACTGTTTTTTAATAAGGCCACCGCCAGATCCAAGGGTAAATCCACTGCATTCGGTGATTCCACGCGTTCACCTAAACGAATATCACGAATCACCAGACTGTTAGTGGCATTTAATGATCCATCCTGGATGGCATAATTGAGTTTCACATCCGCACGGCCATCAGCAATTTTTCTACCGGCAAATTTGATGGTGTACGGACTCATCGCTGGTAAGTCGAGATTGCTGAATGACATCGCCACATTACTTTTCTCCGTAATATTAAACGGTGCCAAACTGCCTTTGATTTCGACCATGCCAAACTCTTGTACCTGACCTTCCAGATTCAACTCGACGGCTTGATCAGATTGAGTTGAAAAACCACTGATTTCACCATCCAGCGAACGCATTTGGGTATCAAATACAATCGGCAGACTTTCATCGGTAAAGCGTGAACTGGCGTCTTTAATGCTCACCTGTCCAATCGACACTTTGTAAGACTCATCCTTAGCGTTAGTTTCAGCTGCGGGCGCTGTTGTTTGACCCGGCCGCTCTTTTAACAACATACGCAAATTAGTCACGCCTTGTTGATTAATAAAGATACGGCTATACAACTTATTGACTTCAATATCTGAAATTGCCAAGTCTTTATTTTTCAGAGAAAAATCGATGGTGTTAACGGATAATTTATCCAGACTGAATAGCTTCTCTTTCAGGTTTTGATTATCTATCTGCAATGAGGATAAGGCTAAGTCACCTTTGACCAATAAAGCATCATCGGTATTACTTTTGAGTGAAGCATTGGCGGATACCTGCCCATCCTGCAAGCTGACATAGGCATATTCATGGATATAAGGCTGCAACGGTTTCAATGATAGCTGGTCGACTTTCGTGTCTGCGGTCACCGTCAGCACAGGGAATAGCTGCAGCTCACCATCAGCAGATAGCTCACCACCAGAACCGACTTTAATACGGCTGGTAAAGGGCATTTCCTGATTATCTGCCAAACTCAGATTCTTCAGGCTAGCCGCCAGATTTAATGTCATATTTGAGGCTAACTCCGGCTGCTGGTCTTCAATAAACAGAGCAACATCTTTCAGTTCGACTTCAGCAATCGCTAATTTCAATGCGGGTGTCTCTTCTGACGACGCTGTCTGTTCGGTGTCAGATTTGGGTAAGGCTTCGATGAGTTGCAACCAGTTAATCTCGCCCTGTTTGTTATGCAAAGCAGCCAGTTTGGCATTGCTCACCACAACATTATCCATGGTTAATTGATTTTCCGGATATTGATAATGCCCGTTCTCAACGTTTAACTGACCGTCAGTGATTAAGGCTTTTGTGATGCCCGGCTGATATACATCCAGCTTAGAAAGCTGAATAATGGTGTTGTTAATATCGACGTTGGGCTGTTCTCCAGCCAGGTTCAAATCGTAGTCAAGTTTAATATCCACCAGCCCCTGCTTTAACTCAACAGGTAACTGCGCTTTAAAATAACGATACGGTGTCTGCAGGTTAAACTGACTTAAGCTGAGCTGACCCGATAGGCTCAGTGGCGATAAGGAAAAATCACCTGCTATGGTTAAGTTGGCTTTATCTTCAAGCGCAATAGCTAAGTGGGTGTTTGCTGTCTCACCTGCTTTGGTAGAAAAATTCTTTAATTGGAAATGAATGGGTGACAGTTCAGTTTTGAACGTTTCGGCTGGCACATTATCGACATAATGCAGCTGCCCCTCTTCAAAACTCAGCGTATCTAAAATGACATTAAATAGTGGCTCACCTTCTTCTGAAACCGCTTGCTCAGTGGAAGCTGGTTCAGCATCCTGCTCTGGAGCGGTTTCCTGCCATTTAGTGGCTAATTTTGTCAGCGTATTTTCTGTATCTGAATCACGTTCGAAATAGAGGTTAACGCCATCAATATCAATGTTACGAATAAGAATATTGCGTTTAACTAACTGGTTCGGATCAACATTGATATAAACCGACTCCCATGCTGCAAGCGGCTCATTTTCTTTGGTTTTAATATCCAGTCCCGTCACACTTAATTCGAAAGTATAGGGATTAAAACGTATCTCCTGCACTTGAGCCTGCAGCTGTAAGCGTTGATCCAATGTACTTTTCAACTGCTTTTCAGCCAGCCAGGGCAACAGATAAAAACCGGCCAGCGTGTAAATTACACTCAAACTCAGCAGGCTAATAATCAGGCGGCGGTGACGAAACAGAAACGTCTTAACTGATGACATCGGAATCATTCTTTACTTGATGGGATAAATTAATAGTACACAATTCAGTTCGCTGCACCAATTTATCTCTACTTGCAAGGCACAGCGTATCAGGCATTTCTGAGTCGTTCCCGGGTGTCAGCAGCCCCCATGGCATCGGCCAACATTAAGGCAGTTTTACCCTCATCCGTCATCATACTGGCATCAGCTCCATGCGTCAGAAGACACTCCACCACTTCGAGTTGGTTAAACATGGCAGCAAACATCAGAGCGGTTTTGCCATCCGGTGTGGTCGCATTGACATTAGCCCCATGCTCGATCAATAACTCAGCAATGTCTTTGTAGCCCTTGAAGGCCACGCCGGCTAACGGTGTTTGCTGACGATCATTGGCAAGTTCTGGGTCGGCACCATGCGCCAATAATAGTTTTGTCATGTCGTAGTGACCGTTGTAACTGGCTAACATCAACAAACTATCGCCGTTGCCAGTACGGATATTAACCGGCAAGCCCATTTCCAGTGATTTTTTTAACTCGTCCGCTTTGCCATCACGCACTAACTGAAACACCAGCTGAGCTAACTCATAGGTTTTTTCATCCATTTCCGGGTTTGCATCATTTTCCGCCATCACATCATCCTCTTATTCTGTTGGTGTCAGTCGTACCTACCTTACATGCCTTTATACACTGGCCCGCTACCACCTTCTGGTGGCACCCAGACAATATTCTGAGTTGGATCTTTGATATCACAGGTTTTGCAGTGTATGCAGTTCTGAGCATTAATCTGCAATGAGGGTTCACCTGCCTGCTCGATAATTTCATACACCCCGGCCGGGCAATAACGTTGCTCCGGTGCATCATAGTTATTGAGGTTAATCGTTATCGGCACCGTTTTGTCTTTTAACTGCAGGTGGCAAGGTTGATTATCATCATGAACAAGATTGCTTAAGTCGATAGACGACAGCCGATCAAAGGTCAGCTCACCATCCGGCTTGGGGTAGTCAATTTTTGTCACCTGGCTTTTTGGCTTAAGACTATGGTGGTCCGCTTGCTGATGTTTTAAGGTCCATGGAAACTTGATATGTAAAGCGCTTAACCACAGCTCAACACCAGCCAATGCGCCTCCCACCAAATTTCCAAAGCGTGACAGTAATGGTTTAAAGTTGCGTACATTTCCCAGCTCTTTCCAAACCCATGAGTCATTTAACTTAATAGGATATTCCATAAGTAAACGCTTACCACCTTCACTTTCGGCAGCAAAATAATCAAAAGCGGCTTCTGCTGCTAACATGCCAGATTTCATCGCATTATGGCTGCCTTTAATTTTGGGCACATTCACCATACCCGCGCTGCAGCCAATAAATGCACCGCCCGGAAAAATCAGATCGGGCAGAGATTGCAAACCACCTTCACTAATCGCTCTGGCGCCATAACTAAGGCGCTTACCACCGCTTAACATCGACCGTATATCCGGGTGAGTTTTAAACCGTTGAAATTCCTCAAAAGGAGACAGGTAAGGGTTGCTGTAATCTAAATGTACCACCATCCCGATAGACACTAATTGCTCACCATAGTGATACACAAATGCCCCACCGCCGGTATCGTCAGATAATGGCCAACCAAAACTATGACTCACATAACCTGACTGATGTTGCTGCTCTGGAATACGCCAGATTTCTTTTATACCTAAGCCGAATTTAGCAGGTCGGTTTTCATCACGTAAGTTGAAATGTGACTCTAACTGACGGGCCAGCGATCCTCTGGCTCCCTCTGCAATGAAGGTAAAAGGTGCCTGAATTTCAATACCGGCGACAAACTGTGCTGTTTCTTGGCCCTGGGCATCTCTACCCATATCACCAGTGATGATGCCAATCAGATTGCCCTCCTCATCATACAAGGCTTCTTGTGCAGAAAACCCGGCATAGATTTCCACACCGAGCTGTTCAGCCTGCCCGGCTAACCAACTGCATAGTTCGCCCAGACTACCGATATAGTTACCATTATTTTTCATCAATGGCGGCATCAGCCAGTGAGGAATCGTCCAGGCTTTATTGCCCGTCATAAACTGAAACTTATCATCGCTTACTGGTGTTTTTAATGGTGCGCCCTTTTCTTTCCAGTCCGGTATCAGCTCGTTCAAAGCGATGGGATCAATCACCGCGCCAGACACAATTTGTGCACCGACTTCCGCCGCTTTTTCCAACACGCAGACGCTGAGATCTTTTCCTGCATCATTGGCTAATTGTTTAAACCGGATAGCCGCAGCCAGCCCTGCTGGCCCAGCTCCAACTATCAATAAGTCATAATTCATTACATCGCGTTGCATGATTTATTCCTTAATTATTCGCGTTAAATTAACCTCGTCACTACGAGAGACATCGGCGGTAATCGATTTACACAAAGCCAAAAACTCACGCATGCCAGTGGTCTGATATTTCTGCTTATGCCAAAGAAAATAAAAGTACCGCCCCAAATCTAAGGCGGGTGTATTAACCGGCACTAAACTGCCACGGCGGAAAGCATCTTTTAATGCCAAACGAGAAATACAGCCGATGCCTAAACCTGATTCAACCGTACGTTTGACCGCTTCGGTATGCTCCAGCTCCAGACGGATATTGAGCTGAGAATGGTAATTATGAAAAGCACGATCAAAGGTCTCACGGGTGCCCGACCCTTTCTCCCGTAAAATCCACGGCTCGGCCAGTAACTGCTGCATAGTCACTTTTTTCTTACTTGCCAACGGATGCTCCGGAGCACAAAACACCACTAATTCATCAGCAATCCAGGTTTCCACCTCAATATCCGGATGATGACAGCCACCTTCGATCAGGCCAAGATCAAGTTCATGATTCGCAATTTGTTCAATGATAGTTTTGGTGTTGTGGACCTGCAGCTCAATACGACTATCATCATGCTCATGTAAAAACTCGGCGACCAGCAACGTCGCCAGATAATTGCCAATGGTCAGTGTTGCGCCGATTTTCATCAGGCCATAACCGGCATGACCTTCCATCAGGTTATGAATCTCTTGTGCGCGGTCTAATAACTCCACGGCATGCGGTAGCAATTGCTGGCCCGCCTGGTTAATTCGTAAGGATTTCCCAACCCGGTCAAACAGCTGCACATTATATTGTTTCTCAAATTCCGCCAGCGCGGTACTTGCTGCAGATTGTGAGAGAAACACGGCTTGAGCGGCTTTCGACACACTGCCTGTTCGACTGACGGCAACAAAAATTTCGAGTTGTCTTAGACTGAATTTCATGTTTTTACATATCTATTTATTAGATAGATAATATCTAAATAATCAATTTAACAAATATTGTACGCCACTATAAAATGCTCAGCAAACCTTAAGAGGAAATGTGATGAAAATTTTAGTCGCGATAAAACGTGTAGTGGATTACAACATCAAGGTTGGCATCAAAGCCGATGGTTCCAATGTGGATATCGACGGCGTCAAAATGAGTGCGAATCCCTTTGATGAAAATGCGATTGAACAAGCTATTCGCCTGAAAGAACAGGGAAAAGCCACTGAGATTGTTGCTGTATCGATAGGATCAGCTGCCAATCAGGATGTGCTTCGCCATGCACTGGCAATGGGGGTAGATCGTGCCGTCTTAGTCGAACATGAGGCTGAAGTGCAATCGCTGGAAGTCGCCAAACTATTAAAAGTCATCGTAGAACAGGAACAGCCAGACCTGATTATTCTGGGCAAACAAGCCGTTGACGATGATGCCGGGCAGGCAGGGCAAATGCTTGCCGCATTATTGAATTACCCTCAGGGCACGTTCGCCTCGGCTTTAGACATTGAAGCTAATAAAGCCATCGTCACCCGTGAAGTAGATGGCGGTACGGAAACCCTGGCCTTGCAATTGCCGGCGGTGGTCACTGCTGACTTACGCTTGAATGATCCCCGTTTCGTCAAATTACCGAACCTGATGCAAGCGAGGAAAAAACCCATTGAAACACTCGTAGCAGCAGATCTGGTATCGGATCTCAGTGCCAGATTGTCTTTATTACAGGTGGCAGAACCACCCGCACGTAAGCCTGGCATCAAAGTCGATAGTGTTGATGCTTTATTGCAGCAACTACGCGCAAAAGAAGGAATTGAACTATGAGCACATTAGTCTTAGCAGAACATAACGGTCAGCAACTACATAACGACGTTCGTCATGCTGTGACTGCAGCTCAATCTTGGGGACAGCCGATTCACCTGTTAGTTTTAGGCCATCAATCTGAAAAGATTGCTGAACAGGCCGCCACGATTCATGGCGTCAGTCGAGTATTACATGTCGATGCGCAGCAGTTTGCCCATCCGATCGCAGAAGATGTCAGCAATCAGATTAACTCGATAATCACTGATTATCAGGTCCTTATTGCTGCCCATTCTTCATTTAGTCGCAATGTTTTACCTCGAGTAGCGGCACTCAATGATGTAGCGATGATATCCGATGTATTGGACATTCAATCTGACAATCGTTACGTGCGTGCTATCTACGCTGGTAATGTACACACCACTATACAAAGTCATGATACACGCCAAGTTCTGACAGTGCGTGGCAGCAAGTTTGCGGCGGCTGAATTAAATGGTCAGGCTGAAATAACGACTATCACAGCAGTAGCGCCTTTCACTAAAACACACTGGATCAGCGAGTCACGTATTGAGTCAGACAGACCTGCTCTGAACTCTGCCAAAGTGGTGGTATCAGGCGGACGCTCATTAGGTAGTGCAGAAAAATTTGATGCCTTACTTAATCCATTAGCTGAAAAACTCGGTGCGGCACTGGGCGCGACCAGAGCAGCGGTGGATGCAGGTTATGCACCGAATGAAATTCAGGTCGGTCAAACAGGTGTGACTGTAGCGCCTGAACTGTATTTTGCTGTCGGCGTATCTGGTGCGGTGCAACACACGGCCGGTATGAAAGACAGCCGGATTGTGGTTGCCATCAACCAGGATCCTGATGCACCGATTTTCCAAGTGGCTGACTACGGTTTGGTCGCTGACCTGTTTGATGCCGTGCCGACTTTAACCAATGCCCTTTCATAAAAAGAGATAACGATGAGTACATTTGCAAGCGAACGCGTATTAAGCGTACATCACTGGGATGACAATCTGTTTAGCTTCAAAACGACTCGTGATCCGGGCCTGCGTTTTGAAAATGGTCAATTTGTGATGATTGGCCTTGAGGTCGACAATAAGCCATTAGTCCGTGCTTACAGTATTGCCAGCCCGAATTATGATGAAAATCTGGAATTTTTCAGCATCAAAGTCCCCAACGGCCCACTCACCTCACGCCTGCAACATTTAAAAGTAGGTGATGAAGTTCTGGTCAGTAAAAAACCGACAGGCACCTTGGTGGTTCATGATCTCAAACCGGGTAAAAACCTGTATTTGTTTTCAACCGGCACCGGACTCGCACCTTTTCTCAGCGTGATTCAGGATATTGAAGCCTATGACCGCTTTGAAAAAATTATTCTGGTACATGGGGTGCGTTATCTTAGCGAGCTGGCCTATGCCGACTTTATTGAAAAAGAATTACCTGAGAATGAATTCTTTGGTGAGCTGGTCAGAGAGAAGTTGATCTATTATCCCACCGTGACACGTGAACCCTTCCGAAATGAGGGGCGACTGACGGATCTGATTACCAGTGGCAAACTGTTTGAAGATATTGGCTTACCGCCGCTTGATCCTGCCCACGACAGAGCCATGATCTGTGGTAGCCCACAAATGTTAAATGACACAGCAGCATTATTAGACGAAAGAGGATTTGTGGTTTCCCCTCGTATCGGTGTGCCTGGCGACTATGTAATTGAGCGTGCTTTTGTTGAAAAATAATGGGCTGTAAAGCGTATCATTTAACGAAAACCTCATCACCAATCTGAATTACACCGGCTTCAGCAATCACGCCATAAACGCCCAGATTCTGATCAGCCTGCTTCACAATCGTCCGAAGCATGCCAGTATCTGTGGGAATATGGCGTTGTTGTCGGGTGATCGCTCCACAACGTGGTGTTGTGCCACAACATTGCACATAAGTCTGACCAATCTGAATCGTTTTATCTAACCAAGCTTGTTCAACCAAGCCTTCCATTCCCGGTAAGGTTTCAATAACAATATTGGGACGGAAGCGTTCCACAGCCCAATCAGACTCGGGTTTAAGCTGTTTCATATAATCGAGTGTGGCCGTGGTGAGCAGATGAAAAGGCGTGACTAAGAAAAATGTGCCGGGCAAGGACACATATTCCTGAGCTTGCTCAGGCAAGTTATCCAAATCCGGCAAGGCTTCTCCCGGTTCCCGATCAAACGTGGCTTTTAATTCTTCCAGCCAGGTGTGATCGTCTTGTTTATAACGTTTGTAGAAGTCCTGTTCTTCAATGGGTTTGAGAGGCTGCAAAGTGGAATCGAAGCCCGTCAACAGGGTCAGCAACTGATTCACCTGCGGCTCATCACTGCCAATCACTGCGCCGTCAGGAAAAGTAATATCGACCTGATCGTCGGGTCCGGTCGCATCACCACGCCGGCACTTCGCACGGCAACGCAATAATTGAGGCCGAAACTTACAACTTTGAATTTCCTGTCGCTGTGTATCCTGCAATGCCCAGATACGATCACCGGTTAAACCATTTTCGCCTAAATAACCTTGTTCAAGCTGTTCTCCCGCCATCCCTTTGACCGGATACCGCCAGATTTGTTTGACTGTGCCAACCTTGAGCATAAAACCACCCTGTCTTCATCATGCAGAAACTGATGCTCAGCTTAGGGTCTATCTGAATTCATGTATATCAGGAAATTTACGTAGATAATTTTTCTGCAGGCATAAAAAAAGCCCCAACTAGTGGGGCTTTTTTGCTCTCGATTTGAGAAACTATTATCTGTTGCAGATGTACATAGTTACTTCGAAACCGAAACGCATGTCTGAATATTCTGGTTTAGTCCACATGATAATCACCTCGCTTTGTGTGTTTGTTAGTACGGTTCCTATATTACGAGCCCATAGCAAATCGCAATAGCGTATTTTTCTTTTGATCACTCAGGATTTTCCTGAGTGCAGATAAAATATCTACCTTTCATTCAAGTCGGTAAAAGCAAAGAAGCCAAGCTTAGAAATATCAGAAACCCTAAGGTGTCGGTCATTCCGGTGGTAATAATGCTGCTGCCCAGCACCGGATCCTGTTTCAGCTTCTTTAAAATCAATGGAATACTGACCCCAATTAATGCCGCTAACACCATCGTGCATGACATCGCTAGCATCATCACAAAGGCCAAGCCCAGGTTATGATACAAAATTAAGGTTAACAATCCGGTCAGACTTCCCCATATCAAACCGTTAACAGCAGCCACGGAAAACTCTTTTATATAGAGACGCCGCAGATTATTAGCATCAAGCTGTTTTAATGCCAGACCACGAATCACTAACGCCACCACCTGATTACCCGTATTACCGCCAATATTCGCCGTGATCGGTAATAATGCAGCTAGCGCCACCATACTGCTGATGGTGGTCTGGAACTGATCAATCACACGCGAAGCAATCAATACAATCACCAAATTAAGCGCAATCCAGGGCCAACGGTTTTTTGCTGACTTCATCATCGGGTCAAACAGGTTTTCTTCTTTCGATAAACCAGCCTGAGCCAGAAACTGACGCTGGGACTGTTCTTCCAGTAAATCCATCAAGGAGCTGACACGCAATACGCCAACCAGTTTCTGATGGGCATTAATCACCGGAGCAACCAATAGTTCATAACGCTCAAAATCACGTGCTGCTTCATCGGCAGAGTCGGTGGTATGAAAAATATGGACTTGTTTCAACATACTGTCTGCCACCCGCAACTCACCAGATTTGATTAATAAATCCGAGACAAGCAACAATCCCTGAAATAAACCTGCCGAGTTAATCACCAGAATAAAACCGGATTCATCGGGTAACTTTCCTTTTTGACGTAATTCACGTAACACTTGATCTAGGGTCTGGTGATCAAATACCACGGTAAAGTCATATTCCATCCAGGCACCGACACTCTCTTCAGGAAAGAGTAAGGTGGACTGGACATTTTCACGCTGCTGTTCTGGTAATGAAGATAAAACGCTATGGCCGACGTCATGCGGTAATTCTTGCATTAAATCGGCAATTTCATCGGTATCGAGATGAGATGCTGCCCGAATTAAATCCGTCGGGTTTAATTCTGCTAATAATGTTTGCCGTAAACTGTCGGATAACTCGAGCAATACGGCCCCCATATGCTCGCTATCCAGTAGTTGCCATATAAAAGAACGTTGCACAGGCGGTAATTGCTCAAGCAAGTTCGCAATATCGTAAGGATGTAAGCGATTTAACAATTGCTGAATTTCACCTTGATATTGCTTTACGGTGAGTAATTCGACCAGAGCCTGTTTACCTTTATTCTCTTGTCGCATTGTCAGGGTTTCTACTAATTCCTGACGATTCAGCAAGTCATAAATTAAGTGGAATATATGCTCTGTTTGCTTGATTTGTTGCACGCAAAACGCCTCATCATCTTTAATTGCCGATCCCTTAGTATGCGACAGAGATATTTCAATCTGGTGATCGTCCTGGCTATGGCAGGGCGGGAAAACCTTCCGTTATTTCAATAAATTATTCTTAAAAAGAGTCAGATGCAGTAAAATTGCCGATTGCTTTATTTAACGTTGCCTTACATTGTGAACACAAACCGCCCTAACCTATTCACTGCATTGCTCAGACGAATTAAACACTGTTTTCAATCTTCCAGAGACACGTCAGCCGTTGCGATTCGGACAACAGTTCAGTTGCCGATCATTCTGGCTGATGGCAGTGAAGCTATGGCAGAGATGTATAGTTTTTCGGGCTTAGCGGACGGTAAAGAACATTTTGCGTTAAAACTCGGCAGCCCGGATCCACAGCACCCATTAGTTAGATTACATTCTGAATGTGTCACGGGTGATGCATTGGGTTCTGCTCGTTGCGATTGCGGACCGCAATTGCAAGAAGCATTGAGTTTGTTTAATAAAGAAGGTGGTTATTTATTGTATCTGCGTCAGGAAGGCCGTGGCATTGGCCT
>NZ_DDCG01000014.1:166620-249748 GCF_002335235.1 Methylophaga sp. UBA2012 | reverse complement strand
TACAGACTCTGACCCTATTGATTTCGCAGCCAGAAATAATTGTTGAGAGAATAAAAATAGGCAGAAATTTTTTCATTATGAACTCTAACGATGCCAACACGGGCTGAGCGATAGCGAGGTCCAGCCCAATGCAGCTTTTTGCATTGGGCTACTGTACTTGGCTTTGTTAAGTTTTTTACTATTCGTCATACGGTGTAAAATTAATGTCATAGCCAAAAGGATTGTCTTTTGGTGCTTGCTCAGGCTCTGTTTCGTATATCTGAATTTCGCCTGTAGCCTCGAATCCTATTTGAGCACCGATAACTCTAAGCATATCAGCAGACTCATCCGCATCAGTTGCCCAGGTTTTTATTGCCATTATTGCTGGGCCTTTTTGACACTCAAAGCCATCAGCCAGGTCGCCAACCTGCCCATCACCTAAAGCAGTAAAATGCTTATAAGGTGTAGTTTCTTTTTCATACCTTAGTTTTAACTTCCAGTTTTTTTCGTCTTCCACGATATTCCTACTTGTGAAACTTAACGCCGCGTTCACCGGCTTGTCCGGTGCAACGCTTTGTTAGCCATCAACACACTCAATGAGCATTTTTCGAATCGTCAAATTTTCCAACTTTGCAACAATGGGACTGCTGTTATCAACATGTTCCCTAATGTGCATCCCTTCGTTGTAGATAACACCTAAGAGATACATCGCGTCGTCAACCGACACTCCACTTGACTCTGCCAGCTCCAACTTTTTTCTTGTGCCATTCTCATTCAAAAAATTCGCTTTGACGCCAAGATCCGGCAGTTTCATATAAACCCTTTCCTCTATCCTCACTCTTGCGTGGCAGCAAATAGCAAAAGGGTCATAATCATCTTGATTTGCCAGATACTTTTTCCATTCCGACTCAAGGTGGGCATGAAATATAGCCGATTCTCCCCAGGTTTCCTTAAGCCCTAGCGCCTTGAATTCGTTCCTCAAGTTAACAGCAGATGGCTCGAAATGCAGGTGATGCCGATCCACCCGCGGCTTGATGGATGGATCTGAGCGCTTAAGGATGAGTTTTTTGAAATGATCGTTTATTGAAGGCTGGTACTTCTTGAGGAAGTATACTTTCTGGTCTTTAAACGTGAAATTTTTGAAGTATAGCGGGTTCAGGTGCGTCAGAATTAAAGGGTAAACGCGACCGGCGATTGATTTCTTCTCTTTAATCAAATTGGAGATGTAGTACTGAACCGCCACCAAATTGGCATCGTCTAAATAATCAAAGACCTCGTCGATAATAACTATGCAGTCGCGAGAAGCAGGAGCAGCCGAGACTTTTTGCAACCACGCCGCAAAGCTTAGTGAGTCACGTTGTCCGTTTGAGATATCAACCGCCAATGGAAAATCAACCACAAGCTTTCCCTTATGCTCTTTTGGCTTGATATCTTTCCACGTCGTGTCAAAGGATCTAATGATTGATTCATGGCTATTCTTTTCTGCTAGATAATTGCTGTACCTGCATGCGCTTATGAACTTACTCCTATCCCTGGCATGCAGTTGAAATAGTTGAAATGCGCCTAACAGCTTGTCTAATCGCGTCGGAAGGCTTTTGTTAAAATTGGTCAGTGCGTCAGCGACAAGCCTGATAGGCTGGATTGACTCCAAATCGGCCTCTACGTTGGCTAACGACCAATTCAGAATCTGATCAGTCGTGCCAGTTTGGGCATTAATCTTACCTGCGGCATCATTCAACGCCTTCTGATTACGGACACCTGAAAGTTTTTTGATTTCGGGCTCAAGCTGCAATAGCTTATCGGCCATGTTGTGCTCACCCAAAACAGCGTCGATGCTCTTAAGGATTTTTCCGTTCTTTCCAAACGACTTCCGACATTCTGCAAGGCTATACCCAAATTGCACTTTTTGAGGAATTCGATCAACAAGGACAACTTGATCTATTTCTAGAGACGCCGAAACCGAGGTGAATCCCCCCATATTCCGTTTTGTGGCTTTAGCTCGTAAACGACTGCTTAGAACGTGGACATCGAATTTTGCCAAAATCTGATTTGAGTTTTCATCTGCAACAAGTGTTTCTGTCGCCCCGGCAGTTTCAACGACCATAGTCAACCGAGGTTTGTTTCCTTCAGTTCCGCGATGAAGACTTTCAGTGGGCAACTTGAGTCTTGCTGCGTTCAAGGAAGCAAAAGCAGTTGCGAAAGAACTTTTTCCAAAGCCATTGGGCGCTACTAACAGCGATGGCTTATTGGGAATGATGTCGAGCTCAAACTGCTGATGAGAAATTCCCTTAACGTTTTCGATCGTTATCGTTTTTAGTGTCAAAACTCACTCCCATGCTTCCTTGATGGATAACAGCATGTTTTATGAGGCCACAGGCCTCATAATAAATATTAAACAGGCGGCCTTATAATTCATTTTCGGAAAGTCTAACACGTTGATTATTAATGAAAGTCGTTTTTTATTTAGAGAATTATATGGCCAACAGTTTTTTGCAAAGGGTGAAAAATAGTGTCGGCATATTGTCATCCTCGGGTTCAGCTTTAATATCAAACTGTAGCGTTCTACTCTAATCTCCAGCTAAACGCGCTTTTGAACTTTTCAAATGTTGATTGAGTGCCTCTAGTTGTCGTTTGATATCTGTCGAGTGTTGGCCCAGTGTGGTGGTTTTCACGAGGTTGACGAGTAGCTCGTCCTTTTCAAGGCATTTATTTTCAATGGCACGTTTAGGGTCGTCAGCAAAAAGTTGGGTTAATTTTCCACCTATTTCTTCGATCCATTCTCTATCGGCATCTGGTGTCGATGGCAGGTCGCCCAGTTCTTTAATGACGTGTTGAAATGACTCGATAAACGTCTCGCGTTCATCTGCAATAACAAACAGTGAGTGTTGGATATTTTCTGCTGATAATTGCTCACCCATCGCACGGTAGAAGTCAGCTGTTTGTATGATTAATTTGAGAATTTCCAGGGCATCAGCCTGGGCATCTGTTCGTATTATCGACATATTAATCGGCTCCAGAATCGGTAGGTATGTCCCCGACAAGTGCGTCTATCGCATCAGGGATGATTTCAAATTCGGCAGGGGTTGAGGTTTTAGACTCGCCATCGGCTTCCAGCTCCTTGGGTTTCGAGGTGTGAATGCTAAATTTTTGGGCAGATTGACGCACGATATGATGCTCATTATCCTCCGCTCCCAGACGTAAATTCGGCCCCAATAATAACAACCGCCACCAGGGTCTCGGCTTGATAAAAAACAGGTGAAGCTGACCGTTTAATAAGGTTGATCGCTGATCAACAATATTACCCCCACCGTAATATCGACCATTGCCCACGGCAAGATGAATCACCCGTGTTGAGCATTGCCAGTCATCTGTTTTGATAGCCACTTTAAAGCTTTTGTTTTGTTTGATTGCTTTGAAAAAGGCACCTAAATAAGCAAACACACCAAACCATTTCTTGCTATCGGAGGTCAGTTCACGTGTCACATCCACGCCCAGCCCGATGTGTGCGACATTCACAAAGAAGTGATTATTCACCTTGCCCAGACTGATACGTTCGCGTTTTCCGTCAATAATAACTTGTGCGGCTGCGGATAAATCTTCTGACACCCCCAGCGATCGCGCCAAGTCATTGGCTGTTCCCATCGGGAGAATTGCCATGGTACGTTGATACTTGTAGATTGCTTCGAGTGCCGTACTAATCGTGCCATCACCACCAGCAAGCACTACCACGCCATCGTCACGTTCATAATTTTCAATGAGCTTCACCAAGTGAGACTCGCTTTCGGTTTCCTTAGCAGAGACTTCGATACCAGCAGATTCCAGATGTTGTATGGCTTTTTCCAAACCCTCTTCACTGCCATTTCGGCTGTGGGGGTTAATCAAAATCAAGGCATGCTGCATAACGTATTCCCTGTATTTAAGTCGCTTCATTCTCGATTCGGCGATATATGGCTTCAAGCAAACTATAAAGACCAAAGGCAAATAAACCGATGGCAATTATCATGGTGAGCGTGCTGCCAAATGGCGTTGTACGTAGCCATTCAAGCGCATCGCCAATGCCTTTATTTTCACTGGTGCCAGAGATAAATGCCGAACGCAGAATAATCCAGCCAATAATGCACCAAACCACCCCTCTTGAAATTAAGCCAAACTGGCAGACTTTTGTCATCCAGCCATAATGCGTATCTGGCATCGCCATGTATTTCTCAAACCGAGCTGTAAAACCTTTAATTAAGTGGGCAATCCCTACACCGACCAACACCACACCAATAAAACCAAAGACTAAGGCGGTGATCTCTGATCCCAGATATTCCGTTAGGTTATAAGATGCAGTCTGTCCTGAGGAATCATCTTGATAGGTCAGCAGTAAGGTGACGGTCCAATAGCAAAGAATGCTGTGAGTGATGGCACTGACAATCAACCCCGTTCGTATCATCATGCCCTTCCACGAAGGGCCGTGTTCATCCGTATCTTTGATGCCTTGAGTCAAGCGCCAAATAACGTAACCCACCAATCCGACAACAAGAATCACTAATAACGCCTTACCAAATGGCTGATGCTTTAAATTAAGAATAGCGCCTTTGCTGCTGGCTTCTTCATCTCCCAAACCAAGTACGGATAGAAATGCCAATGCGCCAATAGTGAGATAAATAATGCCTCTCGCGGCGTAGCCCATTCGTGCCAGCAACTGGTAGCCAGTTGAGTTAATCAATGTGCTGACTCACTGGTTCACTGTCGATTTTTTCATGAACAAACTGACGTGACAGATACCAACACATTAGTGCCCACGCCGAGCCAACCGTCCAGCCAGCCACCACATCAGTCGGCCAATGCACACCTAAATAAACTCGGCTGATACCCACCAGTAAGGTCAGTAACACAGAGGTGCAGATGATCAGCAACTTAACTCGCCAACTTGTCTGGAACTGTGCAAGCAAGGCACCAAGTGTGAGATAGGTACTGGCTGACAGCATAGAGTGCCCACTGGGAAAGCTTGATGTATAAACTAAGGTCGCATGCGTGACCAAATCAGGTCGGGCTCGATCAAAGCCGCTTTTCAGCATAAAGCTGGCGAGTAATGCACCACCAGTAGCCAACAGCACCACAAGGGCCAGTTTACGTTTATGAATCAGTAATAAAAAAATCATCACCCAGACACTGAGCAAGGTAAGAACGGTGTTTCCGCCCAATGCCGTGATGTCCTTACCGACTTGCTCCAACCAGGGAGGCCCAAGCAGATCTTCAGGATTATCTGGGTTACGCAATGACAGCAGAATCTTTTCATCCATGGCGAGCGTTTCGCCCTCTGTCACTTCATCGGCCACTTCCATAAACAACCACATTGAGCCAGATATCAGCAACAACACGATCCAAAAAGCGATTTCTCGTCGTCCTAACCATGTCAGTATCTTTTGCATACGCGTCCTTATCACTGCGAAAGTTCAGAATAGATACCCTATATGCAAATATGCACTTCGTCACTAACCTGGATAAAACTTAAACGTGATCGATATTAACAAGGTGATGACAGCGTTTGCGAAAATCGGATAGTCGATCTGCTCTCAAGTGCGTAACGTGAACCAATTTGTTCACTCACAGGTAATCTGCCATGGACCGACACTATCGGTTTATCAGTCAATCAGCTTTCATCAACTCGATTCCTATATCTGAAATCCTCCCACTATCAAACAAAGGACTCAGCGGCTCACATAAAACGGCCATCACATTATTGGCGACATTGATAATAGCTATGCCAGCTGTATCTGCTGATTTAAATTGGGTCGCTGGCACTGGCGACTGGGAAAACGACAGCAACTGGTCTAATGGCTTCGGTTCAATTGTTCCAGATGTGGGTGACTTTGTCTTTGTTGATAATGGCGGCACCGCACAGGTACAGACAACCGGCTCAATAGCGGAAAGTGTTGTTATTGGCAAAGTAAACAACGGAGCATTAGATATTTTTGGCGGCGGTCAATTGGAGAGTTATACCAATAACGTAATTGGCGGCAATGCTGGCAGCAGCGGAGCCGTGACGGTGGACGGAATTGGCTCTCTTTGGCAGCTTGCTGACGGAGCTGCCAACTTGAAGGTGGGATCTTCTGGTGAAGGTACTCTGACGATTACCAATGGCGGTGAAGTTCTCAATGCTGACTCCGTATTGGGCGTTACTATAGGGGAGAATGTTGGCAGTAATGGCACAGTGACCGTAGATGGCGCGGGCTCTAACTTGACCAATATTCAGTCCAGTGTAACCGTAGGCAACTCGGGAAACGGCACGCTTAATATCCTTAATGGCGGTACGGTCAGCAACGCCTTCGGTTCCATCGGCAGGACTGCAGGCGGTGAGGGAACAGTAACCGTGGATGGCGCTGGCTCCAGTTGGAATAATACCATCCAAATATTATATCTAGGCGAGTCAGGCAGCGGCACACTGAATATCATTAATGATGGGGTGGTCAATGTCGACAGCGGCTCGCGGACTGTTTTATTAGGACGATATGGTAGCGGCAGTGGCACATTGAATATCGGTAATGGTGGTGCGGCAGGCATTCTCAATGCGGCGGCAGTCAATGGTGGCCCAGGCACGGCCACACTTAATTTCAACCACAATGAAAGTAATTATTTTTTTACCAACGACGGTACTTCGGGCGGCGATACTATCCGAATAACGGGAAGTACTGACGTCAATTTTATTGGCAGTGGCACAACGTATATCAGTGGTAACAACACTTACACCGGCACCACTAATATTAGTAGCGGAAAGTTAGTCGTGTATAACGGCGGAACATTGGGAAACAACAGCGCGGTGACCGTTGGTACTGGTGCCATGCTTGAAGCATTATCAGATCTGACAATTGGCTCGTTAGCAGGCAATGGTACTGTTGATGTGGATACAGGGGCGGGTGGCTTTACACTGACCGTTGGTGGCGACAATACGTCCACTGTTTTTAGCGGCACAATTATTGACTTTAGTTTCTTAACTAAAACAGGGACTGGAACGCTTACCCTGTCTGGCAATAACACATACTCCGGCGCCACCATCATCAATGATGGACTGCTTGTGGTGAATGGATCCATTGCCAACTCCGGTATAACGGTCAATTCAGGTGGCTCGCTGGGTGGCAGCGGTACGTTCGGTAGTATCACACTTAGTGGCGGTACTCTCACCCCAGGTAACTCTATCGGCACAATGAACGTCTCCGGTAGTGTTGATTTCTCTGGTGGCGGTGTTTATGAGGTGGAAGTGGATGCCGCAGGCAATTCCGACTTGATTGATGCTACCGCCACAGCCACCCTCACCAACGGCACGGTGTTAGTGCGACCTGAAAGCGGAAATTATAATCTCAGCACCGATTACACCATTCTCACCGCAGCAGGCGGCCTGGGAGGCACAGCGTTTGATAGCATCAGCTCCAATCTCGCCTTTCTGACGCCAACGCTGACTTACGATACAAACAACGTTTTTCTCAACCTGAGCCGTAATTCTTCTGATTATGCATCTGTTGCAAATACACCAAATCAAACGGCTGTCGGCACCACAATTGATACTCTCGTTAGTAATGGCAGCAGCGGTGTGAGTAACATTATCAATAACCTCAACACGCTAACAAGCCAAGGTGCCCGACAAGCTTTTGACTCACTTAGCGGTGTGCAGCACACCCACAGTAATCTGATTGCCTTGCAGTCAATGAATCAGTTCCAAGGAGTGTTACTCAGCCGCTTACACAACACCCCACCCGCTCTGGCCAGTAATGGTCAAATACAGTTAGCCTACAATGACACCGGTGTAATGACCGATGCAGGAACTACGCTATTCGGAGACCCAAAGCAGAACCACGGCTGGTGGTTACGTGGCACGGGTAATTATGCTGATATTGATGACACCAGCAATGCCAGTGGTGCACATTACACATCGGCGGGTACCGCGGCAGGACGTGATATCTATGTAGAAGAAACCATAACGATTGGACTGGCTCTTGGTTATAACCGCACCGATGCCAGTGTCTTCCAGGGAAGCCTTAATGTAGACAGTTATCAGGCCGCTGTATATGGTCGATGGTTATTAAACGATAATTATTACGCCAGCGGTATCGCCGGTCTTGGCTATCATGATATTGAAAGTAAACGACGTATTAGCGTTGGTACATCGACTATGACCGCTCAAGCAGATTACCAGGCCTGGGCCAGCAACCTCGCCATTGAAGCAGGTCGAATGATTAACATCACCGACAATACTCGTCTCACCCCGCTCACCGGACTGGAATATGCCTATGTCAGTCGAAACAGTTTTGATGAGAAAAATGCCGATGCAGCCAATCTCAGCGTCAGTCGTGAGCAACAACAATCATTACGCTCTGTAATGGGTGCCCGTATCAGCCATCATTTAACAACCCAACACGGCTACTATCTAGAACCCATGGCAGAACTCATTTGGCTGCATGAGTTTATGGATAAGGAATCACAGATGCGAGCTGACTTTGCCGGTACTTCACTGGCACACTTTCAAGTGGATGGTCCCGCGCTTGACCGTAACCGAGCCAGATTGGGACTCGGCTTGAATATGCAAATGAATGAACTGACATCAATCCAACTGGGTTATCAAGGGGAATGGGCCAGCTCAGACCAACGCCATGATCTATCAGCTACGCTGAGAATGCAGTGGTGACAAACCTATCTAGTCAGTACTGAACCTTTAGGGAACGTTGGTTCTTTCTGACGAACTATTAAGAAATTTATACAACGTAAAAGAGCAAATCGTTATCCTTTTCCCACTATCACTCCAATTAGCAGGCTGAAAATCATGTTCAGCCTCAGTAATCAGTGGGTAATCTCGGCTCTGGTTTCAGAAATGGGGCAGGATCAACAGGTCCACCAGCGTAGATTCCAAAATGAAGGTGGGGTGGCGTGGTTCTGGCATTACCGGTGTTACCCACATAACCAATCACCCCACCTTTCTTGACCTTCTCACCAGATTCCACAGCGAATGAATCCAGGTGAGCGTAGTAATATCGGGCACTGCCCAAACCAAACATTCCACCTGATAACCAGATATGTTTGCCACCCAAGCCTCCGGTTCCAGTACGGGCATACCCATCAATGACGGCAGTAACCGGTGTGCCCTTTTTAGCAAAAATATCAACGCCGTGATGTTTTCTAGCACCGCCATCACGCGGGTCACCAAAGACACTGCCAATATCACGCTGCCTGGCACCTTCAACCGGAAAAGGTAATGAACCACCTGTAGCCATGGCTAAGGAATAGTCGACTTTGGCAAATAACTCGGGTTGTAACACAATACGATAATCGCCTGCTGCTGAGATAACACGACTCTTAGTCTCACTATTAGCATCAAGATCGGTGACAGTAGTCCATTCTTCGTTATTTGTTTTGCGTCGTTCCAGGCTGGCATATAAAAGACTGTCAGCCTTATCCAGTCGTGCGAGTTGCCATATCAGCTTTTCGCCCCGCTCTAGCGTCACCTGATAAATATGAGCTTCAACTTCATCTTCTTCAAAAGTGTCATTAGTGCGATATTGATCACCTGCTTGTATTGGTTTCTTACTGGTCAAGTCAACTGCATGTATCCAGCGTTGGCCTAGTGGGCTATCTAATAATCCTGCCACCCGTAAACGCCGTATAAATAGCTCTCGCGGTGACCAGCCCAATAGTTCGAAGGCGATGTAATCAACAGCCTGTTCACTACTATCAATAGCATTTTGTCGTAAGTCGTCACGAACAGTGAGCAGGACAAGCAAGAGTGATAACAAAGCAAAAAGTAACCAGCCACGTAGAAGCCTTTTGGATGACATGTTTACAGGCTGTTCATCAGTAACCTGATTTATCTGACTCTGATCTGACATAAACGATTGCTCGCTGTCAGATGCTTCGCTCGGATCATTCATACGGATATTTCACCTACTGTCTTGTGAACTCACTGTTAAGACAAACTGTAAGGTGAAACGCTCGCAAATGTATTGATGAAGGTTAAAGTACTGAAGTAAACCACTGACTCAAAAAGTTTGGCTAATTTCATACTTCAACATCAATAACGAATACCGTTCAAATCAACCCGAGGAAAAGATCACTGGTATTGATTGACTACCGCCGTCATATCTCTGAAACCTTTGGGTGGTTGATACTCTCTGAGCTTCTTGGTTTTTGTTTCTGACCACCTTGCACCATTACTATCGACATAATAAATAGTATCGCCCTCACGTTTTATCGCGTAATGACGATAGGCATCAGACAAGTTGGGGTTCGTAAAAACAAAGCCATTGACGATGTTTAACGGTACATCCTTATCGACACCTTGTTGATAACTGGCATAGCCAGTATTGACCTTCCACCAATAGAAATCATAGCGACTCGCCTGATTTTTGTACTGCATCGCCCGTATTTCCAGCGTATTCCCTTTTTTGGTTTCTTCAGCCCAGTAACCATCCAGCTCAGCGGCTTTGATCTCTGGTGCAGGAATAAATGTATAGCGATTATTATTGAGGCTAAGCACTGGCTCGTTCCAGTCAATCGTGGTGGTCATTGCTTTATGAAATGTGACACTGTCTTTGTTTGGCATCAGCGTAAATTTATTTCCATTAAGCTCGACCTGATATCGGTCATCCGCCTGCCAATCACCCTTTGGAGAAAAAGTGGCTGTATCGCCCTCAATCGCCAATACCCCTCTGCCTGATGTTTCCACCCAAAACCCATTCAGGTCTCTCTGTTGCTGCGATTCGGCAAACGCATTATGACTCACAGCTATCAACGTCAGACATGCTAGAACCAGCATTGTCACTCTTTCTCTCATACCTACTCCTGATGATGTTAAATCTAGTATTGTTTTATTAATCACTCTCGCTTAACCCCAACATGTTTATTTTCTGTTTTAATCTAAGGCGCCTTCAGCTTGGCTGATGCCGAGATTGTTAAGTGGTCATGACTTTTTCTATATTATTTCTACCGGATTGATACGCTAGGGTCACTGGTATTTCTTCCGTAATAAATAGACACTGATCACCTGTTCAGACTAGGAGAAAGTATGCAAACGGTTGTTATCTTCGGTGCCGCCAGTGGTTTAGGCGCTGCCATGGTGGAGTATTTTCATGATCAAGGTCTTCAAGTAATAGCTGTAGCCAGAGATCCGTCTAAAAATCCACGATTAGCTGAACTGAAATTACAGTCGCTAAGTTGTGATGCCACGATTCAATCGCAGGTAGAACAGACGGTTTCCAGCTTGCCAAAAGAGGCTTGGGTAATATCAACCATGGGCAGTTACCGTGCTGACGTGCCAGTGGATTATATCGGTCATCGCTACTTGATTAATGCATTGGAAACCCACGGTATTAAACGCTTTCTATTGGTGACATCACTGGGTTGTGGCGACTCATGGCAGTATTTGTCCGAACGTTCTAAACAAGGCTTTGGGGCAGCCGCAAGAGAGAAATCACTGGCGGAGTCCTGGCTACAAACCAGTACGCTTGATTACACCATTCTGCCTCCTGGCGGTCTGAAAGACGGTGATATCACTCACACCGGCCAGCTCTCACAACATCAAGAAGTCCATGGTTTAATTCACCGAAAAGAAGTGGCGAGACTGGCCCATGAGCTACTCGATACTAAACAGAGTTTGGGCCAGATCTATCAATGTATCGATCCGAAGCTAAGCTGGTAAATCAAACAGTACTCATTCGTCTAAACAACCTTACCACTGTGGTTTCCAACCCGCTATCCATTCGGGTATCAGCTCTGCTGGCATCGGTTTGGCAATACCAAAGCCCTGGGCTAACTCACAGCCCAGCTCTAATAACGCTTTTCCATGTTCGGCAGACTCAACACCTTCTGCTATTACACCGCGCTGGAAGGCATTTGCCAGGCCGATAACGCCTTTCACAATAGCCAGATCATCTTCGTCAATCAGCATGTCACGTACAAAGCTTTGATCTATTTTGATGATTTCCGCTGGTAAATGCTTGAGGTATGTCAGTGATGAATAGCCTGTCCCAAAATCATCAATTGCGAATTTCACACCAAGCTGGGCGCAGGCATTCATTGTATTTGATACATTCTGGATGTCTTCTAAGGCACTGGTTTCTAAAATTTCCAGTTCAATTTTATGCGGGTCTACTTCAGGATAAGCTTTCAGCAGAGAGGCTAATCTATCAGCAAAATTAGTCTGCTCAATCTGTAGAGCTGAAATATTAATACTGATCATATCTGGCATAGTGGCCTGCTCAGCTTGCCACTGGCTGATTTGTTTCAAGACTGCATGGATAACCCATTCACCCAAATTAACACTGATAGGATTGTTTTCTATGTAGGGCAAAAACGCACCTGGTGGCAACAAGCCTTCCTTAGGTGACTGCCAGCGAAGTAGAGCCTCTAAACCAATCACCGAGCCCGTTCTCATATTGACGATGGGTTGGAAGTGCATGACAAATTCATCGTTTTCCAAAGCTCGTTCGATATGCAACAACTGTTTTCTATGTGATCTGATGGCATCATCCTGATTCACATCAAATAGGTGATAGCGATTTTTACCCAACTGCTTAGCTGTATACATAGCATGATCAGCGTGACGCATGAGAATGTCGGCATCCACACTGTCTTCTGGAAATAACGTCACCCCGATACTGGCAGACACTGAAAAGGTTTTATCATCAATAGAAATAGGCTCAGAGGATGCCGTTAACAGACGCTCAATCACCGATTCACAGTCTTCAAACACATTCAGCTCGGTGAGTACGGCGATAAATTCATCCCCACCAATCCTAGCAAGGGTATCGCCCTCTCGTAACGCCGCTTTCATACGATTAGAAATAGTGACCAGAAGTTTATCGCCGACTTCATGGCCATAAGTGTCATTGACCTGCTTAAAGCCATCTAAATCAATAAAGGCCACCGCCAATAACTGTTGATGACGTTGGCAATGTGCCATGGATTGCTTGAGACGATCAGCCAGTAAGATACGGTTGGGCAGTGAGGTTAATGGGTCATAACTTGCCAGTCGCTCAAGTGCTATCTGTTGTGCACGAATATGTGTGATGTCTGAAAACAAGGCCACATAGTTAACGGCGTTACCATCTGCATCACGGATTTCACTGATCGTCAGCATTTCTATAAATGGCTGTCCATTTTTGTGTCTGTTTGAGACCTCACCAGACCAATAGCCTTCCGTCTTAATTGAATGCCACATCTCTTCATAGAACGTTGGAGAATGCTTACCTGACTGAAGGAGTTTAGGGCTCTTGCCGATAACATCTTCTCTGCTGTAGCCCGTGATTCTAGTGAAAGCGTCATTGACTTCGATAATCTTATTATCAGTATCAGTGACTAAAATCCCTTCATAAGCATGGATAAATACCGTATTGGCCAGCTTGAGTTTTTCATCTGCTTCTTTACGGGTGGTTATGTCAGCGTGTGTGCCGACAAGGCGTATAGGTTTCCCATGTTCATCACGAGTAATCACCAGTCCACTATCACGAATCCACTTGTAATGCCCATTTTTACAGCGTATGCGGTGCTCATTGATATAACAATCTGTTTTACCATCAAGGTAACGCTGTAAATCTTCCATCACCAATGCCAGATCATCCGGATGAACACGACTCGACCATTCATCAAGGCTGTTACTGAATTCCCCATCGGCATAGCCAAGCATTGTTTGCAGCTGCTTGGAGTACCACACCTTGCTTGAAGGCACATCCCAGTCCCAAACGCCATCACCAGAAGCATTCAGCGCATAGCGTAAACGCTCTTCAGCCTCATTCATATTCTTCAACTGGTGATAAACAAGGCAGAAAAGAATAAAACCCGTTGCGATGATGAAAAACCAACCCTTAAAGGTTTGCAACTCAATAATGCTTTGTTTATCAACAAAAAAATATGAAAGAGCCTTGTCAGACGTAATTATCCATATCACTCCAATAATCACGTATATGATGGATACTCTTAATGCCGACATCCATACAGTATTCATAAAAAACAACCACTCAATTCTTATGGAGAGCCGATAGCTTATAGATATATATATCGATGTAACAGGACAGATAACAGAATCGGAATAATTGATAACGCAATGCTAAATCAATGTTTTAAAACGCAAGAGTGACAGGCTCTGTTATTATCAAAATCAACTATTAACTCAGTAAAAAAACTTGATGTTGAGAGCCTATATGACTAACTACACCATCCAACGCTGGCTGCCTCTTCTGTTCTTGGTGAGTCTCATTTTGCAGACTTCGCTTGTGATGGCAAAAACGGGAACGGGGCTGGAAATAGATAATCCACAGCAAGTGTATGTGGTGTATACCGTTGAACCGGATGGTGTGGATCAGGGCGAGTTTGAGGCCATTATTGATAATCAATTATCTCAGGCCAATATTCAGCAAAGCCCACGTGATGATGCTCAGTTATTTTTGCGTGTCGAAGAGCATGCGGGGGAATATCTGCTTTACCTGGATTTCAATCGCACAATGCAATACAGCGTTGATGGAAAAAGCTACAACAAAGATGGGTTTGTCTGGGGCCGTTATGTGAAAGATATCGCGGATATCGACGAACTGAATGAAGATGTTGAATTCCTTATTAATGAGTTTATTGAAGAATATAGCAAGGCCAATAAACTCTGACGAACCACCTTAATCGATAACCTGGAAAGTATGATTGGATAGCTTCAAGTGAGTTCTTACGTGAGTCCATAGCCTTGAGCCATTAAGACGGCGAGTAACGGTATAAGCACCAGAAACAACAGCTCAACACGAATAAACATCGCAACAGCTTTAGGAACAACAATGACTGATGCTGATGATTTTCTGTTTTTCAGGAAAAATGCCGTTGGATAGATGGAAAGTAATCCAATCAGCAGAAACAGACCGACTTTTATGTGAAAAACAGGATTTGAAGAATAAAACCCAGACGGCTTACCGACCAGAAACCAAAGTGACAAACCGGCTGTAAGAACCACCAGAACCGAAAGCCCGTAGATTAAATCAATAGCTGAGATCTTTTTAAGATCAGCATTCGACATTTCTGGTTTAACTAACACATGCTCAATGACCAAGGTTGAAAACAAAACAAACACACCCAGCAGGTGCAGATACTTCACCAACACATATTCCATAAATTCATCCTTGTCTGTTTTACATGCTGATTTATTGAAAAAATAAACCGCTTTAGCCCAGTACAGTAAGCATTATTAAATAACATTTAATTAGATCAGAGAAAAAAATACGTTTGTACCGCTTTCTGATATCAAAATATGCCTGAAGCAACAGCAACATTTCAGACATTGTGAACCAGATTTTCTTTACATTGGCTCAGGGCGGAAACAGCTTTTATCTGACTTTATCAATAACCTGGAAATTATGACTGGTTAGTATCTGGCAAGTTAGTATCCCAGCCCATAAGCTCGCCTAGAGCAAACATCCACTACAGAGCTATCAAACGATATGTGATCACTAACTTTTTGTACCAAGCGTCATTGGTTGAAAGCTAATGCCATCTTTGACCCCGACAGGGCCTGATTTAGTGAAGCCAAATTTTAAATAGACGGGCACAGCATAAAGCGAAGAACGCAAAGCATAAGACTGTGATTTAGGCTGCATAGACTTTGCTTGTTGCCATAATTGCTTGGCAATCCCTTTTCCATGCAACTCTTCACTAACAAACAGGTGATAAAGATGCGATGCAGCCTTGATAGCAATATAGCCTTTTATCTCATCTGCTTCTTCATACACAAGATTTAAATAGTCTGGACTCTGGAGACGCGATTCAAATGAACCAGGCTGAATCGAGGATAAAAACCACTCCGGAAGTGGTCTATTTGGGTCCTCAAGATAGTAGTGTGAAAGTGAGCCAACGAGTTCAGCCAAATCATGTGCATCTTGTTTTGTTGCTATGCGTATACTCATTTTTTAGGCTCAGTACTAAGATCTCAAAGGTCTGACAGTTTATGCCAAAATGATAGGCAGCCAGACCACGTGTTATACAGATATTACTAAGCCCTATTTTACTGTTTCCCCCTCTTCAGCACATAGACTCGGTAATACGGCCACAGCCATATCGATCTGGAATGTGTCCTTTTGGTGTTCTTTCAGGAAAAATTGTTGAACACGGTAGGCCTCATGTTCAATGGCTATTCGGCTTTGGCAATCCATATCCTCAGGTTTTATTTCACCATTTTTATCTTGTAGAAAATGCACCATTTCATGCAGCAAAAAACCTCGGGCACCATCGTCGGTTTTCAGATCCATACGGTTGTCATAGAAAATCGTTTCGGTTTGGCTATCGTAATAAGCCACGGCAGTACAGTAATCTAAATCACACAGTTTTGTGGCGAGCGTTTCATGACTGACGGCTTCTATTTTTGGCAGATAGCCAGGATCATCGCACCCCGTCAGAGTGAGTGCCCACACAAGCAGACTTTGAAGTAATACGTCCATATCATCTCCCTCCCTGATTAAATAAGTTCAAACAATGTCTTCATCGCCTGCTCATGATCAATATTCTGTTGTCGTAGGTTGCTATAGTTTGCGATCAGCTCACCAAACACATATTTACCATTCACGGCCGGCAAATAATGGGCAAAATCTACCAGCAACTCGTCCTGATCTGCTTCTATGCCTTTATCTGCCAACTGCCGTGTCACTTGCACTAAGCGATTGCTGACAACCCGTTTATCCTCATGAACATGGGGCAATATTTTGTCCAGCAAAGATTGGTAATAAAACACATCACGATCAGGATCATGCTCAGGCTTTTGTTGATATAAGGACAATAGCCAGACTTCAGGTCGAGTAGGATCTGCCACCGACAGCATTTCTTTTGGTTTTTCTTCTGGCATACCAGACTGCAAATTAGCAGGTACAGGAACTACGGCAGTGAAGTCGCCGTCATCCTGACTAAAATCATCCTGCGAAAACTCATCATCATTGCAAGCAGCAAGTGTCAAAACTGACATAAAAACAATAACGAACGGTGTGAATTTCTTTCTCATAATTGGCCCTCCTTAGCTCAGATTTAGCTGCGTAATGTGAAATTTGTGTAGATGAAAAAAGGAAGAGATTAGGACCTATGCTGTGATGGCCTGAAGTGACGCTATTTCGTGGTCCAAAGCCAGTCTCAACATGACTATTTCATCATGAAATTAATGCCTTATTCATTAGCTCAGCTAGGTGTTGAAGGCCTGTGATCCGCTTAGTTTTATCTAAACATTCACTCACCTATTATCAAAGTAAATGATCTGTGACGATGGCATGGGGGAAAGTCGATAAGATAAACAGACATAATTTATTTGTGTTTTTAAAAGTAAATTTGTACCTTTCTAAACATCAAATAGAAAGATAATTTGCATGGATTTTGGTTTAGTTAGTATTTTTTTCGCGGTGGCAGTTGCTCATTTTCTTGCCTTATTAAGCCCCGGCCCGGACTTTGTCTTAGTGGTGAAAAGTGCCATGAAAGGTCATCGTAAAAAGGCCATCGGTGTAGCATTAGGCATTGCCACAGCCAATGCGGTTTATATTGGTTTATGTCTTGTTGGTGTTGGCGCCATCCTGGCTGCGTCGGTTTCATTGATGATGGCATTAAAAATTATCGGTGGCTTATTTCTGCTTTATTTAGCATTTCATGCTCTCAAAACCCCTAAGTCAGCCTATCAGGAGCTGACTATCTCATCAGCTAACAACACTGAATTAGTAAAAATCAGCTTTATCAAAGAATGCATCACCGGTTTTATGTCCGGCATACTGAACCCAAAAAACTTACTGTTTTATTTAAGCTTATTCACCGTGGCGCTGACACCAGAGGTTAGTCTTGGGTTTAAAATATTGCTAGGCGTGTGGATGACTCTGGTTGTGTTTTGCTGGGATGTGGCCATCATTTATTTATTATCCAAACAGACGGTGAGAAATAAATTCACCCGACTCTCGTTTTATATTGATAAAGCCACGGGCGTCATCTTGGGAGCCATTGGTTTTAATATCGTGAAGTCTGTTCTTATCAGGCAGTAAGTAATGACTTATTTACAGCGAGCATTACAAATTAAGCTTTTGGCCTACCCCATCTTTTAGTAGCAATGTTGAGCAAGCGACGAAAGGTCTTACACTCCAAGTGACTTGGTGCTTTACATGCTGCAGCATGGCGTAAGCCATCTCTCATCGCCGTCATCTGTTTAATTTTTTCATCTAATTCGCTTGCCCTTTTTAGCAACAATTCTCTATCAATATCCACGGTATCGTGTAGTAGCATTGAACGAATTTCATCTAATGATAATCCAGCATTTTGGCCTAAGGTGATTAATGCCAACCGCTCTAAAACATCAGGTGAAAATGTTCTGGTTAAACCTTTCCGACCAGTGGATTGAATCAGCCCCTTTTCCTCGTAATAGCGGATGGTAGAAGTGGGTAGATTGGTTATTTTTGCTACATCACCTATTTTCATCTGTTCGCTCTTGACTTCAAGTTGACTTGAAGTAATACCATCTCTTTCACACCTAGAGCAATAGATGGAGAAAGCATGATGTGGGATGAACGATACGATACCGATGATTATGTTTATGGCATTAACCCCAATGACTTTTTAAAAGACAATGTGCAAGCCATTCCCAAAGGGCACGTACTTAGTCTCGCTGAAGGTGAAGGTCGAAATGCCGTTTTCATGGCGAAACAAGGTTATACGGTTACCGCCGTAGACGCCTCAGCCGTCGGCCTGAAGAAAGCCAAACGGTTGGCAGAAAAAAACGATGTAAAGATTGAATGTATTCATGCTGACTTAGCTGACTTTGATCTCGGAAAATCTCAATGGGATGGCATCATTTCAATATTCTGCCCGCTGCCACCAGCCGTCAGAAAATCGCTTTATAAAAACGTCATACGTGGACTAAAACCAAACGGTGTATTTTTACTGGAAGCCTATACGCCTGAACAACTTCACTATGGTACTGGCGGTGGCTCATCTGTTGAATTGATGCAGACCAAACAAACGCTCATCAATGAATTACCTGGCTTAACTTTTCAGCATTTATCAGAAATCGAGAGAGATGTCACGGAAGGTGTTTACCATACTGGACTCGCCTCAGTTGTTCAGGCTATTGCAGTAAAAACCACCAAGAATTAATTTATTGATAATGCCCTGAAACAATCGTCAAGTTAAACAATAATGATTATCATTTGAATTAAGATTTCTTCTGAATTAGAATTCCCTGCAAAACAATTTCGGGGAAAACACAATGCAAGATAAATTCCGTCCACTTAGTTTCGCTATTGCAGTAGCTATCGGGAGCCTATCAACGACAGTGTTAGCAGAAGATCAAAACAAGGAAGATGAAAGATCCGTGGAACTCAATGCACTCACTGTTACGGGTGATTCGCAAACATCAACTGAAGGCACAGGCTCTTATACGACTCATTCCAGCAATACAGCCACTCGGCTTGGTTTATCTCTTCGAGAAACACCACAGTCTGTATCAGTAATTACACAACAAGTCATACAAGATATGGATCTCGAATCTCTGACTGATGTGGTTAACCAAGTAACCGGCGTGACATCCAAAGCATACGACTCTTCTCGTAGTGGCTTTTCCGCACGTGGATTTGATATCACTAACATACAAATTGACGGTGTTCCCACAGCTTGGGAAGCTGGATGGTCAGCTGGTGAGACACTTGCTGATCCAATCCTTTATGACAGGATAGAAATCGTCCGTGGGGCAAGTGGTCTGATATCTGGTGCTGGTAATCCCTCAGCAGCTATCAACTTAGTAAGAAAGCGGGCGGATAGTAAAGAATTTACTGGTTACACGACACTCAGTGCAGGAAGCTGGGATAAATACAATGGTACATTGGATGTTCAGTCTCCACTGAATGATTTAGGTACAATTCGTGGCCGCTTTGTTGCCAGTTATACGGATGAAAAGTCATTTGTTGATGTTGCCGAAAATGAGAAGTCAGTCTTTTTAGGTACGTTAGCTTTCGACGTCACTGACAATACACTAGTGAATATTGGTGCAAGCCAGCAACGTAACGAACCTAAGGGTACGCAATGGGGTGGTTTACCAGTATGGTTCAGTGATGGCAGTAGAACTGACTGGAGCCGTTCAAAAACCACCGCTCCAGACTGGGGTGAGTGGAGCTCAACCGTTACAAATTATTACGCCAACATTGAACATGCCTTCGACTCAGGCATAAAACTCTATGCCGCTTACAGCAAAACCATCAATGATGCAGACCTACGCTTAGCCTATTTGTCAGGCGCACCTGACAAAGTCACTGGTCTTGGTATGAGTGCAAGCAATTCCTGGTACGACAACCGACGTGAGCAAGACAATATCGATATTTATGTATCAGCCCCTTTCCAACTCTTTGACCAAGAGCATGAGGTTACCGTCGGTTTCATGCATAGCGATCAAGATCTTGTCACAAATAGACGATCAGCCAGCAACGTAGCATCAGTGGGTAATTTTTATGAATGGGATGGCTCCTATGCAGAACCTACATGGGGTGCGAAGGCTGAATACACTAATCAATACACTAAACAAGTTGGTGGTTATGCCGTAGCTAGACTGCGTTTGGCAGATCCATTACAACTGATCGTTGGTAGCCGTATTACCAATTGGGAAATCAGTGGTATGGAATGGAACGGTGACACATATAGATTTAACCACCATCAGGAAATCACGCCATACGCGGGGCTAATTTATGACATTAATGATGTCTACTCGACGTATGTGAGCTATACCGATATTTTTAACCCGCAAAATGCACAAGACAGAAATGGCGACTTTCTCGATCCTATCGAGGGCAAAAACTACGAAGCAGGTATAAAAGCTGAATATCTTGATGGCCGTGTTAATGCCATGTTTTCTGTCTTTCGTATAGAACAAGACAACCTGGCACAGGACGATGTTGGTTACTTGATTCCTGGCTCCATCAACCAAGCTTCGTATGCAGCAGAGGGAACGACAAGTGAGGGTTTTGAAATTGAAGTCACTGGTGCACTGACAGAGAATTGGAACCTTACCGCAGGTTGGTCACAATTCGTTGCCGAAGATGCTGATGGTGAAGATGTAAACACTCGCCACCCACGTCGTAAAGCAAACTTATTCACTACCTACAAAATCGACAAGTTATTGCTTGGGGGTGGTTTCACTTGGGAGAGTTCAAACTACACCATTGCCACCAACCCTCTCAGCCAAGCTGAAAAGTTAAAACAAGATTCATATGCTCTGGTGAACTTAATGGCAAAATACCAATTCAGTCCTGAGCTTAGTGCTCAACTGAATATCAATAATCTGTTTGATGAGGAATATTACAGTCAGATCGGATTTTATAGTCAACTCGCTTACGGTGCTCCAAGAAATGCGAATGTGACATTACGCTATGACTTCTAGTAATCATTTTTCTTTCCAATTATCAAAAAAAGCCGGTCACCTGACCGGTTTTTTTAATACTCTTTTGAAGCTAATTCTATAATTGTGGAGCATACATCTAGCGTGGCTGTGGTTTTATCGTGCCCCCTATCTGCTATGATGACCAGCGTTCAAATAGCTCAGATATAACAAATAAAACATCCTAGCTACTGACAATACATTTCAAATCAATAAAACCAATGAGAGAAAAAGAATGAGTGAAAATTCAAGCAAAACATTTCAAGAACGTGTTGATGAGTTCGTTGCTATTGCCAATGAGCAAGCAGCAGAAAGCTCGGTAGAAGACGTTAATACAGCGGTGCTATTTTCAGCCGCCCGCTTCAATGCCTTCAGCGTTGCCCGTTCTGTTGAAAACGCAGAAAACCTGCAAGCCGAAAAACAAGCCGCCATCGAATACTTCACTCAGCGTTATGCCGAAATGCTCAATCAAAATCTCGAAGAGTACATCGCCCGGTTTGATAGCTATACGCAGAAGTAATTGATCACAAACGCCATATAAACTTCAAAAAAAAAGGGCAAATCCTTGCGGACTTGCCCTTTTTTATGACCGAGAACGAGCTTATACGGCTACGATGTTCTCAGCTTGTGGTCCTTTTGCACCCTGAGTCACAGTGAACTCAACTTTCTGGCCTTCTGCTAGGGTTTTGAAACCTGAACTAGCAATAGCACTGAAATGGGCAAATACGTCTGCTCCAGACTCTTGTTCGATAAAACCGAAACCTTTCGCTTCGTTAAACCACTTTACTGTTCCATTAACTGTGTTTGACATAATAATTACCTGAATTTTGAATATAAAAAATGCCTCTAGAGGCTTGAATAGCGTGAAAACGAGCTGGAATCTAGAAACTTCAGGACGGGGAATTACGAATAAAACAACGAGATGGAGAGTATAAATAAAAGTCTTACTTTCGAGCTGGGTACACAGTATAGGGTTTCATTGGGAATGTACAGATATTAATTGAGTTTGGTCGAAATGATTACTATGACTCGATTTTGAACATCCGTTTATAAAGGCTTTATTGACCACAAAATCAAGCTGGCTGGGCCTAAGTGCCATTGACTGTTTGTAGAAAGCCATCAGCAGCAGTCGACGTCATATAGTCCTTTAATCCCCCCTCGTAAGATTTTTTGTCATTTTCTCCGCGACCATAACAAAGGTCTGTAAATCTTCTGAATCAATACCTTGCGTAATTTGCTTTTGCATTTCTTCAGAAACTCCCAGCAAACTTTCTTGCAAGGCCATGCCTTTGGAAGTCAACACAAGTAACTGGCTACGCTTGTCATCAGGGTTAGGTTGTTTTTTAACATAACCGTGATCAAGAAGCAGCTTAACTAGGCGCGTAATTTGCGCCTTATCGCGTTTAAAAAGCGCTGCAATATCCATAGCAGTGCAAGACTTGTTCTCATTAATAACCTTTAACACTCTAATATGCATGGGGGCAATACCCAGCTTTTTAATTTCAAGCTGATTGCTCAGTTGCTGCTTAATTGCATGCGTTAAATGAAATGTCGCTTCAAGGATATTTGCCTTCATATAAACCTCTATTAATTGTAGTTGACATTATCATCTATCATAAATTATAGTTGTTATTGTCAACAATTATTACTGCAAGGACAAAATTGTAGGTGAAAAACATGATAAAGAATACTGAAGCAACAAAACGGCCGTTATATATAAAAATTTTGGTGATCGCCTCCATCATGATGACTGTAGGAGGAACCTTGACCGCCATCATGACCTATAAAAATGTAGGTCTCACAGAAAACTTTATGACGCAGTGGTTATCATCGTTTGTTATCGCGACAGTGATCATGATGCCGATAGGGTGGTTATTTATGTCACTGATTGGCAAGGTCGTGCAATTTTTCATGTCTAATAGCAAAACCACACATCAGCAATTAGTCACCGGTTTATCAATGGCATTAATTATGGAAACTGTTATGGCCATCAGTACAACAGCAAATACGCTTGGTTTTTCAAATACAACAACATTTATTTCAGCTTGGGCACAGGCATTTATTACCGCGCTTCCTTTTGGCTTGTTCATGTCAGTAATGATGTCACTGTTTTTCAAACCGAGACTTGCTAAATTTCTGGCCAGCTAAGGAAAAAGGTAGAGACATGAAAAACCGTCTAAAAACAAAATCGAGCTACAAAGAAAAACACACTTTTGCATCCGGATATTGGAAAGCTTAAAGCTCACTAGACTAAGTGCACATGGTCTAAGAGAAAATATTTAATCACTGGACTCAGTTTGGTTGTGCCCAATATCACTATAAAACGACGCTAACGAATTCTTGGATTAAACGCTTGCCGTAAGACACGGTGAGCGATGGTGATAGATAAGGACATATGATCTTCCCCTTCTTGCAGGTAATAGTCACTTCGAAAACCATAGACTGATAGGGCTTTCATTCTGTCTGCCAGTAGCTCAATATCCTGCCGTTCCTGTACATCATCACCCCCTGCCACCAGCAGATACAGGCTTTTATCGACCAGTGATACTTCACCCGCTTTGACCTGTTTTATTAGGTCTTCCTGATCTAAAAGTGATATCGCACATGATTTCTTTTTACCCTCTGCCTTCAAAATTATTGCTGAGATATCAAAGGATCATAAAGCTTGATCAGCAGACGCTTAAACGATAATGTATCTCATTATCAAGTGTGAAAATATCCGCTTTCTACTCATGTCTCAACACGATCTTAAAACTTATTATTGAGAAAAACTGCTCCATGACACAGCCCCTCACTAAAACCGATCCGATCAATCAAGCTTGTATTTGGGCGGCACGACTGTGGGCAGATGATGCATCTGAGCAGGATAAGCATAACTTTCAGCAGTGGCTTGAAGCTGACCCTATTCATGAAAAAGCATGGCAACAAGTGTTAAACCTGCAACAGCAATTTAACGCGGTGCCCGACAGACATGTCGGCAGCAAAGTTTTACAACATCGTAGTGGTATCAGTCGTCGCCAACTGCTAACAGTGGCTGGTGTTGGCATCGGTGTCGGAGCAATAAGCATGGATCGCTGGTTGCTTTCACAGATGAATGGCACTTCTTATGTCACGGCCAAAGGCGAGATTCGTCATTGGCAATTAAGCGATGGCACCACATTAGCACTCAATACTGACAGTAAGGTTGATGTTCAATTTGACGCGGTCTCTCGTAAAATCATCTTACTTCATGGTGAAATCGCGATTGATACCGGTAAAGATGTCCGGCCTCTGTCAATTGTTAGTCGCGATGGTGTAATGGAACCATTAGGTACACGATTTAATGTGCAGCAATCAGCGCTGGATACACAATTAACGGTATTTGAAGGTCGGGTGAGAATCACACCAACAGAAACACCTGACTTACACACCATAGTTCCTGCTGGTGAAGGTGTTAACTTTTCAGCAGCCCAAATCGCTCAGCCGTTCCAGGCGGATCCTGTCTCGAGCTTATGGCAGGAAGGTAAACTCGCGGTAGCAGATATGCCGTTAAATGAGTTTGTCCAACAGCTAGCCAGATACCGCACAGGTATTGTTCGCGTTAGCCCCGAACTCAAACGTTTAACGATTACCGGTATTTTTTCTGTACAAGATAGTGATCGGGTGCTGGAACAGCTCACTGAAATTTTGCCTGTCAGAGTCAGCTACTTCACTCCTTACTGGGTCAGTATCAAACCACTGACGTCCTAATTTTTCTGTGGTTAACGACTTTCTTAGCTAATCACACTCGTTAAATTTCCCAAATAAAAACAAATGGATAACCACTTCACAGGGATCAGCTCGCCTAACAATCAGTTAATGCGAATAATTATTATTACGGATTTTCATTCCACGTTCGGTATTACAAGTACAAACCACTTTTACTGACCAATAAATACTGAAGGAACTGAAACATGCCGTTACGTCGTTTCTTGCGACTACCCACTTTATTCATAACGCTTAATATGTGTGCTGCCACAGGTTTGTTCGCCGGTGTCAGCCAATACGTTTATGCACAAGACAGCAACACGGATGTTCAGTCTTTTTCTTTATCTGCAGGCAGCCTGGATCAGGTTTTACGTCAATTTGGCCTCAATGCAGGCATCGCCCTGTATGTTGACTCCTCTTTGGTCAATCATCAACACAGCAATGGCTTGGTGGGTGACTATAGCGCTCAACAAGGTCTGCAAATCTTACTCGCAGGTTCTGGGCTGACCGCCATCCAACAGCCTGACGGCAGCTACCGTATTGAACCCGTCCCTACTCTGACCTTATCTGAAGATGAAAGCAGTGTGGATTTGGGAAAAATTGACATTGTGGGCGACACGATGCTCCTGACCAAGGACACCATTGGCTATAACGATGTGTATGATAAAAATATCTCCAGCACCTATGTCGGCAAACAAGAGTTAGAGCGATTTAAAGGTTCATCACCCGCCGATATGCTCAGTGGCATGCTCAATGTTTATAGTGCGGATGCGCGTAACAGTGGCGGGATTGATCCTAATATCCGTGGCATTCAGGGCCCTGGTCGTGTACCACTCACAATCGATGGCACCGAACAGGCGATTACTATCTGGCGTGGTTATAACGGTGCCAATAACCGAAGTTATATCGATCCGAACCTCATCGGTAATATCAAAGCGATAAAAGGCCCCAACCTTGAGCGTAATGTCCATAGTGGTATCGGCGGTGCCATTGTTGCTAGCACGCTTAGCGTGGATGACATTCTAAAACCGGGTGAAGCATTTGGCGGTGAGCTCAAACTCGAAGGCAGCAATAATGCAGTGGATGCAAATGTGCCCCGGTTATCCAGCGGTCAGTCCTACACAGATATTCCCGGTTTTGATGCTCAAGGTGATATCTACGATCCAACGCTTTATGTCGAACCTCATTCTGGTGGGCAAGACTACTTCGCTGACTATGCCTATCGCCTGGCCGTTGGTACGCGTCAGGAAAAATTTGATCTGATGGGGGCTTACGCTTACCGCAAAAAAGGTAACCATTTTGCCGGTAAACATCAGGATGGTTTCTACTCCCGCGGCTCAGATAATCTTCAAGACAATATGATTCCGGACCTGGCAAATATCTATAAGCCAGGAGATGAATTACCCAACACCTCCAGTGAAATGGAATCCTGGTTAGCCAAAGCCAAACTCAAATTCAGTGATGTTGAGATCCTGTCATTCGGATATCGGGATACCTCTACCACCTATGGTGAAATATTCCCGTCACGTATTTCATGGGAAAGAGCCGTCGATGAAGGCGTACCGCAATGGCCTTTAAGTGAGGTCAAAGCCAAAGCCTACAACCTCGAATACGAACTCAACCCTGAAACCAATCGCTGGGTCGACTTTTACGCGAGTGTCTGGAGAACGGATACCGTCAGTGATACCTATACTGCCGGCGGTTACCCCAACGAACCTTATGAGCGAAATGCCTCAGGTAATACCACTCTTCGTAATACAGCACTAAGGAATGCTAAAGAAGATCGTCAAGGTGTCACCTTGAGCAATACCTTTGCTTTGATGGAGAACCTTGATCTCACCGTAGGTGGGCGTTATCAACATGAAAAATTAAGCTCCGATGATCAATATGGTGACCCAGAGTTAGATAGTAGCTTCCGTATGTATCCCAAAGCTGGGCGTCGTCAGGAAAAAGAGATGAACTTCAACTTTGCCTGGAAACCCACACACTTTCTTAGTGTAGATGCCGGCATGCGTTATTCCTCTTTCTGGACGTTTGATGACTTTCGTAAAAGCCAATTGGATGCAGGTAAAACCAGCCTCAATAGTTATGCGCCTACGATAGGAAGAACCATCCACGTTGAATATGACAAAGTGATTACTCAGGCTGATGTCGATCCAGAAATACAGAATTGGGAGGATAACCGTGCCTTCTGGGAGTCAATGGGCGCTGACGTAGACGCATTCATCCAGCAGATTCAAGATACTGTAGGTACAACGGAAACGGCATCCTATGAGAGCGTCTGGAAAGTCGGTAAAGATGGAAAATATTATAGAAATAATCACCCCTGCTTAACGGCTGATGTCGATGTGACGGCTTGTCTTAACGGAGCGACCGTCATTGGCAATGTGCAAACCATTAAAAAGGTGAAACACCTTAAAGGTGATGGTTGGGCTCCGGTTCTGTCTGTTGCGATGGATCTGAATGATGATAGTCGTATCTATGCTCGCCATAGCCAAGCTTATCGTTTCCCCAGTTTATTTGAAAATACCATTAGCTTTTCAGCCTCACTGCCCAATCCAAATTATGAGTTAAAACCAGAGCATATTTATAACTATGAGGTGGGTTATGTTCATAACCTGGCGGGTATTTTTGATGCGGATTATGCCGATATCAAACTCAGTTACTTTTATAACCGCACTGAAAACGTTATCGAACGTGATCCTAATAGTCACTTCAGTAATTTGGAAAAACAAACACTGGAAGGCATTGAGTTTCAGGGACGCTATGACAACGGCGGTTTCTTCACCAACTTGAGCCTGGCCTATAACTTCGAAAATGAAGTCTGTGATGAATCCACTGCTGTTGTGCTCGATTATCGATCCACCAGTGATTGTGTTGAAGATGGCTTTGTCGGGGGTTATCTGGTGAGCATGGCGATGCCGGAATACACCGCAAACTGGACGCTGGGCGGGCGATTTTTCAATCGTAAATTAGAGCTAGGAAGTCGTGTCACCTATTACTACAAACACGAAGACAAGTTTGAAAGTAACTACCGTGATCCTTCAGCCATTAGTTACTACGCGAATACCCCCCTGTCATGGGACACCATTCTGCTATTTGATGCCTATGCCAGCTACCAGTTAAACGATGACATCAGTGTAGAACTGACCGGCACTAATCTCAGTAATGAATATTACATCGATCCGATGAGTCGTTCTGCTATTCCCGCCCCGGGACGCACATTCAAACTCAGCCTCACGGCTAAATTTTAATCATGAGACAAGGAGGTGGTTTCTCAAAAAAAGCAGTGTTATCGAATAACTAACTATTTTTTAAATACGAGGACAATATGATGAAAACAGTACAAAAACTATCCATTCTTGCTTTAGCGCTTAGTTTCACAGGCATGGCACATGCCACTGAATCGGGTCAAAGTTATTCAGGAACGATCACCGTTGGTGGCACCACCAGTACATCACCTGATCATCCGGGTACGGTTGGTGCGCCTGGTGTGGGCGTAAATGCCTTCTATGGTGGCACGATGATTAGTTTCTCTAGCCTGAAATCATTGGGTAGCGTCGACGCTAATAATATTTATGCCATTACTACCGCGATGATGCCCCCATCTCATGCTGCACTGGGGAATTTTGATTTTGCTCAGGTATCAGGACAGGAAGTCTATTTTGGTGAATGGTCACAAAATGGCACCACAAATGATCCAACTCGCGTGGTTTATTACTCTGGTGATGACACAGGCACTACCATGCCAACCACTGGTACAGCCGCCTACACTGTTAAAGGTATCAACAATTACAACGGCTCTAACTTACTGACCGGAACGCTGAATGCTAACTTTGGCACGGGTAACTTATCTGGAACAATGAGCCGAACTGGTCTGAGCATTGCTATCAATGCTTCGATTAATAGTGCTGATGCCAGCTTCTCAGGTGCCGCTGTAGCTAATAGCTCAGCGGTTGGTACATCTGAAGGTCACTTCTATGGTGCAGATGCTGCCGCTTTAGCAGGGATTGCTAAATTTGCTAATCGTGATTATGACACTGCTTTTGGTGGTGCGAAGTAATCATTGTTAGTGCAAGGATGAAACATGGCCAGATGCTTTCGGGCATCTGGCTTTTTCCTTTTCATGAGTTTCAACATGATTTTTGATGTATACCAATCTTATCGTTATCCCATATCAGTGTGGATAGCATTTTTGTGCCTGACCGTTTTATCGATCACCAGTCCGAACAGTTGGGCAGATGATAAAGACACGTCTCTCCGCTTAAACCAAGGAATCGAGTTACGCGCTGATCAACAAGAGCAGGAAATCCTGAAAGATGAGGACTATTTGCGAGGTGAACGGCCCAGTTTAATCATTGATGGTCAGTCATACACCGTTCAGCACAACAGTAATGACGTCGGCCGTGCCTTGTATGTGTCATTGCAGAAAAAACAGTGGTCGTCGGTGAAGTTTTTTCTGCAAGAATATGAAGAATTTGCTGATGCAGATCCTATGCTGCTCGCCTATGCACGAGGTGCTATTGCACGAATGGAAGGTAATCTGGAACGGGCAGAAACAGAATACCGCCAGCTTATCGACTTAAAACCCGACTTTTTGCCCGGTCAGTTAGAACTCGCACGCGTGCTGTTTGAAAATAGGAAAGATGCAGAGTCAGATCAGGTGTTTGGCAGCATTCAACAGACATTAAATCCTGCCGATGCACGTCAGCAAGGCGTTAGCACCACGGTAGATAGTTTTTTACAGGCTTTAGATAAACGCCAGTCATGGCAAGGTTCCTTTTCCATTGGCCCAACCTGGGTCGATAACTTAAACCAATCCTCTGAAAGCTACAGTTGCTTACTCTATTTTGGCAATGTCTGCTTTTACGAACGTGAGACACCCGAAGCGGTGAAAGCACATGGCCTGGATTACGAAGCCACACTGAATAAACGATTTGCTTTATCAGGCCATCATGGTGTGTTTTTCCGTTCATTATTATTTGGTCAAAGTTATAAAGATCATTCTGACTTCAATGAAAGCCAAATCACCTCACAGCTAGGCTATAGCTATCACGCTCAACGTAATCAGTTTTCATTCGCCCCTTCTTTTGATTTCTCACGTTATGGTCAGCGCTCCATGTACGGTGCCTGGGGTTTACATAGTGAGTGGTTACATTATGTGTCTGATCGTGTGCTGTTTAAACTCGAAGCCGACTACAAAGATCAGCAGTATCGACAAGAAGACTATGCCGCTTATAACGGTGATATCTGGTCAGCCTACGCCACCGCCTGGTATGTATTTCCTCACCGCTGGACTGTCTTTGGTGGTGTGGACTGGACGCAAAAACAGGCTGAAGTGGAACCCTATGCCTATCAGCAAATAGGCATCAGAGCTGGTCTGTCCAAAGAATTCAATGAAGACATTAACGCCGTGCTTTTTGCCTCTGTGCGTCAACGCAAACATGATGAATTTAATGCCTTACTGGGTGAGCAGCGTGAAGATATTGAGCAAAACTACACACTTATCGTGCGTTTCCCCGGACTGAGTTTTTATGGGCTGGAACCTAATCTCACCCTGAAACATCGAAAAGTGCATAGCAATGTGAACTGGCTTTATTCCTATGAACGTAATGCTGTGAGCCTCCGACTTGAGAAACAATTTTAATCGGGAAGATTTATGTCACGCATCCTTTTTTATCTGTTTTTATCGTTTTATTCTCTATATGCCAGCGCTGCCGATAATAGCTGGCAAACTCTACAAACACAGGCGACTGAAGCATTTAAAGCAGAAGATTATCAAACAGCTGAAACAACCATAAAACAAGCGATTGCCATTACAGAAAAAGCTGATAATGGGGCGGCCTATAAAGCCAGCAGTCTTAATTTATTAGCCTTTATTCAGGAGGCACAAGGTCAACATGAACAGGCAATGACAAGCTTATCAACCGCGGTGACCTTGGCAAAACAAGTCCTAGCCTCACCAGATGAGCAAATAGCCACCTTATTATTTAATCAGGGCGTATTACTGCAAAAAAATAATCAGTTAAATAAGGCTGATAGTGTGCTGGGTGAATCCATAGAACAGTTCCAGCTCAGTCACAGTGATGGTGGTGGTAAATTATGGCAGGCTATTTTATTAAGAGCGCAGATCTTAATATCACTTGGAAAGCAGCCACAGGCATTAAACCTGATTTCAGACACATTATCCGACGCAACGGATAAAGCAGATGATACCCCGTTACCGTTATCAATAGAAAGCGATTTAGTCTTATTAGCGGCTGATATCCAGCTAAATGAGGGTCAGTTATATCAAGCGATCACCTCGCTTGAACACATGAAAAAGAAGCTTAGTCATGACACAACATCAGCAGCCGAGAATTTGCCAGCATTGCTGAGTTTACTATCCAGAGCTTATGAGAAATCAGGCCAAGCAGATAAAGCAGCCGCCACCCGAGAACAATTTGTTCAATTACAAAATCAGGGCACACCTTCCATGACAATGGTGATGCAACTGAATGAGTTGGGGCTATACCAACAACAGCGAGATAACCTAAAACAAGCTGAACAGTATTACCAACAAGCCTTATCGCAACTATCCGCTTTGGGCAAACAACAGAGCATCGAACAAGCCACTATCCTAGGTAATCTGGGTAGCTTACAACTGGCTCAACATGACTTTAAAGCCGCTGAAACGTCATTAAAACAGAGCTTAGAACTGTACCGACACATTCGGGAACATCCCCTGCAAACTGCAGGTATAGCCGGTTATTTAGGCACGCTGTATTACAACCAGCGAGACTTTGCTAAAGCCGAAACCGCTTTCTTAACGGCAGTAGAAAACTTACAAAAAACGACTTCTGAAAACGATGGCAGTTTATTGCTGGCGTTACAAAATTTACAGTCACTCTATATCGCCTGGGGTAAATCTGAAAAAGCGGCAGCCTACAATCGAACCATCCAGGATCTTAAACAACGACTTCAATAAAAATCAGCGGATACATTACGGAAATTGGCAACTGCTTCGGTATATCAAATAACACAGACTTTTATTTACAGGATAAACCGATGACAGACCAACTCACTCTTTCAAACGCCTTACGTAGCGAAACACATGACTTACATGAAGTACTGGATAAGCGTGTGATGCAATTAAACCCGTTTGCAGATAGCGAACATTATCGGGGCTTTCTGCGTATGCAATTACGTCTTCATACTGCAGCAGAACCGCTATATCACAACAGCAATCTCTTAAACTTACTGCCTGACCTCAGCGGTCGCAGCCGTCTTAATGCTGTTTTAGCAGACTGTGAAGATGTTGAATTAAATAAAACGCTGCTCAGCGAAGATCAGCGTATTGCGAGCTATATCAGGATCGCAGATGAACATGAAGGCATTGGCTGGTTATATGCGTTGGAGGGCTCAACACTGGGCGCGGCGATGTTACTCAAACATGTCAAAAACCAACTGAACTTATCTGAAACCTTTGGTGCCAGCCACATGGCCGCACACTCGGACGGACGCGCCACTCACTGGAAACAGTTTAAAGCGATGCTAGACCAACTGGAGTTAACTCCAGCACAACGTGAAAAAGCAATAACAGGGGCAAAACAGGCTTTTATTTTTGTCACTGATGCCGTTAACGATGTAATGATAGATGATGCTATAGCGAGTTAAACCATGGTTATAACGTTATTGTGGCGCTTTTTCGCACTGATTTTTCTCGGTATTGCCTTCGCAGGCGTGATATTACCGGGCTTACCCACTACCGAGTTTCTATTGATGGCACTCTGGTGTTCGGCAAAAGGCTGGCCACAATTACACCACTGGTTAATACATCACCCACGATTTGGTCACATGATTCAGCAATGGCAGCAACATCGAGCAATCCCCCGACGCGCCAAAGTAATAGCGTTAGTATCGATGACGATAAGCTGCTGTTTACTGTTTTTAAGTGGACTGCCACTGTGGGTCAAATGCTTGAGCTCAAGCATGATGGTGGCCGTGTTGTACTGGTTAATTACCCGGCCAGAGCCATCAAATGATACAGAAGTTAGTCAGATGAAATTGAAGCAGTAAGACACGCCTGTAAGCCTTTGGCGATATATTTTTCCACTGAGGAGACAGAGACATTTAAGTGTTTAGCAATGTCCTTATAGCTCATGCCATCAAGTTGCCTCATTAATAAGGCTTGGCGCACATTGGCAGGCAGACGATGTAATAAGCTATCAATTTCGGTCAAGGCTTCTATCATCAACGCCTGAGTTTCAACCGAATGGGCTGTGTCCTCGGGTTGTTGTTTCAGATAGTCCAGATAGGCTTCTTCCACACGCCGACGGCGAAACACATCAATAACCAGCCCTTTAGCAATATGTGTGAGATATTTACGTGCATCTTTTTGCTCAGGTAGTCGACCACTTGTGAGTATCCGTAGATAGGTATCCTGAATCAGATCAGCCGTGGTCTCTGGACAACCCATTCGCCGCTGAATAAATACCGATAACCAACCACGGTGCTCCAGATACAGATTCTCGATTGTGTCTGTGTGGGTGGCACGCATGATGTTCTCCTTAAAATAGCTATATTTACAAATCTTAACGAGAATCATTATCATTTATTAAGTTTTAATTAGCAAGTCTTCCTTTAGCTTTTTCCTTTTTAATCAATTGCTAATCATAATTTAAACACCATTCACCAATGCCACTGTTCTTTGAAACCGGGCAAATTTCCCGCCTTATATGATGATTCTTGGTCGCCCTATTCATCTATGCTAATGTCTGCCAGATTCATCCATTCATTAAAGACACCATCATGAGCAGACTCTATAACGATAAACATCGGGCCCTTCAGGATCTATTCAATAGCCGAGACATGGCAGACCGGGTAGAAGAAGTCGCGCTTGTCACCGAAGTAGACGAGATGGCCCAAGGCTTTATCGAAAGCCGCGATATGTTTTTTCTGACGACGGTAGATGAGCGTGGTCGGCCAACCGTGTCTTATAAAGGTGGCGAAGCTGGCCGCTTTATCAAAGTGCTGGATGAAAAAACGATTGCCTTCCCCAGTTATGACGGCAATGGCATGTATTACTCTATGGGGAATATTCAGGGCAATCCTGAAGTCGGTTTATTATTTATTAATTTTGAGAAACCACATCGAATTCGTGTGCAAGGTAAGGCCATCGCCTCAAGTGACGATCCACTTATGGGGGAGTGGAAAGAAGCTGAAATGATCGTTCGGGTGACCGTATCTGAACTATGGCAAAACTGCCCGCGTTATGTTCACCGCTATCAGAAAGTCAAAGACTCACGTTATATTCCTAAACAAGAATGCAAAACACCAGTCGCCGCATGGAAACGCGTTGATATGATGCAAGATGTCTTACGTGAGCATGAGTTAAATCAAGTCGCCGATGAAGGTGGCACCATGCCGATTGAAGAATGGATGGGTTATATTCAGTCTGGGGATGAAAGAGCATAACATCTCAGCAACTTGATGCTGAAAGCAAAGTCCAAAGATGCATAGCCGTGATCATATTACACACTATGAAGATCACCATTCAGGTAAGTTGAGCAGGAAAGGTTTTAAATTAATGAAAAAAGTGGCCTTGTTGATTGCGTTTCTGTTGCTCATCATCGGAGCCTTAAGCCTGATGCCATCCAATGCGACCATCACCTACAATGGCGAGCAAGTTACTGGCCCCTTAAAACATCTCATCGAAGCCGGTGGCATCATTTTTGTGCCCATACTCTTACTTTGTATGGGTATATTATTGGCTCTTATGTTCACAGGCATTGGGCTTATCGTACTGGGTTTCCTGGTTTTTTTCTGTCTCGCCTCTTTTTCTATGGTCTTCCCTTTTCTTCTGCCATTACTCATCCCTTTGTTCATTGTCTGGCTCGTCTTTGCAATCACACTCAAAGATAAAACCAATGACACCGTTAACTCAAAATAGATAACAAGCTATCATCCAAGCTAGTTAGAAACTTCTATAAATAAGAACTCACCTGCCCAAGCACCGTCAGGCAGGTGATTTGAATACATTTTTACCAATTATAAGAAGCAGTAACCGTGGCTGAGCGCTCTACCCCATAAAAGCAGGCATAGCTACAGGTGGCGTACTCTTTATCAAACAGATTGTTGATATTCAGAGCCAACTTCCACTCAGGTGACAAGCTGTAATTGACCACAGCATCTACCACCGTATATCCAGGCACCTCAACAGTATTCGCAATGTTATAAGTTTCGTCGATATAACGAATACCCGCACCAATACCCAACCCTTTTAAGACATCAACAAATTGATAATCTGTCCAAAATGAAGCCATATGACGTGGGACATTGTTAGTGCGATTGCCTTCTGTCCCACTATTACTTTTTGTGACTTCATTATCTATGTAGGCGTAAGCTGCTGTGAAATTCCACTGTTCAAGACTGGCTTTCGCTTCCAGCTCAAAGCCTGTTGACTCTACTTCGCCTTCCTGAATAGAAAAACCAGGATTAGATAAATCAGTTGTAGACACATTTTGCTGTGTGAGTTTATACACAGAAGCAGAAACTGCGTATGGTGCACCTTCTGGCTGATAACGCAAGCCAACTTCATACTGCTCACCTTCCGTTGGTTTAAAGCTTGTACCTGAAGCATCTTGACCAGGCGCAGGTTCAAACGACTCAGAATAGCTCACATAAGGAGCAAAGCCGTTATCAAATAGATATACTAAACCAGCCCTACCTGTATATGCATCCTTACTCTGGCTTGCAGAGTCACCGGTCAGGTTATTATCTGTATCAGAATCAAAATTATCGTAACGGCCACCCAGCATGACCACCCATTTATCGGCGATTTTCACATGTTCCTGTACATAGAGGCCAAGCTTATTACTGTTTTCAGTAGTGCTTCTGGCTGGCGAACTGCTCATGACTATGGCAGAACCATAAACGGGGTTGTAAATATCAAGTGCAGCAACCGTCCCGTTATATTGAACTCGTTCAAACTGATTTTTCTCGTAATCCATACCGATTAAAGCAGTATGCTCGGTATTACCCCAGTCCCATTTGGCTTCCAGTTGGTTATCGATCGTAAACGTTCTATTTTCATCATAGCGGGTGTAAGCACCACGAGATAAAAGGCGTTGTGTTGAGTCTAGCGCACCGATATAAATATCACTGTAATCCGTTTCAGCATCAAAGTAAGTCACATTCTGACGGAAGGTGAGTGCATCATTAATCTGATGACTAAACAAATAACCTAAAGTCTGATTACGCGTATCAAACTCATTAAACCCCGGTTCACCAACAAATAAATCACGGTCGATATGACCATTAATATTATGTTCTACAGTGCCTTGTGAGGGTAAACCATAAACAAACACCGTTTCGTTATGCTGGTAGTTAGCCAATAATGTTAATGACGTATCTTCACTTGGTTGCCAACGTAAAGAAAACTGGCCGAACTTACGATCATCCGGCACATGATCGGTCATCGTATCACTGTCCCGATACAGGCCTGTGAAACGATAAGATAAGCTGCCATCATCTGTTAAAGCACCCGTAAAATCACCTGCTAACTGACGTCTATCAAAACTACCAGCCTGGAGTTTAAGTTCGCGTTTGGTTTCCGTTTCAGGCAACTTACTCACCATATTCACAATACCGCCTGGAGCAGCATTACCATAGAGTACGGAGGCAGGCCCTTTGAGCACTTCAATACGTTCCATCGCATAAGGCTCTGAGACCCCACTGAAAGTATTGCGGGGTAATTTGCTGCCATTGAGATAGATCGGTGATGACCCCGTCACATTGAAACCGCGTATAATCATGCCATCACTTGTTGTACTATCAGCCCCCATCGGAACAACACCGGGAGTATATTGCAATGCCTGATTTAACGATTCCGCATTATGAATTTCTATTTCATCTGCTGTGACCACATTGACGGCTTGTGGAGTTTCGATAAGCGGAATGTCTGCTTTTGCAGCCGTTATACTTCGTTTAGCAACATACCCCACCACAGGCCCTAAGCCGGTTTCATCAATGTAGTCACCAGACACACTCACTTTGGGTAACTCAACTTCATCAAATGAAGTACGGCGTTGGATGCGATAACTTTCAGCATCAATCATAATGGTCTGTAATCCCTGCCCAGCTAGCAAACGTTGTAATCCAGCTTCAACCGAATACTGCCCACTTAATCCACGGCTTTGTTTACCCGACACTAAGGCAGGATCAAATGACAGTGTGATTTTTGCCTGACTTGCAAATTGCTTAAGTACTGAAGATAAATCCCCGGCAGCAATTTTAAACGCTTGCACTTGCTGGCTTTGCTGAGTATCCGCCTGAACTACAGAAGAATATGGGAATGAAATGACCAATGATGCTGAAAGCAGAAAAGCGGCATTCAATTTGTTTTTTATAGGCTTTAGCGAAGCAGGTATCGCTAGAAACTCTGAGTGTGTATCTTTTTTCATTGAGCTACTCGTAGTTTATAAATGTAAATAGGATGTGTTTACATCTATAGCCGTAGCACACAAAAAAAGAGGCCAAATTAACTTCGTTTATCGACTTTAACCCAATAAGGTGTTCGATAGACCAGATTGATTGGTAAAGTATTCGCCAGATTTTTTAATACTTTATCGGTGTCATGCAGCTGAAATACGCCGCTGACTTTCAGATTCGCCACATCCGGGCTACAACGCAACCAGCCATGCCTGTAACGACTAATTTCATGAATAACCTGACTTAATTTCTCACCATCAACAATAAGTTGCCCTTCTACCCAAGCCGAGTCTGCTTTATTACTCTGCTTAAGATGACTAATATTATGTTGAGAAAAGACAACTCGCTGCCCCGCTTTCAATAGCTGCTTTTCACCTGATAGAGTAGTCACTTCAACCGTATCTTGCTGTACGCTGACTTCGATGCCATCGGAAAGTTGATTTAACTGGAACACCGTACCTAATGCTTCAACCTGACCGTACTGTGTTGTAACTATGAACGGACGTGAGAGTGAGTCTTTTGCTGTAGAAACCTGAATTTGCCCCTCGATTAAATAAATCTGACGGAGATGATCATCAAATAGAATATTTACCGCTGTTTGAGTGTTCATCATAATCCGGGAACCATCAGCCAGCATCTGTGTGTTTTGCTCACCAGTGGCGGTACTGAAATCGGCAGCCCAACTAGCAACAGGTAACGTTTTAAACGCGATCACACCTGTAGCGGGCACCACCAGCAAACCACTCAATAATTTGATTAATTGTCGCCGGTCTTTTTTTGATCTTTTTAAAACCGTATTGCCGAGACCAAGAGGTACGGACTCAAATGACAAGGCAAGCGTTTGAGCCATTCTCCAGGCTTTTTGATGATCTTGACTTTGATCATGCCAGCGATCAAATTGAGCCAGCTCCTGCTCTGTCAAAGGAGATTCTTGACATCGAATCAACCAATCGGCTGCTTCAGTAATAATTCTGCTTGGAGGCACTTCGTTATTCACTATCTTCAAACCAGCTAAGTGTTAAACAATGAATATAGGCCTGTTGCATATCTCTTTTGACCGAGCGGAGAGAAATTCCCAGTTTCTCGGCAATGACTGCGTAGGTAAGACCATCGAGTTGAGAATATAAAAACACGGATTTCACACGTTTTGGTAAACGGTCTATGAGCCTATCAAGTTGATCCAGTGTCTCTTTTAAAAGATAAAGCGTCTCTTCCGACAACTGTGTTAATTCTGGTATTTCGTTTAAGGCTTGTTGGTACGCTTGTTCAAGCGATTTTTTACGAAAGTAATCAACCACAAGCCCATTAGCAACAGTTCTCAGATAGGCTTTAGGTTGCTCTATTGTAAACTCTGTTTGCTTCTGTTGAGTTTGTAATAGGCGTACAAACGTATCGTGAGTCAGATCTTCTGCTCGGTGCTGACACCCCAGTTTTTTTACTAACCAATTGAATAACCAGGGTTGGTTATCTTTGTATAGAGAATCGACTGATGATTGCGGCATAATGCAACAATATAAAGATGATAATGAGATACATTACCATCTAGATGTTTTTCTAGCAATGCCTTTATTGATAAATGAAAAAAGCCACCAGCTATATGGTGGCTTTTTATTACATCCTAGAAATCTAGAGAATAACCAATAGTTAATGTACGACCTCGACCTTTAAAGTTACGAGTGTCTGAGCCATAACTGGTTTGTGATGAGTAACTGAAATAATCCTTGTTCAACAGATTGGTTATCCCAGCATGAATCTTACCGGTAGAAAGTTTGTATGCCATGGTGGCATCAATCAGGCCATAGGCTTTGAACTGTTCTTCGTCATCCCCGGCTTCTTCATCGAAGTTACGATCAAAGTTATAACTGGCTTGTACAAATGAGGTGAGTTTTGGTGTCCACTCTGCTTGCCAGCTGGCAATTAAACGATTAGGTGGAATATTTTGACCATTCAGATCGGTATCGACTTTGCCGTCATCATCACTGTCATAACGTCCCCGGATATAGGAATACGCTAGGTTTAGTTTGTGTTCATCATTCACTTTCCAACCTAAGTTGGCTTCGGCACCGTTAATTTCTTGTTTTTCACGGTTAACCATATATTGGGTATTATCTGCATTCGCCGACAGTCTGGAACCTAAGTCCGAATCAGATTCATAATAACTGACCTCAAAATCGACTGAATCCCAATTTAGTCGGATACCTACTTCTCTATTCGTCGTAATGATCGGTTCAAGATCAAGCAATCCGTCTACCGTTGCACCAGCGACATTTACCTCACGTAACACCCGACCAACATCCGGCATCCCAAAGCCTTCTGAGTAATTAGCAAATACACTCAGCCATGACAGTGGACTGACAACGATACCACCGTTAAACAATGTCTCACTAAAATCGGGACTACCACCTTTTACATCGGTACTACCTTTGTTATAAACCGTCGTAAAATCATCCACATCTAGTTCTGAATGTTCATAACGAACACCAGCATGTAACACAACCGCATCAATAGGCTGAAGTTGTAACTGTAGGAAAGGCGCGTAGTTTTTATATACCACTTCAGGTACATAACTACGGTTTGTCATAGCCAAGTTCTGTGAAGAGCTATCCTCAAGCAGATCAAAGCCCGTTGTAATTTTTAATTTGTCATCCAGCAAACCATCTTTGACCAGCGTGAATTTAGCGCCTTTTTTCACTGATTCAATTTGGGTTTGATCAATACTGTCAGGCGCTAATGTCGGATCATAAAAACTGCTAGATTCTAGTGAACCGAACAATGCTTCAAACTCTTGTCTGTATGCCTGGGCGGTAAATTCCATCCCAGCTAAATCATAATTTTGGTATTTCAGACTGGTGGTTAACACCCGATTGTATGGCGCCTCACCGACAGGGGTTCCTCTAACTGATGTAGTCGGTTCACCTTTTTCAATATCACCATCAACGCTGACATAATCATTGCCACCTTTGACCTGATAACGGTTGAGGGAAGCTTCTATGTGCTGATCATCGTCTATCCAGTAACCCAACTTGGTGAACAAGTCATAACTTTTCGAGTTCATAATGTCGCCCTGCACATTATCTACTCCAATTTCGGTGCCATCAGCATCCAGAAACACACCTTGTCTTTCATAACTCATACCAAGCGTATATTCAAAATCATTTTTGCTACCGCTCAGGTTGTAATCCGTGCGATACCCTGAAGTTTCATCACCAAACTCACCGGTAGGTGTCGTCATTTGCACATTCATGCTTTGTTTGAGTGTGTCCTGACTTGGGCGACGAGTAATAAAGTTGATAATGCCGCCTGTCGCACCTAAACCATGAATGGCGCTGGCACCATGAATCACCTCAACGCGTTCGACCATGGACATATCAATGGTGTGGCCATCACGCTGGCCGTCACGCAGAGGATTACTTTGCGGGATTCCATCAATCAGAAATAATGGCGAACGACCACGGAAGGTTTCACCACCACTGGTGAGCTTCTGACGACTTGGCGAGAATGAAGGCAACAAGTTACTCAGAATCTGAGAGGTGTCACTACTCATCTCCATTTGCTGTTCAATCTGCTCACGATTAATCACTGTGACCACTTGTGGCGAATCTTTTAGTTGGGTGTCAGAACGTGTTGAGGTGATCAACATATCGTCTAATTCAACACTTTGTTTTTGTTTGGGTGTGACGGCAACAGGTGCTGATTTTTTGCTAATGGAATAACTGCCATTGGCTAATAAGGTCGCCTGTAAACCAGTATCAGCTAAGAGCTGAGTGATTAACGTGGATGGTGCGGCCGACCCCTGAAATCGGTCGGCCTGAATACCGGCGACGACATCTGGGCTAAACGAGACCGTAATCCCACTTTGCACAGCAAACTGATTGAGGGCTGATTCAAGTGAGCCGGCCTGAATATTAAAGCTTTGTTGTTGAGTCACACTATCTGCATGACTGATGTTGATAATAAGATCGGTGCTCACCAAAGCCGTGGTTAGCATTCCTGCCATGACGAGTTGTCGACTTAATGGCGATAAGCTTAAGGGTAAGAAAGAGGCGTGTTTCATTCTTGGTCCTGTTAATTAATTTAGATAATACGGTTAGCGATAACGCTCTTATCTAACAGGCCGAACGAGAAACCAGAATCGTTAACCCCCTTAAACAAAAAAATAGTCAGGCTGGTTCAACTTGCGCCCAATAGCGGGTGAAATAACGGACTTTAACAGGTAGGGTACTACTGAGATTTTCTAATACAGATGACGTATTGTTGATATTAAATGCCCCGGAAATACGCAGAGAAGCCACAGCAGCATCACAGCGTAGTGCCCCTTTATGATAGCGAGCCAGTTCATTGATAAACTGATCCAATCGCCAATTACTGACAATCAACATACCCTGTGTCCAGGCATCCATATTCACTGGCATTAAATTTAACGGGCTATGTTTTAATGCATCAAAACTCATGCAATGTCCTGCCTGGACTTTGACCGCTTTATTGGCTTTTTCGGACTTCACTTCCACAGCATGTTTACTGACACCGACCCAGGTCTCTCCATCATTACATCGAACCTGAAACCGGGTGCCCAGCGCCTTCACTGATCCTTGTGCCGTTTTTACAATAAAATCTTGCGATGGCAAGCCTTTGCCAGTCTCAATAATGACTTCACCACGGTATAAGGTTAACTCCCTGACATTGTCACTGAAGTTAACGTCTAAGGCGGTACTTGTATTCAGATACACTTTGCTGCCGTCAGCCAGCTCTATGGTTTTACGCTCGCCTGTACCCGTGCGGTGTTGTGCAACCAGACTAGACAGTGCTCTCTGTTGATAAGCCACGCCTCCAGCACTTCCCACGGTTAATACCACGACCAGTGTTTTGATTAACTGGCGGCGCGAGTGACGCGCTTTTTCCAAGGTCTCATGTCTGATTTCCGTAGGCACTAATTGCAGTTGTTTCTGTAAACGTTCCACCCGTTTCCAGGCATCATAATGACGGCTATCGGCAACAAGCCAGTCCTGATGTGCTTGGTAGATGACATCTCCAGGCTTTGCATTGCGAAGATCCACAAACCAACTAGCGGCCTGAGTCAAAATATCTTCATTCAGCTTCATCGTTTAATCTTCAATCAGTAACAGGCACTGTGTCATCGCACGAATAAAGTGCTTACGAACGGTCGTTACCGACACATTTAGTTGCCTGCCAATTTCGGCAAAGGAAAGCCCATCCAACTGGGCCAGCAGAAATATTTGTCGCCCGCGCTCGCTCATCGCATCCAGCATTTTTTCGATCTGTAATAAGGTGTCGATAATGAGATGATGCTGTTCCGCAGAAATACTGTGTTGTTCTGGCTGAACTTCCAGCGCATCGAGATAGGCCTGCTCAACTGTGCGGCGGCGGAAAAAGTCGACCAGCAAACCACGTGCAATACTGCTTAAATATGCTTTGGGTGAGTTGAATTCATGCTCACGCCCCTTCATCAATACCTTGATGAAAGTCTCCTGCGTGAGATCTTGAGCTTGCTCAACATTATTTAATCGAGAACGGATCCAACTCTGAAGCCAATGATGATGCTCTGAATAAAGTGATTCCAGTGTTTGCACAGCCATTATTAATAGAACTACTTCACAAGTGATAATGAGATACATTATCGTTTTGGAAATTATTTAGCAATAGTGGTGTTATCTGTGCGTTTGATTTTTAAGAATTATTTTTAATAAAAAATAGCTGTAGCCTTTCAGTTCTAACTCGGCTCGCCAACCACTTTAAGTTTAGTAGCAATAAAGTCTTTATGAGAGACATAAAGCAAACTGGCGAGCTTACGAATCACATGCTCTTCTATATCTTGTAATTCGTGATCGGCCCAGGCAATTTGCCAGAGCATTTCAATCAATTCAATTTTCTCTTGCTCGTTGTACTGCTGATTGATATCGGCGGTGAAACGGTAAAAGTCGGTGGCTTCGCTGTGTGCTCTTTCAGCATTAGCAATCAGTTTCTCCGCATCGCTGTCTTCAACATCAAACTGACTGGCAAGGATCTGCCGTAACATGGCCTTTTCTGTTTCATGTTGCTCATTATCCACCGCAATGATTTCAATCATTAACGCGACGGCTGCCAACACTTTAGACTGCTGCTGATTCGCTAGATAAGCATCAGTGTTATCACCTAAGGTGGATGAAAATATCTGTTTTAGTTTTTCGATCATAGTTATCTCCTGCAAGCAAAACCGACTGCCCGCAGGTGAATAAAGTTCATTTTTTATTAGCCGGACTGACGATGACGGCAGCTTGATAGCGTGGTTTGCCGTAGCCAATCATGCGGTTAAACTCTTTGTGTGTGACGGGAATGTAACCACTGTCGGTGACACTTTTATTATCATCCCAATCCACATCCGGATCATGAAAATACACAAAGGTATCGGAGACAGACACCACCAAAATCCAATGAGGTGATTTACTCTGATTGAGGCGATAAGAACTAATCAGAACCAACGCTAATGAACCTTTGGAGAGGTACTCTCTTAGCAAAGCCGAATCCACTGGTGCTTTCACTTGTTTGATATCAGATCGCGCTATTTTTTCGATAAAGTCCTGATGTACACATTCAATGACAGACTTCTTTTCTTCGCTACGCACACCATTGATAAAAGGAATATCGTCTGAGTTACAAACCAAGGTAGTTTTCAAACCGCGCTCATTAGCAGCTAGTGCCAAACCTTGTGGACTGCAGCCACCATGACCTGAGGTCATAAAAATAGTGGTGGCCTCGCGCCATAATTGCAATTCAAGCTGACGAGTGAGGGCTAACTCCTCATCCATACTCTTCATCGCCATCATCAGACAGGCCGGTCCACAGGTAAAGTCAGTCGATTGAGAGTAATGTGAAACTTCAGGATGGGTCACTTCTGGTACATGATGCAGCACTTTCATCATGCGGATAGCATCTGCATGATCCTCATAGAAGTCGCTGACAATATCAAACGGCTGATAACCCAACTTCTCATATAGCTTGATAGCGCCAAAATTATCAGGACGAACTTCTAGACGCAGAAAACTTCGACCGTCATCCAGTGCCTGCGTCTCGGCTTCCTGCATTAATTTGGCAGCAATACCAGCTTTGCGATAATGAGCATCAACCGCTAATGAGTAAACACGGCCAAGCGATGTGCCTTGTGAGTAAAGTAACAACACATAGGCCACCAACTGCTCATTGCTTGTGGCCACCAGCAACAAATTGTGGCCTTTTTTGATCATCCATTTGAAGCTGCGCCTTGAAATACGATCTGTTTCAAAGCACGTTTCTTCTAACTTGCTGAGCGCGTTAACGTCATCAAGCGTCGCCTCGCGGAGTAAAAACTCAGCGGGCGTTATGGTTGGCATGTTCAGTGAGTCCATCTAATGCCATTTCGATAACCTGGCGGCCACGGAAAAGAACCAGTTCCTGCCATTGTTTTTGATCGGGGCAGAAAAAGTCCTGCATAGCATGTTTTACTTCCATGGTGGCATCATCAGACCAGTCAATTTTGCCTTTTTGTTGTAGTTTTTGATCATCAGATAACACCTGCAACATCTGCTGAGTACCAAACGTGCCGAACTCCAGCGTTAAGAAGCACACGTTATCACCTTGTTGATGCCAAAAGTAATCATGTAAACCTAATTTGGTACCTGAACTCGATGTACCTAGTGACGGTTCGGTGACCGTTGCACCAAATAACTCGACCGCATATTGATGCCCCTGACTGTCGACAGGATGATCGCAGATAAGCTCACCAAAACCGTAGGGGCCAAGACCACTATGAATATCAATCACAATCACTTGTTTACGTTTAGTAGGCTTAATTTGTGCTGCCAGCTGCTCAATAAGTTGACGTGACCATGTGGGTTCTTTGCCACCGAAGTAAGGGGCTGATGGTTGCTCGTATTGACCTTCAGATAGTAAATCAAATTTTTCCCTATCCTGAGCGACAGTCGCAATACCCGTTTTACCTTCTTCCAGCTCTTGCCAAATTTTTGCTGCTTTTGAAGCTGGTAAGTCACTGCCGAAATCAACAAAGTTGCGATTGACATCCACACCCTGCTCATCACCACGGCTGGCCCAGGCAAACCCCCAAGGGTTAATGGCATGAACAAGTATCACACACACATCGGGAGGAAGACGACGATAACGCGTGACAAAATCGGCTTGAATCGCAGAACCAGCACCACCTTCCACACCATGCAACCCAGACACTAACACGATGATATTTTCTGCTTTTGGATTGCCCGCCCAAGCGATGTCACAAAATAGCTTTTCGTTTTTAGGGCCTTTGAGTGGATGAGGATGATGCGTTAACCTTTCAATAATCGAGCTGGTTTCAACATTATTGATGAATTTATCTCTTGCGCTGGAATAGCGCTGCGAAAATACGCTTAAAACTGCATCTGCATACATTTTAACGGGCCTCCTGTGCAAAATTTTCGCGAAGGATATGTGAGTTTTGCCATTTTGACCAGCAAATAAAAAGGGATGCAAAATTTTTTATCACATCCCCTGTCTATTCACTTTATGATTCGCTTTTAAAAAGCACCACTATGCGACCAACAGTAAGGACAAGCCATGACTAAGCACTTGATAATAGTTGAAAATATTGACGACTGGAGTCCTTACTTCCCCAGCGAGCAAGTAATTGATGTCGATACCTATCTACAATCCCTGTCGCAAAATACACACTCACCTGCGCAAATCCTTAATTTATGCCGAAGTCTGGATTATCTCAGCCGCGGCTATTATTGCTCGATGGTGGCTGAAGCACGCGGTCATCGTGTATTACCCGGTCTACGGACCATTAACGACCTGTCCCGTAAAAGTCTTTACGCCTATGATCTGTCGGACTTATCCACACAATTGGATAAGCAGCTCAGTACCACCTCAGCCGAAAGTTTTGTATTAAAAATCTGTTTTGGACAAACGCCCGTCACCTCATTACAAAAACTAGCCCGACAAATATTTGAACAATTCCCTTGCCCGATTCTGGAAGTCGAGTTTAGTTTTAACGCCCACTGGATTATCAGCCAGATCAAAGCCGGTGCGATTAATAAACTGACTGAAACAGAGCAAGACTTCTTTGCTGAAGCGCTGGATAGCTTTAGTCATCGCTTATGGCGAAAACCTGCCAAACGCCGTCAATTTCGTTACGACATGGCCATTTTACATAACCCTAAAGAAACGATGCCACCGAGCGATATGGCAGCTTTGAAGAAGTTCATTAGCAGCGGTCGCCGTATTGGTATTGATGTGGAACTCATCACGCCGAAAGATTACATCCGTCTCGCTGAATATGATGCCTTGTTTATTCGTGAAACCACGGCCACACATAATCACACCTATAAGTTTGCCCGTCGCGCAGAAAGTGAAGGCTTGGTGGTCATTGATGATCCAACCTCGATCATTCGCTGTACCAATAAAATTTATTTAAAAGAACTGCTATCCGCCAACAATCTACCAATGCCGGATTCACACCTGCTATATCGCAATGATACGGCTGGTTTAGACAAACTCTGTGAGACAGCGACCTTCCCATTGGTAATGAAAATCCCTGACGGCGCTTTTTCAAAAGGTGTAATTAAAGTTAATAATGCAGATGAACTTCGGGAGCAGGCACCGGCGTTTTTCCAACAGTCGGCTATTATTCTGTTACAGGAATTTATGTATACCGATTATGACTGGCGTATCGGTATGTTTAATAACAAACCTATCTACGCCTGCCAGTACTTTATGAGTAAAGGGCATTGGCAAATCTACAATCACAACACCAAGAAAGGCACATCCAGTGGTAAATCTTCCGCTATCCCTATGAGCGAAGTTCCAGAAAAAGTGCTGAAAATTGCGACAAAAGCCGCGAAGTTGATAGGAAATGGTCTGTATGGCCTCGATATCAAACAAAGTGGTAATCGTATTGTGATTATTGAAATCAATGACAACCCCAGTATCGATAGTGGTGTTGAAGATAATTATCTCGGTATGGCGTTATACGATGACATTATGCGAGAGTTTTTAAGGCGGCTGGAAGAACGCCGGGCTGCTAGCCATTAAGCCCATTAGCAAACAAAAAAGGCGCTGAAATTCAGCGCCTTTTTTGTTTAACAAGCCGTTTCTAGCTTAGAAGCTATAACTTGCCCCGACATGAAGGTAACGTTTTTCACCAACGAAGTAACGATAGCCATCAGGGTTTACACCAGGAATTGGTCTGAAGTCAGCACGTTCGGCATATTCAGTATTAAATAAGTTTTGAACTCTTCCATATAGTTTTAGGTTTTCAGTTAATTGATGCGAGGCATGAAGATTAAACACATCATGTCCATCATACTTAGCAGTATTCCCATCATTAATATAATACTCACCCATATGTTCCCACTCTAACTCAGCACGACTTTTTGGCGTGAAATTCCAACCCAGTCTGACATTCGCCATCTGTTTAGGTGCTGTTACCAGATAGTTGCCGCTCTCAATGTTACTGTAGTCATCTGAGCTTGCTCTGTTGAAATCATATTCATGTTTAGCAAAGGTTAGATTAGCCGCCACATCGAACTGACTGTTAAAGGGATAGAACATACCGAGTTCGAGACCTGTATGTTTTGTCTTGCCATCATTGACGTTGATATCGTTGCTATCCGTAAAGAAATAATCTTTCTTTCTCATATGATAGGCAGTGATTTCATACTGGAACCCTTCCCCAACTTTTCTGACACCGACTTCGATACTGTCGATTTGTTCAGAGTCTGCTCGATCACCATTATTGTTCTGAATTCGATATAGATCGGTTGTCTGAGGAGCACGGTTACCTCGAGCATAGTTAATAAATGCAGAAGTATCATCCGTTAACTCTTGTACTAACCCTAATTTAGGACTCAGATTATTAAACGAGTCATCGCGTGATTCAGGGCGATAATATCGACTTGTTATCACACCAGATGTTGTATTGTTAGTGTAGTCGTATTTGGTGTATTCATAACGTACACCTGCTATTAGGCGTGTTTTATCTAAGATTTGCCATTCAGTATGGGCGTATGGCGCAATAACTGTTGCATCAACATCATAATCATAATGCACGCCTGGAATGAAGCCTCTGACCGTGGTTGAATTATTTTGGACTTCTTTTAATTGCCCTTCTGTGTACTCAAAGTCAGTACCCAAAATGATTTTATGACCACCATCCAGCTCTTTTGTATAGGAGCTTAACAAGCCAACACTACTGTGTTTATTGCTCTCAACTGGCTTACCCGGAGAGAGGAAATGCATCAAGAAATTCATCTCAGTATGTCGAACATAAGGTGTCAGCGTGAATGAAGATGTATCACTTAATTCATGAATCCACTCAGTAGATAAACGATACGACTTGGCGTCACGATAAGCTTCAGGATTGGGATTTTGACGAGACAAGCTTTCATCTTCATAGACCTTATATCCCGTAATATAACCAGCAGTTTCTTGATTCAGGTTGGTGTAGCTGAATAAGGTCTTGAAACTATCCACATCACCCAGATAATCATGCCGGAATGAGACTTTCTGCTGGTCGTAACCGGAGTCACTGACATAACCACCATCAGTGGTGCCATTCACGCTCAAACGGTAACCATGTCTACCAACGGTGTCACTTATCGTGGCTTTAGTTTGATATAAGTCATGTGGACCGATTGAGAAATCAATCTGACGTTCTAAGTCCAAAGAAGGCGCACGACTCAATACGTTTACCAGGCCATGAACCGCATTAGAACCATATAACGCACTACCCGGTCCGCGAACGACTTCAATACCACCCGCCTGTTCGTAGTTCACTTCAAATAAGCCATTCACATTAGCAAAACCAGCAGCACGAAGCGGGATACCATCTTCAAGAAACAGGAATGACCCCGCGCCAGCACCACCCGTTAATACTGGTGAGCGGATGGAAGTTAAATGCTCTTGTCCATTACCATGTTGGATATTGACACCACTTACGCGATTAAGAATTTCGCTGATGTGATCGGGGCGCACAAGATCAATTTCTTCTTCTGATATCTTGCCAGTATTCCCGGCTTGCTCCAGCAATGGTGTCTCTGAACGTGTTCCTGTCACTACCATGCCACCAAGCGATACTTCATTATCACTCGTTTCTTCGGCAAAGGCGGGTTGCCACATTGTCGTGGCTGCTGCAGCCACCATTAATGTCAGTTGTTTTTTTGAAAACATAATCCAATTCTCTCTTATAAATATTTATTAATCCCGTGATTGGGGAAAATTTTCCCATACAGGCTGTTTTAATTCATCAGAAAAATCCCTAAACCCATTGAAAACAGACATTCAAATCCCCAATTACATGATCAAGATCAATTTCAGGTACATAATCCATTTATGGAATACAAAGACTATTACAAAATTTTGGGTGTCGGCCGCGATGCTTCTCAGGACGAAATAAAGAAGGCCTACCGGAAGCTGGCCAGAAAATATCACCCCGATGTCAGTAAAGAAGCGAACGCAGAAGACAAATTTAAAGAAGTAGGTGAAGCCTACGAAGTCTTACGTGACGAACAAAAACGTGCTCAATACGACCAATTCGGCAGTAATTACCGTCACGGCCAATCATTCAATCCGCCCCCAGGCTGGGATGATCATGCCGGTTTTGGTGGTGGCAACTTTAGCAGCTTCTTTGAAAACATGTTTGGCGGCATGGGAGGAATGGGCGGCGGCATGGGAGATAACTTCTTTGCCCGTGGTGAAGATGTAAATGCCAAAATTACTATTTCTCTGGAAGATGCATTTAACGGTGCCACCAAAACAATTCGTCGTCCTGCCGGCGCCAGTCAGTCAGGCACGATTAATGTAAAAATCCCGGCAGGCATTGCCTCCGGTAAGAAAATACGCCTTTCAGGCCAGGGTAAATCAGGCGGTGGCGGCAAGTCCGGTGACTTGTATCTTGAAGTAAACATTGCACCACATCGTCATTTCCGTCTGGAAGACAAAGATGTGTATCTGGATTTACCTATTGCGCCATGGGAAGCGGCTTTAGGTGCCAAAGTTACCGTACCCACCTTAGCAGGAAAAATTAATCTGACCATTCCGGCTGGTGCTCGTAGTGGTCAAAAAATGCGGCTGAAAGGACGTGGATTACCGGGCAAAGAACCTGGCGACGAATTTGTGGTCTTGCAGATAATGGTGCCGCCTGCTGACAGTGATAAAGCGAAAAAGCTTTACCAGCAGATGGCAGAAGAAATGGCTTTTAACCCGCGAGAGTCGCTGGAATAATTTTTATCGGGAGGCGTTGTGAAGTTCAGCTTTAAATCATCCATTGTTTGGTTAGCCGCATTTGTTTTAATTGCCCAGGTCGCATCTGCAGCACTTCCACTTAACTGGTTTTCTGATAAAGGCGAGATGCCCTCTTTGGCGCCAATGCTTGATCGCACCAAACCAGCTGTGGTCAATATTGCCACGAAAAGTGAAGTCCGAGTTCAAGACAACCCTTTTATGAATGACCCTTTTTTCAGGCACTTTTTTAATGTGCCTGATCAACCCAGAGTCAGACAACGTCAAAGTTTAGGTTCTGGGGTCATTATTGATGCCAAAGAAGGCCTGGTTATCACCAATAATCATGTGATTCGTGGTGCTGATGAAGTTACAGTGTCATTAAATGATGGACGGACCTTCCAAGCTGAGATCGTTGGTAGTGATCCTGCCACCGATGTGGCACTTATCAAAATTCCTGCTGAAAACTTATCTGCCTTGCCACTGGCCGACTCAGACTCGCTTCGTGTGGGTGACTTTGTTGTGGCGATCGGCAATCCTTTTGGTCTGGGGCAAACGGTGACCTCAGGTATCGTCAGTGCACTAGGCAGAAGTGGCCTCGGCATTGAAGGTTATGAAAACTTTATTCAAACTGATGCTTCAATTAATCCCGGTAACTCAGGTGGTGCCTTAGTTAACTTGCGTGGCGAACTGGTGGGTATTAATACCGCTATTTTCTCTCCGGGCGGCGCCTCATCAGGCAATATCGGTATCGGCTTTGCCATTCCCAGTAATCTGGTCAAACAGATCACTGATCAACTGTTAGAGCACGGTGAAGTTCAGCGTGCCTATTTGGGTGTGCAGATGCAGGATATTACACCTGAGCTGGCTCAAGCCTTTAATATCCAATCTCAACAAGGTGCCGTTGTCAGTCATGTTATACCTGACTCAGCAGCTGCTGATGCTGGCTTAAAAGTGGGTGATGTGATCACCGCCGTTGATGGTACGCCACTAATGAACGCTGACAGCCTGAGAAATACCATTGGCTTGATGGTTGTCGGTCAAACAGTCAAGCTCGATATTATTCGAAATGGTAAAGCAAAAACCATTAAGGCAACGGTCAAACAGACACGTAAAACCGCTGCTGATGGGCTAGTACATCCGAAACTATCTGGTGCGACCTTTGGTGATATTGAGCAAGACTCACCTTATTACGGGCAAGTAGAAGGTGTGGTGGTTTATTCAGTAAAACGTGGGAGCCCAGCCTGGCAAGCCGGTTTGAGACCTGATGACATTATCACTTCAGTGAATCGCCAGCCGGTATCATCACTGGAGCAGTTCAAACCGATGGTCAGCGACGCTAAGGAATTATTATTTAATATCATCCGCGGCCGACGTGCGATGTTCTTATTACTGAAGTAAGCCAAATCATTAAGGAGCCTGAACACTTCAGGCTCCTTTTTTAATCTCTGGTCAAATTAAGCTTTTGGGTGAAAACATAGACACCATTCGTAAATAATGACCACTCTACATGTATTTCATCATCACTCGGTGCATCGATTGAAATCATATATTCCTGATAACGCACACCCGCGTCAGGACCATTAGACGCATACTCTCGCTGATTGGCTTCAATATGACGCCCGTTCACACTTAGGGCATATAAACTTTCCGTATTAATCAGCCCCAGAGTATCTGAACGACTGATTCGTTCAGCAGGAAACTCTTTTTCTAAGCGGGCTTTGAACAAAACAATGCTGCTTTCCTCTACATCCGCTTCAACATTCATGTTTTTATGAAGTTTTTCAGGGTTAGCATCTGAGCCTTTACAGGAAATTTCCTCGCCAGTCCCTTTCCATTTCCCTTTAAGTTTTTTCAAGAACTGCAGCTCTTCAGCGTTCTTATCCACACGCAGACTCTTGTCATTATTACGATACTCATCCTCTAGTGACTCAGATGTCGGTGAAGCTTGATAACACTCATAGGCGGCCGCTACTGGCGAATGTAAACACCAGCCCAAAATCAACATCAGAAGACAATATTTTTTCATTGCTGAACTTCCATTTATCACGTTATGAACTAGGATCAAATGCTTTTCAGTGGGGGTTGTCAAACTAAACTGACACATTGATGGCGTTTAAAGTGAATTTGCTAAAGTAGAAAACTCATCCGTATATTGGGTGTCACTAGCAGAAGAGCTCACTGACTATTAAATAAATAGTCACTGTTCACCAACCAATAAACAGGATATTAAGTCTAGAACAATGGAATCTATCTATCAGCAAATCATCAGCCGTAATCCAGGAGAACCAGAGTTTCACCAAGCCTTATATGAAGTGCTGGAAACCTTAACCCCGGTATTAGAACGTCATCCTGAATATCACGAACAAAAAATTATCGAACGCTTATGTGAACCTGAGCGACAAATTATTTTCCGTGTTCCCTGGGAAGATGATGATGGTCACATCCACATCAATCGTGGCTTTCGTGTCGGCTTCAATAGTTCGCTTGGCCCTTACAAAGGCGGCTTACGTTTTCACCCAAGCGTCACGCTGGGCACCATCAAGTTTCTCGCTTTTGAACAAACCTTCAAGAATGCACTGACGGGTCTGCCTATTGGCAGTGGTAAAGGCGGTTCTGACTTTGATCCAAAAGGTAAATCGGATCGTGAAGTTATGCGCTTCTGCCAAAGCTTTATGACCAGTCTTTATCGTCATATTGGTGAATCAACCGATGTGCCCGCCGGTGATATTGGTGTGGGTGCCAGAGAAATTGGCTATCTATTTGGTCAATATAAACGTATTACTCAACGTTATGAAGCAGGTGTTATTACCGGTAAAAGCCCAGGCTGGGGCGGCACGCTCATTCGTAAAAAGTCGACAGGATACGGCGCCGTATTCTTTTGTGAAGATATGCTCAGAGCGGTTCATGGAGAAGAACTAAAAGATAAAATTGCTCTGGTGTCGGGCTCAGGCAATGTGGCCACTTATGCAATGGAAAAGCTCCGCGCCTCAGGTGCAAAAGTCATTGCTTGTTCTGATTCGGGCGGTGTCATCATCGATCAAAAAGGCATCGATGTGGATGCGATTATCCGTATCAAAGAAATCGAAAGACAACGAATCTACACCTATCTCGATAGTCATCCAGATGCTGAGTACATCGAAAACGGTAATATCTGGGACATTCCCTGTGACATCGCTATGCCCTGTGCCACCCAGAATGAACTGGAAGCCGAAGATGCACAAAAGCTGGTCGATAATGGTTGTTTAGCCGTATGTGAAGGCGCCAATATGCCCAGCACGCCGGAAGCCATTAAGATTTTGCAGAAAAATAATGTCGCGTTTGCTCCCGGTAAAGCAGCCAATGCCGGCGGTGTCGCATCATCAGCTTTAGAAATGCAGCTGAATGCTACGCATAGTAGTAGCTATGAATATAGTGAAGATCGTTTGCATGAAATCATGAACCATATTCATAAAACCTGCTGTCAGACGGCTGAAGAGTTTGGTGAGCCATATAACTATGTGATGGGCGCAAATATTGCCGGTTTCAGACGTGTGGCGAATGCGATGTTGGCGTTTGGTCTTATATAGAAAAATGGACCAGTCCAAATTAGGCTGGCCCATTTATTTAAAACAATTTCTTAATGCCTGTCACAATGGACAACACAATCACTCCAGCAAGCAGGCCAACTCCACCATTAAATAATATGGGCATCACCATCGCCATCACTGCTCCCATTGAAGCATTCACCCCCTCTAATAGATGATGTAAAAAAGGGAGTCCATGCACCAGAATACCGCCACCCACCAAAAACATGGCGATCATCCCCACCACCGATAAAAACTTCATCAACTTTGGTGCAAGAAATAGAATGACCTGACCCAGCTTACGCTGGAAACCATCAAAGCTGCTACCGCCCTGTCCGGCCTTGACTAAAGCCAAACCGGCATCATCAAATTTCACAATACCAGCTACCAGGCCATACACACCAGAAGTCATGACAATAGCTATTAAAGACACCACGATGGCTTGCGTCAGTAGACTTTCACCCTGAGCAACACCAAGCGCGATCACAATAATCTCTGCGGAAAGAATGAAGTCTGTTCTAATCGCCCCTTTTATTTTTTTACGTTCAAATGCTTTGATATCAATATTTTCATCTGCCGTTGCTGCGGCCAGTTTTTTCTTATGCTCGTCATCACTTTCTTCATGGGGCAACCATTTATGAGCCAGCTTTTCCATGCCTTCGTAACAAAGAAATAAACCACCAAGCATTAATAAGATGGTTACACCAATGGGGAAAACGGCACTAATAACTAAAGCCAATGGCACTAAAATTAACTTATTTAAATAGGAGCCTTTGGCGACGGCCCACACCACGGGCAACTCGCGTTTGGGGTCTACCCCAGTTACTTGTTGTGCATTGAGAGCGAGATCATCACCTAACACACCAGCTGTCTTCTTGGCAGCAACTTTTGTCATCAATGAGACATCATCAAGTAACGATGCTATGTCATCCACCAGCGCTAATAAACCGACACTTGCCATCTTGTCTATCCCAATAAAATTTTGTTGCAATAGCCTATGTGTTTAGCAGACAGCTGTCTATGAGCTGCTAAATTGCGAGCAAAAAAAGCCATGACTTTCATCATGGCTTTCATGCTATAAACAGGGGTTATTAGGCTTCGACTTTACGTCTCACTAAAGCAAACAGGCCTAATGCTGGAGCCAATAACCACACGGCCGCAGGAGCCGGTACTGAAGATAGGCTTGGGGCAGGAGCGTCAAAAAGCTGAATGATCAGGTTCGAAGGCATCGTACCTTGATTCAATCGACCACCGAAATTTTCAATAATTGATGCAAGCCTTGTTGAGTCATTGGCAAAACTTGCAGAATTTGTAAGTGATAAATCAAAACGTTGCATGGGAATTTCTACCGACGCAGCTTGAGCTGTACCGATATTCATCAACAAAAATGTTGTCGCTAAAAGTATTTTCCTCATTATTTTAGTTCCTTCTTCTTTCAGCCCAGCCCTCTTATTTTTGGTAAGAACTGTGGCTTTCCATAACCTGGCTCACACCAGACTTGGTGTATTTCAAAATCACTTTGGCATTGTTTTCGAGGAGAAACCTCAGATAAATTTCTGCAAATATTAAAGTCGGTTTAATCAAATAAATGCTGAGTCAGCGTGCATAGAGCTGGCTTTCCGCAAAAACATAAAACTGACCTAGGCTAGCTATAAAAGTTCATGAATAAGTGACATAAACGCTTGGGCAGCTGGGCTCGGCCCTTTAGACCAGATCATATAGAGAGCGCGTTTTGGTGCCTCTTTTATCGGTATCGCTTTTATACCAGAAAAGTTTGCTGCAACAGGCTCCGGTACAATGCCATAAGCAAGGCCGCGAGCTACTAACTGTTCGATCAAACTGATGTGATCAACCACAAACTTTACATTTGAAGACAGCCCAGCACTGAGAAATGCCTCATCGGTCTGACGTCGGGCACTGCTATCTTTAGGGTAGTTCACCATCGGCTCTGAGGCCAATTGGTGAAGAGATAATTCTTTATGCTGAGAAAGGGAGTGGCTCATTGGCAAAACGGCAACAAGCGCTTCTTCGGCTATACGAATATATTCGTAACCTGATAGCACTTCATCCAGCCAAAGACCGATAAAGGCGACATCCAAGCGATGATTCAACACATCGGCAATTAGTCGTTCACTGCCTGCGGTTTTTAAGCCAACCTCGACATTAGGATAACGCTGATGGAACTGGGCTAATGAGGAAACGATATCCACCGCTGTCATCGCTGAAATCATGCCAACATTCAAACGACCTGAGACAAGCCCGGAAGTCGCAGTTACGTCCACATAGATTTTCTGTACAGCGTCTAAAGTCCGTTTTGCCTGCTCAACAAACGCCTGCCCGGCTAGAGTTAAAGAGACTTTTCTTGATGTTCGCTCAAATAAGACAACGCCCAGTTCTTCTTCCAGTTTTGCAATCTGATGGCTTAACGCTGACTGAACCGTATGACACCGCTGTGCCGCCAGAGTAAAGCTGGACTCTTCAGCGATAGCGACAACATATTCAATTTGCCTGAGATTCATTTATCTATCTCTTTTTAAGATGACTCTTATGATAACAATACATTTGAATCATCAATATGAACACCGCATAGTATGCCTAACTGACTTAGTAAATGATCTTTATGACAAAGCAACAAACCGTATTAACTCAAGGTCTGGTTTTACTCATGGCAACGGCTACCGGTATTGCCGTAGCAAGTAATTACTACGCCCAACCACTACTGGATACAATCGCTTCTGAGTTTGGGTTAAGCCACTCATCAGCCGGCAATATCGTAACTACGGCACAGCTCAGTTATGGCATTGGCTTACTATTTCTGGTGCCTTTGGCGGACAGGTTAGAGCGCCGCAAGCTCATCATCGTGATGAGTCTATTTGCCACTATCGGCTTGCTTATCAGTGGCTTTTCAACCAATCTGCCATGGTTATTACTTGGTACTGCGATAACCGGTCTCAGCTCCGTTGTTGCTCAAGTTTTACTTCCATTGGGAGCAACGCTGGCCTCGGATCAACAGCGTGGCAAAGTGATTGGCACCATTATGGGTGGATTATTATTAGGCATACTGCTAGCTCGGGTCGTTTCCGGCGGTTTGTCCAGTATGGGTAGCTGGCGTTATATCTATTGGTTTGCATCTGTAGCTATGTTCATCACAACATTAGCTTTAGCTCGCTTTCTACCGTCTTATCACAATAACAATGATATGAGCTATCGGCAGATATTAGTGTCTGTGTTTGGTTTATTTGTGAAAGAACCTATACTCCGTTATCGCTCAATTCTCGGCATGTTGTCATTCGCTCTTTTTAGTATGTTCTGGACGCCTCTTGCCTTCTTATTAGCCAAGCCACCTTATGAATATAGCGATGCCACCATCGGTTTATTTGGGCTTGTCGGCGTAGCAGGAGTATTTGCTGCCACATGGGCCGGAAAGTTAGCAGATGCTGGTAAAGGTGATCTGGGTACACGGCTGGGTTTACTGAGTTTATTAGTGAGTTGGGTAATTCTTTTCAATGCACCAATGTCACTTGTTGCTCTTTTAATCGGCGTATTACTTCTGGATTTAGCAGTACAGCTAGTCCACGTAAGTAATCAAAATAAGATTTATGCTCTACATCCAGACATTCGCAACAGACTTACCTCTGCATATATGACTTGTTATTTTATTGGTGGTGCATTTGGTTCCTGGTTTTCTGTGATGCTGTATCAACATTATGAATGGACGGGTGTAGTGATGGGTGCAACGGGGATCGCACTGATTGCCTGTATTCTGGATTTCACGGTGCGAAAGCATACTCCGAAGTAAGCACTTACCATGAATTTAATACTTGGTTGTTTAGATATTAGATGACCATAAATACAGACTCGCTTGTTTACCCAGTATCGAGAGCGAGTAAACGGAATCACAGGCTCTGCGAGCCGCACCATAACAAACATGCAACGGTAATAGATGTTCTTCTCTCGGGTGACAATAGCGAGCATAGGGCGCTTCATCCCAGAGTTGAAACCGCATTCTTCTCTCTTCTTCAGTCATATTCTGACTGGAGCATGTTTCCATCAGCCAATCTTCAAAAGATTGATTCATTTGTTGATGCACTAGATCCTCTTTTGTGAAAAATGCGCGCATATTATGGAATGAAAAACCGGAGCCAATAATTAATACATCTTCATCTGCATAATCAGCAATAATCTCACCGATCCTTATATGTAGATCTGGATCCAACCCTTTCACTAAAGAGACTTGAATACAAGGAATATCTGCTTCGGGATACATAATCATCAAAGGCACAAACACCCCGTGATCGAGTCCCCTTTCATTCTCTAACTCAGCATCGATATGCGCTTTTTGTAGTGTACACACTATTTTTTCTGCTAACTCAGGTAGGCCATTACAAGGATATTTGAAGTTATAAGACTCTTCAGGAAAACCATAATAATCGTAAAGTAAATCCGACTTTTTTTGATGAGTTACCCTGACATGGTGGGCTTCCCAATGTGCACTGACCACAATAATCGCTTTTGGCTTTTTGAGCCGTTCAGTAATTTGAGTGAGGGTCTCCACCAACTGATGATGCGTTGGATCACCTAATAAAGGTAAAGGACCACCGCCGTGTGAAATAAAAACAATATCCGCCATCACTCAACCTCAATAAACCATTTTGGCTTCATTCTGCCAAAGTCTGTTCTGATGGGTGATTTCAAACGTTGAGCTGAATCAATCACAATAGCATCGTTGCCTTGGCGTATAAAAACGGCCCAATGCCAGAAGGCATTTCCCGATTTTTCACGCCATTTCAACGCAATTAGTGCTTTTTCAGGTAATTTATCCCATGAATCAAAAGCTGTTTGTTTCTCGCTGGCAGCGATATTTAACGCTGATAATAACTGTCTGATATGGGCCGTTTCAGACCATAATGTTTTATCCTCAGCATAAATGCCGAGCGAATTTGCAAGTTGCTTAGCCTCGGCATAACTTATCTGAGCAAGATTAGCGCAGGCGGCGATACCACAGCCAGTGGATTCTTCCTGCACGATGGCCCATGGATTTTTATCTGAGTTCAAACTGGCCTCTTATCACTTTTCATCAGGAAGGTAATGAGCATAAGAGCGACACACCTTTCCAGACGGACCAAATTGTAGAACCTCAGCTGAAATACCACTGATACCATCGTAAATAAGTGTCAGGCTGTACGCGCCACATAAAATATGCTGAAGCTTAAAATGTAATGACGGATATTTTTCCAAGCCTTTCGCCCAGTAATCACCTATCACTTTTTTCCCCTTAAGCTTACCCGAGGGTTCCCCTATTAATTTCACAATCAACGGTGACGTCATTTCAAAATCGTCATCATAATGCGATAAAATTTGCGTCAGATCGTGACTATTCCATGCCGCAATCCACTCATGTGCAAATTGCTCAGCAGCGTTTTTATCCATCAGCTATTCCTAAATTGACCTGTGAAGCAGCTTGGACAAAAAGGATAGAAGAAAAATTGCCCTGTCAGAATAAACAGGGCAATAAATGTATGAATTAGGCTTTTTTAACAAACTCAGATTTGAGTTTCATCGCGCCGATACCATCAATTTTACAATCGATATCGTGATCACCACCTACCAGACGGATATTTTTCACTTTGGTACCCACCTTCACCACCGCAGAAGATCCTTTTACTTTCAGATCTTTAATGACCGTGACGGTATCGCCATCCTGCAGAACATTACCGTTTGAATCACGAATGACACCTTCATCAGCAGAAGCACTACTCTCGGCTTCCTGCCACTCATGGGCACACTCAGGGCAGACAAACATGGCTTGATCCTGATAGGTGTATTCAGAACCACAGGCAGGACAATTAGGCAGATCGCTCATAAAATTTCCAGATAAAAAAAAGGGTTATTCTAACCGATATCAGACCAAAAACCTGATTTATCTGCATAAAAAAAGGCCCCTTTTCGGAGCCTTTCATTCTCAAACAATACTATTTAGAAATGATAGCGAACATTACCCGTAATGTTACGACGCTCTGCATAACCACAATCTTGTCCGGCACCACGACACCAAGCTGTATACACTTCATCGGTCAAATTATGTGCATTAACGGTAAAGTCCCAGTTTTTATATGTATACCCTACCATTGCGTCTACAAGAATTTCTGATGGAATATATGGTGTACCGAATCTACCAGTTCGACTACCCAAGTAACGTACGCCAGCACCTAAACGCCAATCAGTTCCTATATATATTTTGTTCCACCATGAAGCATTTCGTTCAGCAACTGACGCAAGACGGTCTCCATTGCCATCATCAGCATGAAGTTGAGTATAAGCTACCTGTGTTTCAAAATTGTCCCAGCGTTTATTAGCTTGAATCTCCCAACCGTCGACAGTGGCGCCAGTTTGAGAAACCCCGCCAGGTGTTGAACCCTGCTCTACACGATTTTGTTGAGTAATATCAAAGTAAGCGGCTGTGATAGCTAAACTACGGTCATCTGATAAATATTTAACACCATATTCACGCTGCACACCCGTTGTCGGTTCTAAGGTCCCGCCAGCCCCATCAGTACCCAAGTTCATCACAAAGGCTTCGGTATAACTGGCATAAGGTGAAATACCATTGTCGAAACGATACATTAAACCTACCCGACCTGTATTCACTTTCTCATTACTTTCTGTGTCCGGACCGGTCTCGGCTAGAGAAATATTTTTTGCCCAGTCGTGGCGTAATGCAGCTGAAACAACTACTGGACCAATCTCCATTGAATCAGCTACATAAACACCGGTTTGTTCAATTCGATTATCATCGGGATTAGAGTAAGAAATAACGCCACTTTGTAAATTACCGTATTGCGGGTTGTAAACATTAATTGTGCCACCCAACCCCAATCTTAAGTTACTATCATACCCATAAAAATAATTATCTTCTTCATAGGTGGCTTCCTGGCGATCTAGTCCAAACACTAAGGTATGTTTCGTTATACCCAAATCAAAAATACCTTCCAGCCTTGCATCAAAATTCAGTGCACGCACCTCTTTATCGACCGTGTAGATAGTGCGATTTACGGTACCGTCCGCTGCCGGCACAGATGGAATATCGACCCAGTGTTCACGAGTCCAGCTTTGTGACTCTAAATAACGAGCAACGGCAGAAAACTTCCAGCTGTCATTAAAGCGATGATCAAACATTGTCGTAAATGAGGTCATCTCGGTATCGTATTTATCCCAGCCAGGTTCCCCAACGAAAGTATCAGTATCAATATGACCTAATGGGCCGTCGTATAAAGTACCTACTGAGGGTAAAAACTGGGTTGAGACAACGCTATCTGTCTTCTGACGAGTAAATAACACAGATAAATTCGTATCATCATTAATTCGCCAAGTGAGTGAAGGCATAATTAAAAAACTATCATCATTTACATGATCAACCTGTGTATCACTATCACGGGTAACACCCACAAATCGATACAAAAGTTGACCATCTTCATCAACCGGGCCAGTCACATCAACACCCAATTGTTTACGATTATGAGAACCATATTGCGCCCAGACTTCACCTTGCTGTTCAGCTTTAGGCATTTTTGAGTTCATATTCACAATGCCGCCTAAGTCACCTTGACCATAAAGCGTTGCTGACGGACCTTTTAATACTTCAATGTTTTCCAATGCATAAGGGTGGATACGCACGGTATTGTAATAACCATAGTTGTAACGCAAACCATCAACATAGGATGACGGATCTAATCCTCGAACTTTGGCTGAATCAATACGCGTATCAAAACTGCCGCCAACATAGATACCGGAGGTATAACCTAATGCATCCTGAATCGAGTTAGCCCCAAGATCTTCCATGAAATCATCTGATATCGTGGCAATAGAAAAGGGTGTATTTTCTGCTGAAACACTCATTTTCCCAACCTGGGGTTCTTTTTCCAGATCAATATAACCATTCTTTTGTTTATATTGACTCGAGGTCACTTCCACGCGAGGCAGATCAACACTGTCTTCAGATTGAACAGGTAAACTCGCCAGAATCAGGCTGCTTAACAATAGAAAAGAGGAGCCAGGCCGAAGAGCCGTGCTATTGACTTGTTTCATATTAATTTTCCGTAAACTAAATAACAATGATTATTATTTATATTAATTTACGGAATTTAACGTTTTCTGTCAAAGTGAAATATGACTATTACAAAGTTGAGCTCGGTTTTGTTAAGTGATGATTGCTCACCTCCGATCTATTTAGGACCTCTCAAGCTGAGGCTGTCCCTTCTATTTTTCAGCCTTGCCTGCAAACACCTTGTCCTGTCCTATTCAGCCAACTGAGGTCTTTGCTCAAGGACAGCAGCACTGACTACCATAATTTATGGTGTATTTTACCTGCAAATAAAAATAGTTCTCATTATAATGTAGACTGTCTGTAAATTTATGATCTGAGTCGCAGGTGAAAGACACTATGAATCATCCAAGCTCTGCCATTGACTATTTATATGTAGATAATCTCAGCTGGCTGAGACAATTGATATATCGGCGTATGGGCTGTAACGAATTGGCTGCTGATTTAGCACAAGACACCTTTCTACGGCTATTACGCAAGCCCCAAGAGTTCGATAGTCAGGAAGGTATTCGCGCTTGGCTGAGTCGGGTTGCTCAGGGTTTATGTGTGGATCATTGGCGCCACCAGGAAGTGGAAAGAACCTGGTTGGAAACCCTTGCCGCGCAGCCCGAAGTTCATGCTTTATCTGCCGAACAACAGGCCATTCTCGTTGAGACGATATATGAACTTGATTCCATGCTGAGCAGGCTGCCAGAAAAAATTATGCAGACCTTTCTGTTATCGCAGTTGCACGGCAAAACCTACCGCGAAATTTCTTCTGAAATGGGCATCTCAGAACGAACCGTAAAAAATTATATGGCAAAGGCAATGTCACTTTGCTTACGTGTTCAACTTGAATTAGAAACCAGCCAATAAACTGAAATGAGCCAGTTCAACGTTGAAAACGAATTACCAGACTTCGACATACTGGAACAAGCTGCCAGTTGGTTTGCACATCTGGAATCAGCAGAAGCCACTGAAGAGGATCACCAGCGTTTAAAAGCATGGCTGTCAGAAAGCCCTGCCCATCAACGTGCCTGGCGTTATGTTGAAAAAATTAGTCAACGCTTTTCCATTATTCATCAAGAGAATCAAGTAAATAACACTTCTAACACGCTCTCAAAATTACAGCAGCATACACTTGGAAGACGTGCCCTGCTTCGCAGCCTGTTATTTGCCGCTATAGTGGGTGGCACCGGCTTAGTCAGCTGGCAATATCCACCGCTGTCTTCTATGGCTCGGGCAATGCGTGCCGATTTCCGTACTGGCATTGGCGAGCAAAAAGACATTGTTTTAGCCGATGGTAGTCATATTTGGCTCAATACTGATACTGCCATCAATATCGACTATAACAAGCAGCAACGACATATAGAACTTGTTCAAGGCGAAATCCTGATAGAAACAGCCCCGGATCGTCAGCAGCGTTCTTTTTGGGTTAGTAGCCAACAAGGTCAAATGCAGGCGCTTGGCACACGTTTCAATGTCTATCAACAAGCAACAGAAACCCAATTAACAGTTTATGAAGGCCGCGTTGCAGTGAAGACTAAAACACAGCAGCACATTCTGGCTGCAGGCAAACAAGCTACCTTCGCTGATACCGGTGAACTTCGGCTATCAAACGCGAACATTCAGCAAAGTGCCTGGATTACAGGGGTGATTGTTGCTGATCAAATGACGCTGGCTGAACTCGTCGACCAGCTTGGTCGATACCATCGTGGTCATATTGGGGTTTCCCCGGATGTCGCCACTTTAGCCGTTGTTGGCAGCTTTCCTACCCAGGATCAGGCACGTGTTTTATCGATGCTAACAGCCTCTTTACCCATAAAAGTTCGCTCACTCTCACCATGGTGGGTCAGTATAGTGCCTGCAAATTAATTATTAAAAAATTTGCCCTTTTTTCAGACTCATTCGTTTCCTCTGTTAATAACAACCTTAAAGAGGAACACTATGCCTGCTAAACAACGTTTCATATCATCAAGCCTCAAGGCTTTACCGCTACTCATCATGCTGGCATCTGCTTCTGTTATGCCTTCAACAGCTATAGCTGATGATGTAGCCGAACAACAAACAACCCCAGCAAAATTAATTCATTTTAATATCCCGGCAGATAATTTAAGTAAGAGCCTGAACCTTTTTTCAGCTCAGTCAGGTATTTTCCTGAGTAGTGATGGTGCTCTCACAAAAAGCAAAACAAGTGCGCCGGTTAATGGTCAATATACGGCTGAACAAGCCTTGCAAGCGCTTCTTGCGGGTACACAGTTATCTTATCGTTTTATTGATGATAACACTGTGACGCTGCTTGAACAGCAACAACAAGAACAGGCTGTTCATGATTTAGCACCGCTTGTTGTTATGGGAACGGACCTTAATCGTTATGAATTCGATATCGCCGGCTCTGCGACTGGCTTTGATACGGACGTGAATGAGTTGCCTCGTTCAGTACAGGTGTTACCAGAGCAACTTATTCTGGATCAAAACGCCACTCATCTGGATGATGTGTTACAAAATGTGGCGGGCATTACTCGTGCTCATGGTTTTGGTGGCGTTGAGACTCAGGTCAATATTCGTGGATTTACCAATAACCGTCTATTTGTTGATGGAAACCCGGTGAGTAACCGCCATAACGTCGATGTAGCCACCATTGACCGTGTGGAAGCCATTCTCGGGCCTGCATCTGTTTTGCATGGTCAGGTCAGTCCCGGTGGTTTAATTAATATCATTACTAAAAAGCCACAAACAATTAAAAGCAACAGCCTTCAAGCTGATTTTGATGAACATGGCCGCCGTAAACTGACCTTGGACAGCACCGGACCACTGAATGATGTTCTCCAATATCGCTTGATTGTGGCAGGTGAAGACTCAGAAAGTTTCCGTGAAACACAAACTGTAACCGGTGATCATCGTGCTGATATCAGAGGCCTGACTATCGCACCTTCATTTAGTTATACCCCGGATGCAAACAATACCTTTACCTTGAGTTTATTACACGTTGATCAAACATTACCGATTGACCGTGGCACGGTTGCCGTCGCCGATGCCAGTGGTGAATTGCACATTGCGAATCTTCCAGAAGAGCGACGACTGGGAAGTCAGTTTGATGAGCGTGACAGCACAGAAAAACAAATTCAGTTTGATTTTGACCATGAGTTTGATAATGGCTGGAAAAACCAATTAAAGCTGGGTTATTACCAGAAAAAGTTTGATGATTACCAGGCACGACCATTACGTGGACTGAATGATAGCTGGACTTTAGGTACTGGGCCAGTTGATATAAGTAATCTATCTGCAATTAGAACTTCCGCTAATGGCTCGGCTGTACAAGCAAACGGCCTGCTGATTCGTACGGCTGATTCCAATCTGAATGTCACAGAAGATGACTTCTTTATTTCTAATAGTCTGACCGGTGATTATCGTTTTGGCGATATTGATAATACACTTTATATCGGTGCAAACCTGCACAAACGCAATATCCGTCATACTGATGGGTTTGCCATGCAAAATATATCCGGTAGCCTGTATGCACCCTATCTTGATGTGATTGATATCTATAGCTCAAATAACCCAGCCTATACTAAACAATCACAGACTAGCGTCAGTAAAAATGATGCGGAATATACCGAGTACGGACTGTCTATTCAAAACCTGGCTTATTTGACTGACCGCCTGAATCTACTAGCAGGGCTTCGTTATGATCGGTTTGAAATTGAACGTAATGACAAAATTTATTACCAACAAGGCACCAACCTACTCTTCACTAAACTCGATGATCCTTTAGCAGTAAATATCAAAGGCGATAATCATAATGTGAGTGGTCAAGTAGGCCTGTTATACCATCTCACCGATGCCTTTTCTGTATATGGTTCCTGGTCTGAGTCATTTACCCCTAACTACCCTGATGTCACCGCAGGTCAGATCAGTGGTGAAAATAGCATGGCACCGGAAGAAGCCACGCAATATGAACTGGGTATTAAATCGAGCTTTTTGGATGACAAAGTGCGAGTTACGGCTTCGCTGTATCAATTAACACGTGAAAACGTAATGACATTCGAGAACCTGCAAGCCAGACTCAACGGGGAAGAAAAAACCAAAGGCGTCGAATTAACCACGACCATGCAATTTATACCTGGTCTGAATATTCTCGCCTCTTATACACACATGGATAGTGAAATTATCAACGATAATGATGATACAAAAACGTTAGAGGGTAATTGTCCATACGGTATTCCTCAAAACAAAGCCCGAGTTTGGGGCTCTTATGAGTTTCAGCAAGGCATATTAAAAAGTTTCGGTTTAGGCTTAGGTGCAGAATACGTCGGAGCTCGTTATGGTGATGATGAAAACAGCTTTAAAATACCGAGCTATACCATCGTCGATACTGCAGCCTGGTATTACATTCCAATGGGTAAAGACAAGCAGTTACGCTTACAGGCAGGCATCAAGAACCTCACCGATAAAACCTATTATCCGGCAAACTTAGGCAGCCCTTATCGTATTAATGTAGGCGCTCCCAGAACAGCCTACATCTCAGCACGACTTGAGTTTTAAAAGGGACTAGGCAAAACGATATAAGGTTAGCAAACCGGCAGGCACGCTCCCCCGAAAAAAGAGGGAGCGCCCTGCCGGTTTTATAGTTTTAAACAGCTTTCAGCTTTACCAGCTATGCCATGGCATCCGTTAACTTGTTATAAAAGCTCATATTCTTTTGATACTGCTCAAATGAGATCATACTGTGGTTATATTGATACTCCACACTTTCGATAATCTCTGAAACCGCCGCACCATAATCATAGTCTGCACTGGCATAAGGGTTAACCCAATTAGGGTCTCCAGGTTCACGGCCAATGTTGGCCAAACCCACCGCAAAAATCATATGGGTAGGAATATCCATTATCGATAGTCCATCAGAGGCTTCTTCCCAAGCCGCTTTAAATGAAGCGGGTGCATTGTCAGGAGGGAAAGTAAACATATTACCCTCACCAATTGTGGTTAGGCCGTCATTATTTAAATCTCGGGTATGACCTGGAGCAGTCAATAGATTAGCCGCCCCTTCATCAGATAAAACCGAAATGTTAATAGGCTCAGCCAGGCTATGAGCCTGTCTGACCACATCCAGCTCGTCAGCAGATAAACTTCTTAATGCCGTTTTAGGATCAGAGGCTTGCTGTACTTTTTGCAGAATATTCTGAAAAGTTTCTACGTCTTTATCAGACATTTTTCGCTGGTGCATCAAAGCAACGGATTTGTCTGACAAGACGGCAATATTTGCCGTTAGATCGCGTGCTGCTGGGTTTGAAATCGTCATCTTATGTCCTCATCCTGGAGTGCAATGATGAGATAGCAATCTCAATGCCAGAACATTAATCCTGAACAGTACTCGCCGCCAACTCGATGGCATCCAGATGGTGTAAGACGAGGTTCGGATTGTAGCCACGTACAACTTGTTTATTAACGACTAATAAAGGTACACCGCCACCGCCTAAAGCTTCAAAATTACGTTTGGCTTGTGCTGACTTTTCAATATCCAGATCATCATAAGCAATATTTCTTCGTGCCATAAAGACACGCATTTTTGCACAGTAACCACACCATTCTGTGGAATACATCGTCACATAAGTGGCGGGTAAATATGAGTAATCTTTAGGCGGATAAAGGACATCTTTTATCGTGGGCCACTGCTGGAAGAGTAGAAAAACAGCTACAAACAGCAGAAACTTTTTCATTGAATCACTGGCACTTTAGCCTGCCAGCTCGCAGGTAAACGTATCACTAGCTGGTAACGGACTTTGTGCCAAAAACCAGATAAAAGTAATAAAGAAAAACCAATAAAAACACCGACATAAGCAAAACTGTCGCCGGCCAGACCATAGGTATCTAATAGCTTCGTTAATGCCACCAGCACATAGACCAACGCAGACACCATAAATGCCCGGCGATCGATCACCAATGACACCAATGTCAGCAGAATATATAAGCCCATAATCAATGCCAGAGTAGCAGTGCTGTGTTGACCATCAAAAATACCCAAAGTAGAGAATATTGGATGAACAATCAGTGGGGCCGCGGTCAGATGTAACCAAAAGGCGACATCGGATTTACCGGTCACACGTTTTAAATCTGCCGAGTCCCATTTCATAGCCACCATAAATAGCACCAGGCCACCACCGAACATTAACCAGCTTAAATAATTCTTCAATATCGGGAAAAGAGAAACCAACAGCGAGACGATAAAGACAACTGCGGATGCTGTGCCAGCAGCGACCGTTATCGGCACTTTAAACCGCTTCCAATGACACCATGCTGCAATAGCGGCAATCGAGCCCGCCAGCATAAAACCATTCTCTGAGGGTAATCCCAGTGCTAAAACAACGGCAGCAAATATACTGCCGACAAAGCTCACTAACAAAAAGATACCGGGCAGCGCCATTTTTCGTTTTAATACAAAAAACTCAGCCAATCCCCAGGACAACACCGCTACCACCACCGCAGCTAATGGCGCACTAATGCCTTGTAAAACCCAGCCCGTCGACAGCAATAATAAAGCACAGGCCATCAATACAAAGATATCGTTAAAACTCGACACCAGTTTGAAATCTTCTTCATCGGCAAAGTGCGTATTACGCCGTTGCAGTGCATCCTGGCGAAATTGTTCAACAGCTGAAGCAGTAAATATTCCTTTCTCTACCGCTTGTTCCAGATCATTATCGGTGTACATTGTTTTCCTTCATTGTCGCGCTAGGTTCTGCTCTAAAGCTGAAAATAAACTAGTCAAATCGATTACTGAGTGGCTTGTTCATCATAGGCTTGCTGGGCTTCGATAACATGCTCTATATTGCTTTCCGACCAATTCCTTATGCCCTCCAGCAATTCAATCAACGTTTTTCCAAGTGAGGTTAATGAGTATTCCACTTTCGGAGGCACTGTCGGATATACCTGACGACTCACCAAACCATCTCGTTCCAGTCCACGTAATGTCTGGGTCAGCATTTTCTGAGAAATACCGTCCAGTTCGCGCCGTAACTCACCAAAGCGTTTTGTTTCTTCAGCAAGTGCACCAACAGTGAGCACTGTCCACTTATCAGCAATACGATCGAGTACTAAACGGGTCGGGCAGTGTTGATTATAAACATTCCATTCAATCATAAATCATTGTTTCTCTTAATTAGTTACTTTTTTGTATGTATATAACTATAAAGTGCCTTCTTGCGGAAAGATACTGTCAAACATAATATTTGTCCTGTCAATGAAATGCAACTAAGAGGACATCATTATGCAACGCTATTTCTTACACATTCTCATACTAACAACCTTACTTTTTAATGGAGCAAGTGCCATGGCTCACACAGCAACTAAAGCAAACTTAACCTTACTGAGCAATTTTGCTGGCGAGGTTTTTGTTAATAAAGATCTATCAAACCTTAATAAATACATGAAAAAAGATTATATTCAGCATAATGCAGCGGTATCACAGGGCAGTGAAGGATTTAAAACGTTTTTCAGTAACTGGTTCACAGCTATTCCGGACTTTAACTACGAGTTAAAAAACATCATTGCAAATGATGAGTATGTTTGGGTATACGGCACATATTCTGGAACACATGATAATGAATGGTTAGGTATTCCAGCGACACATGCCAAGTATAAGTTTGATGCGATTGATATTTTCAGAGTCGAAGATGGTCAATTAGCAGAGCATTGGGATGTTATGGACTTACATACCTTATTCACTCAGTTACAAGTTAAGTAGTCTTATAAAAAAGCAGGGCCTGGGCTCTGCTTTTTTCTTTTTTTAATTGAGCTTATGAGCGACTAATCTATTTCGACCTTGCTGTTTCGCCTCATAAAGTAACTCATCGGCTTTGGCTAAAATTTCTAGCTCATTCATTCCCTGGGGATGTAGGCTGACCAGGCCAATACTGGTAGTTAAGATCGGCTTGGTAGGTGAGTGTTCATTTACAATCTGTAATCTCTCTATTTGTATGAGCAATTCTTCTGCTAATTTTACCGCTTCCGTATGCTCGATATCTGTCCATATCAATGCAAATTCCTCACCGCCATAACGTGCGCACAGATCACCTGGTCTTCGGCAAAAATCACTCAACACGGCAGAAAACTCGACTAGTACCTCATCTCCCTTTTGGTGACCATAGGTATCGTTAAGTAATTTGAAATGGTCAATATCCACCATGGCTAGGGTAAAAGGTGTTTGAGATCGTCTACAACGACGCCACTCTGTTTTCAGAAAGGTATTGAAATATCGGCGATTGGCTATTTGTGTTAACGCATCTGTTCGAGATAATGAGCGCGCCAGATCTTCTGAGCGTTTTCTCTCTGTAATATTGTGGTGTGTGAGTAGTAAGAAGTCCGCATTTTGAAAATGGAACATGACAACACGTAACATAAACCAGCGTTTTTCAGTCGGGCTGTGGCAAGGATATTCATAATAAAACGTCGGCTCCTCACCATGAAGAACAGAATAAATCCCCTTACTGACGTCTTGTCCCATCTTGTCGCCATTTCGGCCTGAGGTATTACAAACGTCTAAGTAGTTCAACCCTACCCAGTCGGTGATTTCTGAGCCATTCTGTTCAGCAAATGTATTCCAGTATTGATTACAAAATACAATCTCTCCCTGCCTGTCGAGCACCACAATTTGCTCAGGCAATGAATCTAGAACCGTTTTAAAAAAATCAGAGTTTTCAATCACTCATATTGCCCTCAATACTAGCTCAGGGTTGTACCGAGACACACATGGCAGTTACCTATCAGCAAGATAATGAGATAGTAGTCTTAGCTTTACGAACGCACAACGCCTCTGGGATATTAGGGGCGTCTTTATTAGCATGAATTACAACCAACCTTTACGTTTGAAATACAGGTAAGGTGCCATACCCGCAGCAACCATCAGACCAATCGCCATAGGATATCCATACTGCCAATCCAACTCAGGCATCACATGGAAGTTCATGCCATAAATACTGGCCACCAGCGTTGGCGGTAAAAATACTACCGCTGCAATAGAGAAGATTTTAATAATCTGAGCTTGTTGAATATTGATAAAGCCCTGTGTCGAGTCCATCAGGAAGTTGATTTTATCGAACAGAAAGGTGGTGTGAGACATCAAAGTCTCTAAGTCGCGTAAAATTTCATACAAGGTTTCACGAGACTCAGTTGCCTCACGTAAATTTCTGAGCAAGAAGGAAATATCGCGCTGGGTATCCATCAGACAGAGACGGATTTTCCCATTACTATCTTCCAGTCTGGCCAGTTGGCTGATGCAGTCTTCCAGATCAGCCGCTTCATCTTCCAACACTAAATGACTGACCCGTTCCAATTCACGATGAATATCTTCCAGATTATCGGCATGGTTTTCGACTTTCTGTTCCATCAGGGTAATCAATAACTCACGTGGTGTTTTACAGCTAATTTGTCCGCGACGCGCACGCATTCGTAACAGACGGAAATCACTCAGCTCACCATCACGAATCGCCACCAGCCGATCTTCCTGCAAGATAAAGGCAACAGAAACTGTGTGATGTCGCCCCTCTGAATACCCCAGAAATAGAGAATGCACGTGCAGACCATCCTGATCGGTAAAACAGCGTGCAGACGCTTCAATTTCTTCGACATCATCCACATCAGGCACTTCATCACTAAACAATGTCCCAAGCAAAGCACGTTCATCATCGTCCGGTTCAAGCGCATCAATCCAATCAGCTTCTCGTAATTGGGAAGCAGAAATATCTCCTTCAACAGGGATTTCTTTGATCAGACCTTGTGCGATTTTGTACAGACGAAGCATGCGTACTCCTCATTGCTTGTATTAAGGCGGGTGAGAGAGAAGCATTGTAACGTAATGCATGCTTAATGCCGATGACTTATCTATTTATCGCAACTTAAATAACTCCTGATGGAATTGGTCCGCTCGAAAGCCATGTTTGATAAAGTCTTTACGGATAGCCTCACCCAATGCCGGCGGCCCACAAAACCAGATGCTGGCAATACGCCAATCAGGCACCGTCTCACGGATACGCTCGGTATCCAGTAAGCCATCTTTTTCATCAATCAGTAAATGTAAGTTCACCTTTGATGCTTCTACATCGGCTGATAGCTTGTCTTTGATGGTAGCGTTGATATGCATCGTAGGATGAAAGAAATCGATAATTTTACCGTCAGGCTGGTCTACCAGTCGTTTCATGCGGGCAATAAAAGGCGTCATACCAATGCCAGCCCCCACCCAGATTTGACGTTGTTGATCATCATTAAAATCAAACTCACCATACGGCCCTTCCATGGTGATCGGCATGCCAATAGTTAAACGTTCACTCAAGCGACTGGTGTGATCGCCCAAAGCTTTGATAACAAATCGTATCAAACGGGTATCAGGATCCCAGGCAGAAGCAATCGTATAAGGATGCGGCCCTTCTTTTTTATCCGACATTGCAAAGGCAAACTGCCCTGCTTTATGCCCAGGCCACCCTTCATCCATTCTCACCGTCACTTCCATCAAACGCATGTCTTCATGATGTTCAAGAGAAGTGATCTCACCATTAACTTTACGTTTGGCGCCAACCCGCCCCAATAACACCCATATCGCAGAAAATGTTCCACTTGCCAGCAATACCGCCATTAACCAACCAATCGGTTGAGACCAGTAATCGAAATTGAGCAAAATAATGGCATGAAAGACAAACAATAAATACGTAACAGCCAACAATGTATGTGTTTTAGCAAACCAGCGATAAGGGAAGCGCTTAATTAATGCTAAAACGATCAGCAATGCAGCCGCGTAAAAAGCCCACTCACCAATGGTTTCCGCCAGCCCTCGTTGTGAACGAAATAACCCTTCCCAAAAACCCAAGTCCGGACCATTTCCTCGGGGTCGACGCTCTGGTCGTTCAAGCCAGCCCCAGCCGACCATCCACTTGGTACCTTTTGCGAACCACCAATGCGACACCGCAAACACTAATGCACTAATCCCCAACCACTTGTGCAGACGGTACATTTTATCCAGACCATTAAAATACGGCTCAACCCATTTCGGCCTGAGAGCAAGCAACATGGCCACGCTCATCACCACGATGGCAATTACACCGCTATATTGAACAAATACCCTGCGAAAAGAAAAATAGCTGAAGGGATCAGGTAACAAGGTATCAGCCAATAACCACAACCCTGTGGGCACCAACAAAATTATCAGTAAGGCATATTTAATCTTTTTCATAAAACTCAATCATTCGTTAAGTCAATCGCGCGAATATAAACGAGGCAAGGTTAAGGGAACGTTAACAAGAACCATTATTATTTATAAATTATGTAAATGCATTGATCTAAATCAGACGATTCACTCAGCAAAATAGCGTCAGCTTTATTACAATGGTTCAATTCACGCATCAGCGTGCTCAATAGAAAACAACATAGGATCGACACATGAAAGGCAGCCCAAAAGTTATTGAGTTACTCAATACTCTACTCGCAGGCGAACTGACGGCTATGGATCAATACTTCATTCATTCACGCATGTATGAAGACTGGGGCCTGACTCGCCTCTATAACCGCATCGCCCATGAAATGCAGGACGAAACAGAACACGCTGACCAAATGATCAAACGTATTCTGTTTCTAGAAGGCATGCCTGACCTAAGCCACCGCGAGCCACTTCATGTCGGTCATAACGTCAAAGAAATGCTGCAAAACGATCTGAATCTCGAATACTCGGTCGTTAAAGCCTTACGCGATGCTATCGCGTTGTGTGAAGCAGAAAAAGATTTCGAAACTCGTAAAATGCTCAAACAACAGCTGGAAGATACCGAACTGGATCACACCCACTGGTTAGAACAACAACTCGGCCTGATTGAGAAAATGGGTCTGGAAAATTATCTACAAGCCATGACACTGGCAGAAGCGGAGTAATTCTCGGCAGATTGAGCAAGTTTCCAATTTGAAGCTATGTTCTTTTTATCAGCGAAAACAGGTAGTTTAAAAATAAGCTTTTGCTGGGAGCAATCGAAGCGCCCTTTGCGCAGCCGAGCATCGGAAATCAGTTTGGATCAAACACGACGAGTGTCTGAGCGCAGCGAGTTTTCGTCGTGTTCCAAACTGATTGAGAAGCGCAGGGAACCCGATAGGGCAAGCTTTGGGCTGGCCTTTTTTGGTTCGTTTTTTGGCCACGCAAAAAATGAACGCCCCAGCGGCAGCGCCTGAAAGAAAGTAAACGATCATCAATACACGAAGATTTATCTTAGCTCTAAAGCCATTAGTTTCGTCTTAATGACGAGTCAGGGAAATGTTTGCCCATTTCCCTAACAACCCTAGGGCACCCCACCGTGCTGGCCTACGGCTCCACTGCGTTGCTCACTTTATCTGGTGATTGGTCAAAACTCCCTTCGGTCAGACACTGACCAATCATGATCCAGATAAACCTCCGCTACTCGTCAGCACAAACGGGGAATTTGAAAAGCTCCCAACCTTCCCGTGTTATTGCCGCCAAAAATTGAGCTTGGTTGATGGATTAAGTGGTCGAGTGTTTGACCGAAGGGAGTTGTCGACCACGCCATCAAACAAGGTTAATTTTTGGATCAAAGGCAATATCGGGTGCCCTTTTGTTTGGTTCGTTTATTTTGGGCATGCAAAATAAATGAACGCCCCGCGGCAGCGTCTGAAGTTGAATAAGATGAAGGTTCTAATAATTTTTACATTCACTCTAAATATTGAGGTTTATCTTAAGTCTAAAAGCCATTAGTTTCGCCTTAGTGGCGAGTCAGGGAAATGCGTGCCCATTTCCCTAACAACCCTAGGGCACCCCACCGTGCTGGCCTAAGGCTCCACTGCGTTGCTCGCTTTATCTGGTGATTGGTCAAAACTCCCTTCGGTCAGACACTGACCAATCATGCTCCAGATAAACCTCCGCTACTCGTCAGCACAAACGGGGATTTGAAAAACTCCCCTTCTTACTATTGATCGCCGCTCACAATTAGAGCCTTATTAGGTTTCCCCAACCACACTTGAAAACCTCATCATTAACCCCATTTAACTCTCACTCAACTGAAACAAACAGTTTCCACTAATATCAGTAAATAATAGCCACAAAGCTAAACGAAGAAACCATGAGCAAAAAAGAACTCTTATATCGTGTCGAATTTATTCAAGCCGGCCAACGTTACGAACTCTACGCACGCGAGCTCAGCCAAGGCGGTTTATTTGGTTTTATCGAGATAGGTGACTTCGTGTGGGATACCCACACCTCGGTAGTATTAGATCCCAGCCACGAAAAACTCAAAGACGAATTTGCTGATGTGACTCGTACCTATATTCCAATGCATGCGGTATTAAGAATTGATTCGGTGACAAAGAAAGGTTTAGCCAAGATCACCGAATTTGACGGAAAAGTGACTCACTTTCCCAGTCCGATTTATACGCCAACCAATAAATAGAATGATTTAAAAAGTAGGTTGGGTTGAACCTATGAAACCCAACAAACCCTGCGTCTTGATATATGTTGGGTTTCGTTCCTCTAGCCCACCTAAAAGTGGCACAAACGGGGAAGAAGATTCAATTTTCTCCCCGTCTATTACCGTTAAAAATGCCTTTATTTCAAAGGTAAATAAATATCCGTAATCAACTCATGCTCATCTACTTCTGGGAACATATTGATATAGTGAAAAAACACTGGGAAATCACGTAGCTCTTCATCTGTTTCCGGTAACCACTGACCATAGAGATAATAAATCGGTGTATCAATATCATCCCGTGATCCCAAATGTCTGACTCTGGCACATCGCCCAGCCGGAATCGTTTTTGTTATTAAACCTTGTTTATTTTCTGGAATATCAGCCAGTACAGAACCACAAAGATCAAACTCAAACTCATCAGCACTGACAACATTGGGATCATTATATGGCACACCATATGTGTCACTGGTCTTTACCGGTGATAAACCACTTTGATTACGCCAATCAATAAACGTTTTAATCGACTCATTCAGCAGATTAGGAGAACCACGATGCTCCAATACTGCCACTTTTGTTTCCACAAACTCTACCACTTCAACATTCATCATCATTTGCCTCTCAATTCTGGTTAATTTAATCAGTTCATTCCAAATGTCCCACTTGGGCATTTGTTTGAATTGAGAAGGACTCTGCTGACAGTAGTTTTTGAATGCACGCGAAAATGATTCTGGACTTTCAAAACCTGCTTGTAAGGCGATATCAATCACACGTAACTTGGGCTCAAACACTAACTGATAAGCCGCACGCTTTAATCGTGAAATCTGAATGTATTTAGCGACATTAATGCCCACAAAATCAGCAAACTGACGGTGAAAGTGATACCTAGAGAAATATGCAACCTGACTGAGCTTATCAAGAGATAAATCATCATCAAGATGTGACTGAATATAATCACACACCTTTATCATTCTGTTTGCATACACACTCATGCTTTACCGGCCTCCCCAATTCGAGAGACAGTATCGTGTTTTTTTAGATGCATAACCTGACCATAATTGCTCTTTTATGTAGGTTGGGTAGAGGAACGAAACCCAACATAGATCAAGACACAGGATTTGTTGGGTTTCTCAAGTTCAACCCAACCTACGTGAGTTTATGCTGTCATTATTTCGCCTTGATGGCGAGTCAGGGAAATATTCACCACTTCCCTGTGACTCACCTGCAAGCAGGTTGCTTCGCAATTCAAAATCGTTCCCGACGATTTTGTGCATGCCCATTTCCCTAGCAACCCTAGGGCACCCCACCGTGCTGGCCTGCGGCTCCACTCGTCATAACATTGATTCAGGCGGTCGGCTAAAACTCGCTTCGCTCACAAATTTGGACGCCGCGGGCGCCCAAAGGGTGAGTGGCATGGATGCCTCGAATCAAACACTAGCCGCTCTCAGACCTGAATAAATATTATTTCTCGTCAGCACAAACGGGGAAGTAGGGATCGCTTTTCGTCCCGTCTATTGCCGCTGAACATTCGCTGTATTTTATGGATTAAGTGGACACGTGTTTGAGCGTAGCGAGTTGGTGTCCACGCCATAAAATGCAGTGAATTTTTAGAGATAAGGCAATATCGGGTGCCTTTTTCTTTGGTTCGTTTCTTTTGGGCAAACAAAAGAAATGAACGCCCTGCGGCAGCATGTGATTTTAAATCAAGAAACTACCCGTTGGGTTTCGTTCCTCAACCCAACCTACCGTGCTAAATATTTAACTTTGAGGAAGATTACTTTTGAAGAAACCTTTTATCTGCGAGAGTCTTGATCAAAGACTCTTCACTTTGAAAGAGTGTAAAGTGATTAATATTAAAATCATTTAGATTCTTTAACATTTCACTCCTCAAACTGCCAGGAATAACGATCTTAATCAGTACATCCTGTTCAATAATGCTCGGTCGCTGAGTTTGATTATCAAAAACTGATTCATGAGAGCAAAAATAATGTCTTTCTCTCTCATAATCCCATTGCGTTGCGACTGTATACCAAGCCTTTTGAGCGAAATGCCTTTTATGAGTTCTAACAAATGGGCCTTGTAACGTTATTTTTGGTTTACTTCCCAATCCACCCTTTACACCATGCGGCCTCTCTATATAACAATATATTGCTGCTGGCTCAGTACATCGTTCAATCAATGCAAAGTATGCCGCAATGAATGGTGATTCTGACCAATCTAAAAGAGGCGATGGGTAACCATGATGTCTTAGATATACCAGATACTCATATGCTGGTATATCTACTTTAAAATGATCAATATTGTCATTTAGGTCTTTTTGGAGTTCTTCATGAGTCGGCAACTTCCAATTTTTTTCTGTAAATGCTTCTATTTCATGTGACTGCTGAATAGCACCAAAAACATAATCAAATACATGAAACTGTTTTTTCGTGGCTCTTTCGAGAGTTGTTTCTAACTTCCAGTTAGTGTTTGCCTGACCTCGAAACAAAATAAGATTATTACGTTCGTATCTTTTTCCGTTATCTAGTTCTTTTATTGTCTTCGAATAAATACTACGAACTTCATCTATAGCTTTTAGAAAGCCTTTCCATGTTCGTATATGTTTAGTAATCATTATGATTTCTTCTTTACCGGCCTCTGCCACCCACTAACCGTCTTCTGCTTAGACACCGTCAACGTCAACTCACCAGCAGGAGCATCCTTCCGAATCGTAGACCCAGCCCCAATAGTCGCCCCATCCTCAACAACAACAGGCGCTACCAACTGTGTATCCGACCCCACAAACACCCGATCCCCAATCACAGTACGGTGTTTATTCGCCCCATCATAATTACAAGTAATAGTGCCAGCACCGATATTTACATCAGCCCCCATATCGGTATCACCAATATAACTTAAATGATTGATTTTAGAACCTAATCCGATATTGGCGTTTTTAATTTCAACAAAGTTGCCGACTTTGGCTTTAGCAGCTAAACGGCTACCCGGACGTAAACGGGCATAAGGACCTACCGAACAGTTAGTACCCACTTCAGCATTCTCAATAATGCTATTAGGCAGAATTTCAGCCCCTTCATGAATGATGCTGTTGATGATGATACAGTTGGCGCCGATAGTGACATCATTTGCCAGCGTATTATTGCCTTCGAAAATCACATTCACATCAACGGTAATATCTTGTCCAACCGTCAGTTCACCACGAATATCAACACGAGCGGGATCACGCATGGTGACACCTGCCATCATTAGTTCTGTGGCTTTTTTCTGCTGATAATAACTTTCCAGTTCGGCCAGTTGTACCCGGTTGTTTACACCAGCCACTTCCTGCTCATCTTCACAGGTGATGGAGTCGATCTCGATGCCTTCTTCCACTGCTTTGGCAATCAGATCCGTCAGGTAATATTCACCTTGGGCATTATTGTTATCAAGTTGTGATAAAGCACTGTTTAACCATTTTGCTGGAATACACATAATGCCAGTATTCACTTCGTTGATTTCACGTGTTTCTTCGTTGGCGTCTTTTTCTTCGGTGATCATTAGCATACGTCCGGTGACATCACGCACGATGCGGCCGTAACCTGTTGGATCATCCAATACCGTGGTCAACACTTTGAGTGTATTAGCATCACCTTCATGAATTAGTGCCTCAAGGGTGTCTTTTTCAATGAGAGGTACATCACCATATAACACCAGGACTTGGTCACTCTCCTGATAAAAGGCTTTGGCCTGCTCAACAGCATGGCCTGTTCCCTTTTGCTCTAGCTGCATAGCGGTATCAATACCTTGTTGCTGCAGGTAAGGCACGACGTCATCTGCACCACTGCCACAGACCACAGCAAGTTGGCTGGGATTGAGTTGTTTGGCGGTATCAATCACATGTTGGAGTAAAGGTTTGTTAGCGAGTGTGTGCATGACTTTCGGTTTAGCCGATTTCATGCGAGTGCCTTTACCGGCAGCGAGGATGATAATGCTCAGGCTCATAGGGTGTTCCATATTGGTGATAATGGGGTTAAGTTTAGCAGACAATAGATAAAAAAAAGGCCGTCACGAAGACAGCCTTTTTTATTTTTTACAGTGAAAGACTAACGTCCTTTACTGTTCGATCTCAGTCGTTCGATTGCACGCAGTTGCGCCATTGCTTCAGCCAGTTCTTTCTGAGCTTCAGCAAAGTCACGTTTCGCTGTGCCATCGTTGATTGCTTTTTCTGCATCTGCTTTCGCTTGTAATGCAGCCGCTTCATCAACGTCAGCAGCACGTAATGCGGAGTCAGCCAACACAGTCACAACGTGTGGTTGAACTTCCAGCATGCCGCCAGAAACGTAGTACTGCTCTTCTTCGCCGTTCTCTTTTAAGACACGAACTTCACCTGGTTTAAGGCGAGTCAGCATAGGTGTGTGACGTGGGTAAATACCCACTTCACCCAACACAGCTGATGCAAAGACAGCTTGTGCCAGACCTGAAAAGATCTGTTTCTCTGCGCTTACGATATCAACATGGATAGTCATAGCCATGTTTACCTCCCAGGGGATTAGTACTTCTTAGCTTTCTCGACAGCTTCTTCGATGCTACCTACCATGTAGAACGCTTGTTCTGGTAGTGAATCGTAGTCGCCATTCAGAATGCCTTGGAAGCCAGCAATCGTGTCTTTCAGAGAGACGTATTTACCAGGTGCACCAGTAAAGACTTCTGCTACGAAGAACGGTTGTGACAAGAAACGCTGAATCTTACGAGCACGTGCTACTGTCAATTTATCTTCTTCTGACAGTTCGTCCATACCCAGGATCGCGATAATGTCTTTCAGTTCTTTATAACGTTGCAATGTTCCTTGAACGCCACGAGCCACGTTATAGTGTTCGTTACCCACAACTAATGGATCTAACTGACGTGAAGTTGAATCTAACGGATCGATCGCTGGGTAGATACCTAATTCAGCAATTGAACGTGACAATACAACAGTCGCATCTAAGTGAGCGAAGGTCGTTGCTGGTGATGGGTCAGTCAAGTCATCCGCAGGTACGTATACCGCTTGAATAGAGGTGATAGAACCTGTCTTAGTTGAAGTAATACGTTCTTGCAGAACACCCATTTCTTCAGCCAGTGTTGGTTGGTAACCTACCGCAGAAGGCATACGACCTAACAACGCTGATACTTCAGTACCGGCCAATGTATAACGGTAGATGTTATCAACGAAGAACAGTACGTCACGGCCTTCATCACGGAAAAATTCCGCCATAGTCAGACCCGTTAAAGCAACACGCAGACGGTTACCAGGTGGCTCATTCATCTGACCGTAAACCAGTGATACTTTGTCGATAACGTTTGAATCTGTCATTTCATGATAGAAGTCGTTACCTTCACGAGTACGTTCACCTACACCCGCGAATACTGAGTAACCGCTATGCTCGATCGCGATGTTACGAATCAGTTCCATCATGTTAACGGTTTTACCTACACCGGCACCACCGAACAGACCGACTTTACCACCTTTAGCGAATGGGCAAACCAGGTCGATAACTTTGATACCTGTTTCCAGTAATTCATTACTGGCTGCTAATTCGTCAAATGACGGTGCTTTACGATGGATACCCCAACGCTCTTCTTCACCGATGTCGCCTTTTTCGTCAATAGGATTACCTAAGACGTCCATGATACGACCTAATGTTTTTTTACCAACCGGTACGCTAATCGCTTTACCTGTGTTGGAAACTGCTAAATCACGCTTCAGACCATCTGTTGTACCCATGGCAATTGCGCGAACAACACCGTCACCTAGTTGTTGTTGAACTTCCAGCGTTAAGCCAGCTTCATCAACCATGAGGGCGTCATATACTTTAGGCAGGCTGTCACGTGGGAATTCCACGTCGACGACCGCGCCGATAATTTGAACAATCTTTCCAGAGCTCATCTCGCTTCCTCTTAATATCTTCTATATCAGTTATACCGCAGCGGCACCTGCAACAATCTCGGAGATCTCTTGCGTAATCGCAGCTTGTCGAGCTTTGTTGTAAACCAATTGCAAGTCATCAATAAGATCACCTGCATTGTCGCTCGCATTTTTCATTGCGATCATTCGAGATGCTTGCTCGCAGGCAATATTCTCGACAACACCTTGGTAAACTAATGATTCGATGTAACGAACGAGCAGGTCGTCAAGTACATCTTTTGCATCAGGTTCGTAAATGTAATCCCAGTGATGGGAAAGCTCTTCGCTCGGCTTCTCAGGCTTGGCCGGTAACAACCGTACAATTTTGTTGTCTTGAGTCATGGTGTTCACGAACTCGTTATAAACAAAATATAGGCTGTCAATCTGACCTTCGTTGTAAGCATCCAGCATAACCTTAACAGTACCAATCAGTTCATGCGCTTGTGGCGCATCACCTAATTGCACTTTCTGACTGACAAGGTTGACGGGCAGTCGTTTAAAGAAAGTAGACGCTTTCTGGCCGATAGCACAGACATCTACTTCCAAACCTGCATCCAATTTTGTTTTGATATCTTTCAAAACGGATTTAAACAGGTTGTTATTCAGACCGCCACAAAGTCCGCGATCAGACGAAACCACAATATATCCAACACGTTTCGTTTCTGCACGGTCCTGTAAGTACGGATGTTTGTACTCTGGATGTGCAAAAGCTAAATGCTGAATAACGTTGTAAATCTTGTCTGAATAAGGACGTGTCGCTGCCATGCGATCTTGAGCCTTACGCATTTTACTCGCTGCAACCATCTCCATAGCAGAAGTAATTTTCTGCGTATTTTTGATGCTGCCAATTTGAGTCCGTATCTCTTTACCGCTAGCCATGACTTATGCTCCGATTACCAGCTACCAGTTTTTTTAAAGCTCTCAATTGCAGTTTTCATTTGCACTGCAATGTCGTCATTAAAGTTACCGGTTTCGTTAATAGTTGCCATCAAGTCAGCTTGGTTTGAATGCATATTCGCTAATAAAGCGGCTTCAAAGTCGCCCACTTTATTCACGTCAACGTCATCCAGGAAACCTTCGTTAGCTGCGAATAGCGAGACCGCCATTTCAGCTACTGACAGAGGTTGATATTGTTTCTGTTTCATCAGTTCAGTAACACGTTGACCACGGTTAATCTGTGCACGTGTCGCTTCATCAAGGTCAGAAGCAAACTGAGCAAACGCTGCCAATTCACGATACTGAGCTAAGTCTAGACGAATACCACCGCCCAGTTTCTTGATGATTTTAGTCTGAGCCGCACCACCAACACGAGATACCGAT
>NZ_DDCG01000014.1:117539-166489 GCF_002335235.1 Methylophaga sp. UBA2012 | reverse complement strand
ATACCACCGCCCAGTTTCTTGATGATTTTAGTCTGAGCCGCACCACCAACACGAGATACCGATAGACCCGCGTTAATCGCAGGACGGATACCTGAGTTGAATAAGTCAGTTTCTAGGAAGATCTGACCGTCAGTGATCGAAATTACGTTAGTCGGAACGAATGCAGAAACGTCACCCGCTTGTGTTTCGATGATTGGTAATGCGGTTAATGAACCTGTTTTACCAGTTACAGCACCGTTAGTTTCTTTTTCAACGTAGTCTGCGTTAACACGTGCAGCACGTTCTAACAGACGTGAGTGAAGGTAGAAAACGTCACCAGGATAAGCTTCACGACCAGGTGGACGACGTAACAACAGAGATACCTGACGGTATGCCCATGCTTGTTTAGTTAAGTCATCATAAATAATCAGAGCATCTTCACCTTTATCACGGAAGTACTCACCCATCGAGCAACCAGCATAAGGTGCAATAAATTGCAGCGCAGCAGAGTCTGATGCAGAAGCAGCAACGATGATAGTGTGATCTAAGGCACCGTGTTCTTCTAATTTACGCACAACGTTAGCAATAGAAGACGCTTTTTGACCAACAGCCACGTAGATACATTTAACGCCTGTACCTTTTTGGTTGATGATGGTGTCGATAGCAATCGCTGTTTTACCAGTTTGACGGTCACCGATAATCAGCTCACGCTGGCCACGACCGACTGGAATCATAGAGTCAACTGATTTCAAACCAGTTTGGATGGGTTGATCAACCGATTGACGAGCGATAACGCCAGGCGCTACTTTCTCAATTGGAGAAGAGCTTTCTGCATTGATATCACCTTTACCATCAATTGGTTTACCTAGTGAGTCAACAACACGACCTAACAGTGCTTCGCCTGTTGGTACTTCAAGAATACGACCAGTACATTTAACTTTGTCGCCTTCTGAAATGTGTTGGTAAGCACCCAGAATAACGGCACCTACTGAGTCACGCTCAAGGTTAAGGGCCATACCAAACGTGTTACCTGGGAATTCAAGCATTTCCCCTGACATCACATCTGCTAAGCCATGAATACGAACGATACCGTCGGTAACACCGACTACGGTACCTTCTGTACGCGCTTCAGTGGCCCCTTCAAAGCTTTCGATACGCTTTTTGATCAGGTCACTGATTTCTGCTGAATTCAGTTGCATCTCTGTTTCCTCTATAAACGGGCCGCTTATGTAATAGCGTTGGCCAGTCTGTTCAGTTTACCCACGGCAGAACCGTCGATTACCATATCGCCTGCTCGAATAATTGCACCACCCAGTAAGCTTTCATCAATGGTCGTGTTTAATGTAATGTCACGGCCCAGACGTGCTTTCAGAGCGGCAGAAATTTTTGCGGCCTGCTCTTCCGTCAAAGGACGTGCTGAAATTACATCAGCAGTCATTAATTTTTCAGCTTCTTCACGTAATGCTTCGAAGAGAACGGTAATATCTGTCAGTAATAACAGACGGTTATTTTCTGCCAACAACAACAGAAAGTTGCGTGCATCGGCTGTCATTGCATCGCCAGCAATCTCTGCCAACAAATCAACAGCCTGCTCGTCACTTACTGCAGGGCTAGTGATAATGGATTGCATTTCTGGTTCTAAAACACATTGTGCTAAAACCGCAAGCAGGTCAGACCACGCCTTCAACTCGCCTTTTTCCTGCGCGATAGAAAATACCGCGTTGGCATAGGGACGAGCGATGGTTATTGCTTCTGCCATCCTAACATTCCTCTAGATTTGGCTAACCAATTCGTCAAGCAAATCGGTGTGTGCCTTTTCATCAATTTCACGGCCGACAATTTTACTGGCACCTGCCAGCGCAATACTGCCAACTTGTGACTTCAACTCGTCACGAGCACGGTTTGCTTCCTGTTCAATCTCAGCTTTCGCCGCTGTCAGGATTCGCTCACCTTCAACACGGGCATTGTCTTTTGACTCGTCCACAATTTGATTACCACGTTTAGTTGCTTGAGCAACGATTTCATTCGCTTGCTCTTTCGCTTCGTGGATCACTTGCTGTGCACGTTTTTCAGCCAACTCTTGCTCATGTCTACCACGCTCTGCAGCTGCCAGACCGTCAGCAATTTTCTTTTTACGCTCTTCAAGCGCTTGCATGATAGGTGGCCATACATACTTCATGCAGAAGGCAATGAAGATCGCAAAAGCGATCATCTGGCCTATGATGGTTGCATTGATATTCATGCCTGTACCTCTAATTTATCGCTAATGGGAAGTTATAAATCTTAACCAGCCACTGCGAACAGAACGTACATAGCCAAACCAACAGCAATCATAGGTACCGCGTCAACCAGACCAGCAACTAGGAAGAACTGTGTACGTAACATTGGGACTAATTCAGGTTGGCGAGCAGCAGCTTCTAAGAAACGACCACCTAATAAACCAACACCAATAGCAGCACCCAGTGCGCCCAAGCCGATCATCAAAGCACCAGCAATATAAACTAAACCCATATCCATTTTTTTCTCCTACAAAAAAGTAAAGACTAAAAACAAAAAGTTAAAAACCCAACAAACATCAATGATGTTCTTGATGTGCCATATCCAGATATACCGTTGTCAGCACCATAAAGATAAATGCCTGTAACGTGATAATCAGAATATGGAAAATCGCCCAGCCGATCTGTAACAGACCAGCAAAAGATCCCATCACAATACCTGCGCTATACATAGTCGCAATCAGGATGAATACCATTTCACCGGCATACATATTGCCGAACAGTCGTAAACCTAATGAGAACGGTTTTGACAATAATGTAACGGTTTCCAGAATCAAGTTAATTGGCAGTGCCCATTTACCAAAAGGCTGGAAGGCTAATTCACCCAGGAAACCACCTGTACCCTTAATCTTAAAGCTGTAAAACAGCATTAAGGCAAACACTAACAGCGCCATGCCTAATGTGGCATTTGGATCAGTTGAAGGTACGATTTTAAAGAACACATGATGCGGATCTGCACCAAACATTGCCGCAGCACCTTGAGCCACCGCCATTGGAATCAAATCAACAGGCAGTAAGTCCATTAAGTTCATCAGGAATATCCAGACGAAAATGGTCAGAGCAAGAGGAGCTACAAGGTTATTTTTACCACCGGAGAAAGACCCTCTCACAGTGTCATCGATGAAGTCGATAATCATTTCAGCAAAGTTTTGCATGCCGGTAGGGATACCAGCAGAAGCTTTTTTAGCAGCGCTGCGGAAAAACCACATCATCAGTGCGCCTAATAGGAGAGACATAAACATCGTATCGACGTTAATTGCCCAGAATCCCATTTTAGCGGCTTCTTCTGCTGAGGCAGCAAAGCCCCAGTCGCCGTTCGGAGCCCAAACTCCAGGCTCAATTTGTACTTGTTTCTGACCAAACGTCAGATTCTGAAGGTGATGCTTGATATATTCTGATGTAGTAATTGTTTCACTAGCCATGTCGGTTTCAAGCCCGGTTAGTATGTCCCATAAACAACATCATCTGTGTCGCTGTAAAGCCAAGCATCAACGCTACAATATTCATCTCTAACAAAATAATGCCAGTGGTAAACATTACAATCGTATTCAGCCAGCGTTCAGCTACACATCTGTATGCTCTACTTAAATTTCTCTCGGCATCTGCTCTTGCAGTCTCCACTGCTCGCAGGATATGCCAAATCATCAAGAGCGTATTGATGATTGCAATGATGCTGCCAAAACCAGCCGCAATTGCGCTCTCAAAACCACTTGACCAAGAGGCGAAAAGTACAACTAGTGCCCACATGGCAACTTGCCACCACACAACACGTTTGAGTGGTTGCAATCTAGTTAACTGTTCCATTTTTTCCACTTGGATTTAGTCTTTGCGTTAAGCAAATCATGGCATTATATAGACGTATACTTAGCCGGGTCAACGACAATTATCGACTTCAATACGATATTCACTACTCGTATCAGGATACAGAATCCTGACTATTGGAACTAAGTTCTCAACTTAGATCATTGGCTATCCTAGCTATATCTTAATCTGTACTCAGATTGATCCATTTTCTAGGCAACTTCCTGTGTTAGTCTCGTTGGCAAAGCCAGTCCTTTCGGGGACAGTTTAAATTTCTCACAATGTGCCTGATAAAGTTTTTTCAGTTCTTCTTCACCCATCAGATTGCCAGCTTCATCACGATAACTGATATTTCCAGCCACTGGTTCACCCTGCCATCTTTTTTCAATGGCTGTACGCTCACTTTGTGTTTTGAACCAAGCAATGAACTCATTGGCTTTTGCCAGTAAACGATAACTTGATGCCCAGGCATTAACAGCCATCGTATAGTAATAGGGCTGATCCGCAATATTGCCAGGAATAATTTCAATCTTATTATACCATGGACTGGCCGGGTTCTTACTGGCCCAGTGATAAATTGGGAGATCGACGCCAAACGCATCTACAACAGCATCAGCAAGACAGTGATGTATTCTGGACTGATCGGAATAAGCAATTAAATTCTCTAACATTACCTTTCCATCAGGTTTATTTTCATTGCTGCTCCAGCGTATTCCCTTTTTATCTAATAATTCAACAGCAGCCGGGTCATTAATGATACCAAGGACTTTTCCATCCAAATCTTTGAGTCCATTGATCCTATTATCACCTTTACGTCTCGCTAAAACCCAATGGAGGTATGTGTAGGCTTCAGAATAAGCGACATTGTCATATTCAGCCGATGGCGGCAATGCACTAATCACAATATCTGCAGGTGGTTCACCAAATTTCTTTCCGGCGGTGAGTAATTCGGTACACATATCCCACGGTGCTTCAATAAATTCACACTCTACGCCGAGATATCTGGCAAATGCCTTAGCATAATCTATATCCAAGCCCTCAAGTGGTTCGCCTAATTTCTCGCGAAAAGATAAACCAACAAAATTGGGTTCAACAGCGACCCGTAATTTTCCACGGCTCAAAATATCATCCAGTTGATCGTGGGCTGCATCAGGCACCAGATACAATTTTTTTAAGGTATTATCAAAAGCCCCTATCGCTTTGTCGATATTGGCATTCTGAATATCGATCTCATCCAAACCTGAACTCATCTCTTCCACAACATCATTAATGATGCGGTTTTTACCCTTTATACGCTCCATGGAACCCGAACTTAAATCCAGCGTTTCAAAAATGACGGCCGTGTTATTCATAACAAGTCGGAGTTGATCACTGATTGATTGGAATAGCTGCGTTAATTGTGCCGTAGCAGCTTGTATGACCTCGACGAAATTGTCGAGCCGTTGTTTATTGGTCTGGCTGATATTTTGTAATTCATCGTTGACCACTGTGAAATCAAGCTGTTTAGCTGCTTGCTGAGCCTGTTCCATGGTCACAGAAGCAAGTCGTCTTACTTCATCGGCCACAACCGCAAACCCCCTGCCATGTTCTCCCGCTCTGGCAGCTTCAATCGCTGCGTTTAAGGCTAGCAAATTAACGCCTTTTCCGATTTCTAAAATACCGTCTAACACGTCAGTAACACTATGAGATTTTTCGGCAAGCGTCTGACTGATCTGCTCCATCGCTTCACTAACAGAAGTGTTTACCTCTTTCACTTCAACATCAATTTGTGACTGTAAAGCACCTACCGTTGAGTTTGAGCTATTTAGATAATCATTTGCCATATTCAGTTCAGCATCGAGCTTGCTTGTTCGCTGACTGATTTCAGATAAAAAGTTGTCTTGTACTTCCAAAGCACGAAAAATCTGGCGTGATAATTGTGATGTTTGAGAGCTGACTAACTGTAAAGCTCGGTAGAACCGTTTTTCATCTTCACTAAAAGCCACCTCTTCAACAGGGGCTTCCATCACTTGTGTATCTTCCAGTGACTGTTTAGAAGCAGGATTGCTAAGAATTCTTCTTAATAAACTCATTGGCTAATATTCCAAATACATGGGCATGTATTTGGTTTATGCAATAGCCAGTCCAATCCCTGGTTATATTTTCTAGACTTTAAAAATAGCTAATACCAATCAGTTAAACCATAAAAAAGTAAGCGCACACTCACCTTTGAGTCTCTAAATTTTAATGAATTTAGATATCAATCTTTTTTTGAGGATGAAATTATATTTAACAAGACTTATTGCTCATCAACCGTGGTTAACGCACCAGAGGAATGCAAAGTTTCATTTTTTGTGCATTCACTGAGTCAATTCAGAAAATAAGCAGCTTATGCACCGATTTGCTTCATCAGATTTTTTAACTCATCAATGTTGGCATAATCAAAAACAAGCTTACCTTTACCATTAGCTCGATGTTTTATGCTAATTCCTTTGCCTAACTTATTGGCAATTCGCTTTTCTAGCTCTTCGATATCCGCTTGCATGACAACTGGCTCAGCTTTTTTCTCTGGTGAAGGCTTTAGAATGCGTCTGATCAGCTGTTCTGTTTCTCTGACAGACAATACCTTTTCTACAATTTGCTTAGCCGCTTCTGATTGAACAGTACCTTCAAGCCCCAGTAAGGCTCGGGCATGACCCATCTCAATATCGCCATTTTCCAGCATACGTTTAACATCATCATTCAGATTACGTAATCGCAATAAATTAGTCACCGTAGCACGAGACTTACCAACCGCTTCAGCCGCCTGCTGATGGGTCATTTCAAACTCTTCACGCAAACGGAATAAAGCATTAGCTTCTTCCATCGGGTTGAGGTTTTCACGCTGAATATTTTCAATCAAGGCCATGGCAATGGCACTTCTGTCAGACACGTCACGAATTAATACGGGTACTTCCACAAGCCCCGCCATTCTAGACGCTCGCCAACGGCGTTCACCAGCCACTATTTCATATTTACCTTGACCGATAGGACGAACAACAATTGGCTGGACTAGTCCCTGAGCACGGATAGAGTCTGCCAGTTCTTCCAGAGACTCTTGAGACATATCAATACGTGGCTGATATTTGCCCGGTTGAATCATATCAAGAGGAAAATGTTGCAAACTATCATCTAGATTTGCGTTTTCTTCCTGATGAACATCTGCAAGCAAGGCATCTAGCCCTCGTCCCAAACCTCTTTTTTTACTCATTCTCTATCAACCTTGTCATTTAGCACTTTGCTTTTGTCGTCGCATAAATTCACTGGCTAGCGCCATGTAAGCAATCGACCCTCTAGAGGCCCGGTCATAATTCAATACAGGTAATCCATAACTCGGCGCTTCAGCTAACCTGACGTTTCTTGGAATAATCGAGTGAAAAACCTTTGCGTCAAAATGGCTAATCAATTGCCGAGAAACCTCATTGGCAAGATTATTCCGAGCATCAAACATGGTTCTTAATAATCCGGTGACTTCCAGATTGGGGTTGGCTCTCTGTTTTACCCTTTCAATCGTTTTCAGTAATGACGATAAACCTTCAAGAGCATAATATTCGCATTGAATCGGAATCAAAACACCCTGTGCTGCAACCAACGCATTGACGGTAAGCATACTCAATGAGGGCGGACAGTCAATCAGAATGTAATCATACTTATCACGTGTTGACTCAAGCGCAAGACGTAAACGATGCTCTCGCAGCTTAATCTCCAGTAACTCGACCTCAGCCGCCGTTAAATCAGCATTGGTTGGCATGACATCAAAGCCAATCTCATCGGGTCGAATAATGGCATCAACTGCACGCGCCTCAGCCATGATTACTTCATAACTGCTGTTTTCTATCTGATTTTTATCCAACCCGCATCCTGTTGTCGCATTTCCCTGCGGGTCAAGATCAATGAGCAAGACTTTTTTACCATAATCGGCCAGTGACGCTGCCAGATTAACTGTTGTGGTCGTTTTACCCACCCCTCCTTTCTGGTTGGTCACCGCAAAGATATCGCCCATACTTAGTCTTAATCCTTGATAAGTCTTACTAAATGTCTTTCACCATCACACTCAGGCACGTTTAAAGATATGACATCGTGCAAGTGAAAGTCTGTAGATTCAAATGCTAATTCTTCTTCTGGATAAGTGCCTTTCATCAGCACTAATCTGCCACCTTCTTCGCAATGAGAACCGGCAAGCTGAATAATGTCATCAATACTGGCAAATGCCCGAGCCGTGATAATAGCAAATTTAGGTAAAGATACCTGTTCTACACGCCCATGCACAACCGTGACATTATCTAAGGCAAGTTCTGCTTTGACTTGTTGTAAAAAACGCGTTTTTTTTGAGTTACTATCAAGTAAGGTGACCCGCGTTTGCGGTTGGCAGATAGCAACGGGCACACCAGGTAAGCCTCCTCCGGTCCCTACATCTAATAATGATGTTGATGTGATATAAGGCAAGACCGAGAGACTATCAATAATATGACGGGCCATCATTTGCTCAGGCTCGCGAATGGAAGTCAGGTTGTATACCTTGTTCCATTTATGTAACAACATCACGTAAGCGACAAGTTTCTGGCATTGTTCGTCGGCTAACGTTAGTCCAAGTAACTCACATCCACGGTCTAACTGGTTTAATAGACTTTGCTCAAGCATTAACTCGCTTCGCTCATTCCGCTACGCTTTAAATGCACTAATAATAGTGAGACTGCGGCGGGCGTCACGCCTGAAATTCGTGCAGCCTGACCTAAATTTCCTGGCCTTGCCTGTTCTAGTTTCTCACGAACTTCATTAGACAAACCACGAACGTTTTTATAGTCCATATCCAGTGGCAATTCTGTGTTCTCATGGCGTTGCAAACGTTCGATCTCATTTTGCTGACGATCAATGTAACCCGAATATTTAGCCTGGATCACCACCTGCTCAGCTACATCATCAGCAATATCCTGTTCCTCGCCCATCAAATCAAGCAGTCCTGCATAATCCACTTTCGGGCGTCGCAGTAATTCTTTTGCTGAAGCAACTTTATTCAGTTTCTCACCTAAGACTTGTTCAGCTCTTTCTTGATCCACTTTTTCCGGTACAAACTTATAGCTGTCCAAGCGGGCATTTTCTTTGGCGACAGCATCCTGCTTCTCATTGAATACCGCCCAGCGCTCGTCATCTACCAACCCAAGTTGACGGGCAATTGGTGTCAGGCGGATATCCGCATTGTCTTCGCGAAGCATCAAACGATATTCAGCGCGGCTGGTGAACATACGATAGGGCTCACGAGTACCCGATGTAATTAAATCATCAATCAGTACGCCCATATAGGCCTCATCACGACGCGGATACCACTGTTCTTCACCACGTGCCTGCAATCCCGCATTAAGACCTGCAATCAGACCTTGTGCACCAGCTTCTTCATAACCCGTTGTACCATTAATCTGACCAGCAAAAAATAATCCAGCCATGTGTTTGGTTTCTAACCAGGGATGTAAATCACGTGGGTCGAAGAAGTCATACTCAATCGCATAACCTGGTCTGGTAATGTGCGCATTTTCCAAACCTTTCATCGAACGGACAATTTCATATTGCACATCAAACGGCAGGCTTGTTGATATGCCGTTGGGATAGACTTCACCACATTCCAGACCTTCTGGCTCCAGGAAAATCTGATGGGACTGACGATCAGCAAAACGAACGACTTTATCTTCTATTGAAGGACAATAACGCGGGCCGATACCTTCAATCTCGCCGCTATACATAGGCGAGCGGTCCAGGTTATTTCTAATCACATCATGAGTACGTTCATTGGTATGCGTGATAAAACAAGAGATTTGTCGAGGATGATGCTCAGTTTTACCTAAGAAAGAAAAAACAGGGGTCGGTGTATCACCGGGTTGTTCGGTCAGTTCTGAGAAATTAATACTATTGATATCAATACGTGGTGGTGTACCGGTTTTTAAGCGATCAACTCTAAAAGGTAAAGCACGCAGGCGTTGGGATAAAGCAATGGAAGCAGGATCTCCAGCGCGACCACCTTGATGATGTTGTAAGCCAATATGAATTAAACCGCCAAGAAAAGTCCCCACAGTTAACACAACGGCTTTAGCAGAGAAGCGTAAACCCGCTTGTGTCACTACACCAACAACGCGATCATTTTCCACAACAAGATCATCGACTGGTTGCTGGAATATATATAGATTGGGTTGATTTTCCAGGTAAGCCCGCACTGCCGCTTTATAACGAATACGATCGGCCTGAGCACGTGTTGCTCTTACTGCGGGTCCTTTGCTGGAGTTCAATGTACGAAATTGAATACCCGCTCTATCAGCGGCTTTTGCCATAATCCCGCCCATGGCATCAATTTCTTTGACCAGATGACCTTTACCAATACCACCGATTGCCGGATTACAACTCATTTGCCCCAGTGTCTCGATGTTTTGCGTCAATAGTAGTGTCTTCACACCTTGACGTGCAGACGCTAAAGCCGCTTCAGTCCCGGCATGACCACCGCCAACAACGATGACCTCGTAATGATCCTGGAAACTCATATCACACCAACAATCTAAAAAATAAAGAGGGTAATTTTAACATGCTGTTAATAATGTTTGCCTATAATTCAAACGTTTATCTTACGAACCACTGAGGACATTATGGAAAAAAACCGTGGCATTAAGCGCTTACTCTTCGCTCTGGTCTATTCATGGCAAGGTCTGATCTCAGCCTTGAAACACGAAGAAGCCTTTCGTCAGGAGTTTTTTGCGTTTGTTTTTTTAACCGCTATCAGCTTTTATCTTGATGTCACCGCGGTCGAACGGTTACTGATGATTTCCAGTGTTGTTTTAGTGATGATCGTTGAAGTATTGAACTCGGCCATTGAAACTGTTGTTGATCGTGTCAGTACAGATAAACACAAATTATCTGGCCGAGCTAAAGACTATGGTTCTTTTGCTGTGTTAATGACCATCTTGATTGCTACTGCTACCTGGCTGACTATTTTGCTTTAGCATCCATTCTATAAGATGCCACCATTAATAAGATGCCAAACACAATCATCGGTAAACAGAGAATTTGGCCCATCGTTAACCAGTCAAACGCTAAATAGCCATACTGAGCATCAGGAATACGAACAAACTCGATGATAAAGCGGAAAAATCCATATCCCAGCAAGAACAAACCAGAAACCGCCGCTTTCGGTCTCGGTTTAGAAGAGAACCACCATAAAAGGATAAACAACAAGACACCTTCTAATGCCGCTTCATAAAGCTGTGAAGGATGTCTTGGTAATGGCCCTGCACCTGGAAAAATCATGGCCCAGGGTACATCACTGACTTTTCCCCATAATTCACCATTAATAAAGTTACCAATGCGACCGAACATCAAACCGATCGGTACCATCGGTGCAATAAAATCACTGATCTCAAAAAAAGATTTCCCGGTTTTTCTACCAAACCACCAAAAAGCTGTCAGCACACCCAGTAAACCACCATGGAACGACATACCGCCCTGCCAGATTTTGAATAGATTCAGTGGGTTTTCCAGGTTAGTCTGCAAGTCATAAAAAATGGCATAGCCTAAACGACCACCAATAATGACACCGACCGCACCATAAAAAAGTAAGTCTTCTAATTGTTGTCGGGTCCAGTCTGTTTTATTTACACGGTAAAGACCTAGCAACCACACAAACAAAAAACCAAATAGATACATCAACCCATACCAATGAATGTGCAGAGGGCCAATGCTTAAGGCGATAGGATCAATTTGGGGATACGTCATCTGTGTCACTCTATATAAAGTACAGCAATCATACCAATTCAGTGCATATAACGCGAAAGATAAAATCATTCCTGCACCATTTTGGACGCAGCGTCAAATTTATCGCACCAATTTGATCACAATCCTCATATTCATACTGTCAGCATACCTTCTATATATCTGTTTTATATAAAATTTGTAAAGTTGGCACATATTCTGCTCTTGTTGTTGTAGTCTGAATACAAAGTGTTGCAAAAGACCAACGCATGGATTCAAAAAAGACTAATAAACATTTTAAAACCGAGGAGTAACACCATAATGAAATTACGTACAATTTCGGCTCTTACACTAGCAGCATCATCAATGTTTGCTGCATCATCAGCAATGGCTTGGGAAAGTGAAGACGGTCAGCATTCAGTTAGTGCATCAGTAGGCTTATTTAGCGATTACATCTTCCGTGGTATTTCGTTGACAGACGAAGACCCAGCCATTCAAGGTAGCTTTGACTACTCGCATTCTTCTGGTTTATATGCAGGTACATGGGCATCAAACATTTCAACTGGTGCAGACAACAGTATTGAAATTGATCTTTATGCTGGTTTTGCTAACGAATTCGGTGACTCAGGTGTAGGCTACGATGTATCTGTTTTACGTTACACATACCCTGGCACAAGCGGTTCTGATGGTGACTACACTGAATTTCGTGGTTCTTTGTCATATAGCTACTTCACAGCAATGATCGGATATACAAGTGATATTCCTGATGGAAGTGGTCATGATGTTGATGAAGTGTATTACAACTTAGCATTTGACTATGAACTACCATACGGTATCGGCTTTAATGCTGCTGTTGGTTATACTGATTCTGAACGTAATGATTTCTCAAACAAAACCCCAGGCACAAACTTAGCCGATAGCTATGTTGACTACACAATCGGTCTGAGTAAACCATTTGTAGGCTTAGATTGGTCAATAGCTTATGTTGGAACCAACAGTGACGGTAAAGATTTTGAAGCTGGTGAAGGAACATCTGACGATCGCTTCGTAGCTAGCGTTAGTACATCATTCTAAACTTCTCACAACTACCCCCTCGATGTTGAGGGGGTAGGTTTTCTACAGAAGGAAATACGCTTATGAAACAAGTTGTAGCAATTATTAAGCCCTTCAAGCTTGATGATGTCAGAGAGTCTCTCTCCGAAATCGGTGTACAAGGATTGACCGTTTCTGAAGTAAAAGGTTTTGGACGTCAAAAAGGCCACACAGAGTTATATCGTGGTGCTGAGTATGTCGTTGATTTTTTACCTAAGTTGAAACTGGAGATCGCCGTTGATGACGATATCGTCGAACAAGTGATTGAAGCCATTATCAAAGGTGCTAACACTGGCAAAATTGGTGACGGTAAAATCTTTGTTTATCCATTAGAGCAAGTGGTCCGTATTCGCACAGGCGAAACCGGTCCTGATGCACTGTAAGCTTGGGGAGTAGATAATATGGAAAATCAAATTTTCGAACTCCAATATGCCATGGATACCTTTTACTTCTTAGTAATGGGTGCTCTTGTCATGTGGATGGCCGCCGGTTTCTCAATGTTAGAGGCAGGTCTGGTTCGTGCAAAAAATACGACTGAAATCTTAACCAAAAACGTGATGTTGTTTGCCATTGCATGTACAGCTTATCTGGTTGTTGGTTATGACATCATGTATGGTGGCGGCATCTTCCTTGCTGGAATCGATGGCGGTGAAACATTAGTTGCAGACGCTTTAGCTTCTTCTGCTGAAAATGGTTTTGATGGCGGCTCTGTTTACTCAGCTGCTTCAGACTTTTTCTTCCAAGTAGTTTTCGTTGCAACAGCCATGTCTATCGTCTCTGGTGCAGTTGCTGAACGTATGAAATTATGGGCATTCGCTGGTTTTGCTATCGTAATGACTGCATTTATTTACCCAATGGAAGGTTCATGGACTTGGGGTGGTAACGATGTCTTCGGTATGTACAACCTTGGTGACCTTGGTTTCTTAGACTTTGCTGGTTCAGGTATCGTGCATATGGCTGGTGCTGCTGCAGCACTTGCAGGCGTATTATTACTTGGTGCACGTAAAGGTAAATACGGTCCTAACGGTGAAATTAACCCAATCCCAGGTGCTAACCTGCCAATGGCAACATTAGGTACATTCATTTTATGGATGGGTTGGTTCGGTTTCAACGGCGGTTCTGTATTAAAACTGGGTGATATTGCCAGTGCAAACTCAGTTGCCATGGTATTCCTGAATACCAATGCTGCTGCAGCTGGTGGTGTTATCGCTGCCCTTATTGTGGCTAAAATCATGTTCGGTAAAGCCGACTTAACTATGATTCTTAATGGTGCATTAGCAGGTCTTGTTGCTATCACTGCAGGTCCTGATACTCCATCACCATTAATGGCGACTATCATCGGTGCTATCGGCGGTATCATCGTTGTCTTCTCAATCGTCTTCTTAGACAAACTGAAAATCGACGATCCTGTTGGTGCGATCTCTGTTCACGGTACCGTTGGTCTGTGGGGTCTGTTAGCAGTGCCTTTAACAAACAGTGATGCTTCATTCTCTGGTCAGTTGATTGGTGCAGCAACTATCTTTGTCTGGGTATTTGTTACCAGCTTGATCGTCTGGGGTATCCTAAAAGCTGTGATGGGTCTGCGTGTCTCTGAAGAAGAAGAGTACGAAGGCGTTGACTACGTTGAATGTGGTATGGAAGCGTACCCAGAGTTTACTAACACTGGCAAATAAGCCACTTAGGCAAACTCAATAAATAAAAAGGGCAAGTATTCATTACTTGCCCTTTTTTATTTTTGTGATATCAATAATAGCTACTGATGGTACTTTTCACTTAATCGATGTACAGAATCAACGAGTCTTGCCATATTCTCTGGGTTCACCGATGGGTGAATACCATGACCAAGGTTAAATACATGGCCTGTTCCGTTACCATAAGCTTCAAGAATCGTACTCACTTCTTGTTCAACACGATCGGGTGATGCATATAAAACGCATGGGTCCATATTGCCTTGTAACGTCACCTTATCACCGACACGCTGTCTTGCTGAACGAATATCTGTCGTCCAATCCAGTCCTAATCCATTCACACCGGTCTCAGCCATCCATTCCAGCCATTGGCCACCACCTTTGGTAAACAGGGTCACAGGAACTTCTCGCCCTTCAGATTCTTTAATCAAACCATTAACGATTTTGTCCATATAAGCTAATGAGAATGCTTTGTAATTCTCAGGACTTAATGTGCCGCCCCAGGTATCAAATAACATAATAGCTTGAGCACCCGCTTCAATTTGAGCGTTTAAATAGTCAATAACCGACTCAGCCAATACATTTAGTAAAGCATGCATTTGATCTGGTGCATCAAACATCATGCCTTTTACTTTTGCAAAGTCTTTACTGCTTCCACCTTCCACCATATAACACGCCAGAGTCCAAGGGCTGCCACTAAAACCGATAAGTGGTACTTTGCCATCGAGTTCTTTTCTGGTCAGACGTATCGCATCCATCACATAGCCAAGAGAATCTTCCATATCAGGTACTGCAAGATTAGCTATATCCTGTGCATTTTGAATTGTTTTAGAAAACTTTGGCCCTTCACCCGTGACAAAATGCAGTCCTAGACCCATCGCGTCAGGTACAGTTAAGATATCTGAAAAGATGATAGCGGCATCAAGGTCATAGCGTCTAAGTGGTTGTAAGGTAACTTCACAAGCCAATTCAGGGGTAGAACAAAGCGTCATAAAATTGCCCGCTTTTTGTCTGACTTCACGGTATTCAGGCAAATAACGACCAGCCTGACGCATGACCCAAACCGGGGTTTTATCTACCGGTTGCTTTTGTAATGCCCTGAGATAACGATCGTTTTTTAGACTGCTCACAATTGACTCCTGAATAGCTGAACCTATTTTTAAGAATGATAGATATAAAAAAGGCTTCATCATACAGGAAGCCCTATACCCGTATGAAAAAGCCTTATTGTTTAATGATGTAGATCAGTGATTATACGTCTAAGAAATCCAGAATACCTTCTGCAGCCTGCCGACCTTCCCACACAGCAGTAACAACCAGATCAGATCCACGTACCATATCACCACCGGCAAAAATCTTTGGGTTAGTTGTTTGGTACTTAATGGCTGCTTCAGCCGGTGCCACAACACGACCGCCATCATCAATCGAAATATTAAATTTCTCAAACCATGGTGCCGGGCTTGGACGGAAACCAAAAGCAATAACAACGGCATCAGCAGGAATAATTTCTTCACTACCAGGCACGGGCTCAGGACGACGACGACCTCGTTCATCAGCTTCGCCTAAAGCGGTGGTCACCACTTTAACGCCCTCTACTTTTCCATTACCCACAATTTCTACTGGTTGACGATTCCATAAAAACTGAACGCCTTCTTCACGTGCATTGTTTACTTCTCGGCGTGAACCCGGCATATTTTCTTCGTCACGACGGTAGGCACACGTTACACTTACAGCGTCTTGGCGGATAGAAGTACGGTTACAATCCATTGCGGTATCACCACCACCCAAGACCACAACTCGTTTGCCTTCCATTGATACATAATCATCTGTAGGGATATCCAACAAATGCTTGTTGTTCGCCACTAAGAAAGGCAGTGCTTCATAAACACCTGGCAAGTCTTCACCAGGAAAGCCGCCTTTCATGTAGGTATATGTTCCCATTCCCAGGAATACGGCGTCATATTCATCAATTAAATCTTGAAAATCAATGTCTTTCCCGACTTCCGTGTTCAAACGGAATTCAACACCCATACCTTCCAATACTTCACGACGGCGTTTAACAACTTGCTTTTCTAATTTAAACTCTGGAATACCAAAGGTAAGCAAACCACCGATTTCTGGGTAACGATCAAACACAACCGGTTTAACACCATTACGCACCAGCACATCAGCAGCGCCTAAACCTGCCGGACCTGCACCAATGATAGCTACACGTTTCCCGGTATCAGTCACATTAGACATGTCTGGTCGCCAGCCTTGTTCCAGGGCTGTATCGGTGATGTATTTTTCGACAGAACCGATAGTCACAGCACCAAAACCATCATTTAACGTACATGCACCTTCGCACAGACGGTCTTGAGGACAAACCCTGCCGCAAATCTCCGGCAAGGTATTAGTCGCATGAGATAGCTCAGCAGCTTCTTCTAAATTGCCTTCACTAACCAGTTTCAACCAGTTAGGAATATAGTTGTGAACAGGACATTTCCATTCACAGTAAGGATTACCACACTCTAAACAGCGGTCTGCTTGTTCTGCTGAAGAATCGGAGTCAAAACTGCCATAAATTTCGCCAAATTGTTTGATCCGAACGTCAGCATCAAGCTTCTTTGGGTCAAAACGCCCCACATCTAAAAACTGAAATGTATTTTTTGCCATAATTATTATCTTAGTCTCTGGACTTATGCCGCTTTAGTAGCAAGTTTTAACAAGCCATCGATTGCTGCTGCTTTAGGTTTAACTAACCAGAATTCTTTAATGCGTTGTTCAAACGCATCCAGCAATTGATGTCCCCACACACTACCTGTTTCACGGACATGATCTTCAATCATACCTTTGAGATAGAGTGATAACTCTGACATTTCAGGGCTGTCGATTCTAACTAGCTCGACTAGTTCTTTGTTATAACGCTCAGCAAACGTATTATCACTATCTAATACAAATGCGAGACCACCTGTCATACCAGCACCAAAGTTCAGCCCTGTTTCGCCTAATACAGCGACAACACCACCTGTCATGTACTCACAACCGTGGTCACCAACACCTTCTACTATGGCAGTGGCTCCTGAGTTACGAACAGCAAAACGTTCACCAGCACGACCTGCAGCATATAGCGCTCCACCTGTTGCACCATACAGACAAGTATTACCAATGATGCTGGCTTCCTGTGTTTCAAACTCACTTTCTGGCGAAGGATAAATGACAATCTTACCGTCAGCCATACCTTTACCAACGTAGTCATTGGCGTCACCTTCCAGATACATTTCAAGACCACCGGCGTTGAATACACCAAAGCTTTGACCTGCAGACCCAGTCAATTTCAGGCGAATAGGTTTATCGGCCATGCCATAGTTGCCATAAAGCTTGGCAATTTCACCCGATAAGCGCGCACCGATAGAACGGTTAACATTACGTACCTGGTAGCTAAACTCACCGCCTGTTTTATTAACAATGGTTTCTTTAATATCCGCCACCATTTGTTCAGCCAGTTCACCTTTATCATAAGGTTCATTTTTAGGCTCTAGACAGAACTGCGGTTTGTCAGCCGGTACACCTGCAGATGACAACAACGGAGCCAGATTCAGGCTATGTTGTTTGCTTGTCTCACCTGGTAATAACTCCAGTAAGTCAGTACGACCAATTAAGTCCTGTAGGCTTACTACACCTAATTTAGCTAACCATTCTTGTGTTTCACGAGCAACAAACTGGAAGTAGTTCATTACCATTTGTGGTAAGCCAATAAAGTGCTGTGTACGCAGCTTTTCATTTTGAGTTGCAACACCAGTTGCACAGTTATTCAAGTGACAGATTCGTAAGTATTTACAACCCAGTGCCACCATTGGTCCTGTACCAAAGCCAAAGCTTTCGGCACCTAAAATCGCCGCTTTAATCACATCCAGACCCGTTTTCAAACCGCCATCTGTTTGCAAACGGACTTTGTCACGAAGGTCATTAGCACGCAATGTCTGATGTGCTTCACTCAGACCTAATTCCCAAGGTCCACCAGCATATTTCACTGAGGTCAGCGGGCTTGCACCAGTACCACCGTCATAACCAGAAATAGTAATCAGGTCAGCATAGGCCTTGGCCACACCAGCAGCGACGGTACCCACACCCGCCTGTGATACAAGCTTCACAGAGACCAGCGCATCTGGATTGACCTGTTTTAAGTCAAAAATCAATTGCGCAAGATCTTCAATTGAATAAATATCATGATGCGGTGGCGGTGAAATCAATGTCACACCCGGCACTGAGTGGCGTAATGTGGCAATCATTTGATTAACTTTACCACCAGGCAACTGTCCACCTTCACCGGGTTTAGCCCCTTGCGCTACTTTGATCTGCAGCACTTCTGCATTAACCAGGTAGTGAGGCGTTACACCAAAGCGACCTGAAGCAATCTGTTTGATTTTTGAAACGCGTTCATTACCAAAACGATCCGGATCTTCACCACCCTCACCAGAGTTTGAACGGCCACCCAGTCTGTTCATTGCCACAGCAAGGGCTTCATGTGCTTCTGGAGATAATGCACCCAGTGACATACCCGCACTATCAAATCGTTTCAGGATATTGCTGATATCTTCAACCTGATTCAATTCAAGTGGTTTGTCAGCCAGTTTGACCTTCATTAAGTCGCGTAACACCATTGGTGAACGATCATTAACCAGTTCGGCATAGGCTTTATAATCATCGTAGTTACCACCTTGAACCGCTTTTTGTAAGGTCGCAATAACGTCTGGATTGTAGGCGTGATATTCACCACCATGAATAAACTTGAGCAAACCGCCCTGACCACGTTTTTTACGTTGATTCCAAGCCAGTTTTGCCAGTTTTTCATCGTCTGTTTGAAGGTCAGCAAAAGTCGAACCACTGACGCGACTAGTGGTGGCTGTAAAGCATTTATCAACGATACTATCGTTTAAACCAACCACTTCAAACAACTGGGCGCCACGATAACTTGCAATCGTGGAAATACCCATTTTTGAGGTAATTTTAAATAAGCCTTTATTGATACCTTTACGGTAACGGCGACACAGTTCTGCACGATCCAAGTCTCTAATTTCATTGGTATGAATCATGTCGTTCAGGCAAGCGTAGGCAAGATATGGATAAATCGCCGTCGCACCATAACCTAATAAGGTACCGAAATGATGTGGATCACGTGCTGTTGCCGTTTCTACAATGACATTAGCGTCACAACGTAAGCCAGCTTGAATCAGACGCTGATGCACCGCACCCGTTGCTAATAAAGCATGAATTGGCAATTTATCTTTGGCAATATCACGATCACTCAGCACAATCACGACTGTACCGTCAGCAACAGCTTTAATCGCTTTATCACAAAGCTCATCTATAGCTGCTTCAAGACCGACAGCAGGATCATAGTTCAAAGATAAGATGATTGACTCGTATTCAGCATTGTCCTTACCCATTGCCAATAACTGGCGGAACTGGCTTTCAGACAATACAGGTGATTCAACCACAACACGTTGTGCATGGTCTTCACCTTCTTCAAACATATTGCGTTCTTCACCGAAACACGTTTCCAGTGACATGACAATATTTTCGCGAAGTGGATCAATAGGTGGATTGGTAACTTGCGCGAACTGTTGGCGGAAGTAGTCATAAACCGAACGGACTTGTTTGGATAAAACAGGGAACGGGGTATCGTCGCCCATTGAACCAATCGCTTCCTGACCGGCTTCACCTAAAACACGGATGACCTGATCGCGCTCTTCAAACGTGATATTGAATAACTTTTCATAAACCTGATATTCATCACCTTCAAGTGTTGGACCAGTTTCATCATCAGCCGCATCAGACAATCTTTGCAGATTATTTTCTAACCATTGACGATATGGCTGAGCAGTTTTCAGCATGTTATCGATGTCTTCCGGCATCAATAACTCACCTGTTTGTGTATCAACAGCCAGCATTTGCCCAGGTTTCAAACGACCTTTAGCAATAACATCTTCTGGTTCATATTTGTAAACACCAACTTCAGAAGCCAGTGTGATATGACGATCTTTAGTGATTATGTAGCGCGCTGGACGTAGGCCATTTCTATCCAAGGTACAGGCGGCATAACGACCGTCGGTAGTTACTACACCAGCAGGACCATCCCATGGCTCCATGTGCATTGAGTTGTAGTCATAAAATGCTTTTAAATCAGCATCCATGGTTGGATCATTTTGCCACGCAGGTGGAATGATCAAACGCATCGCACGGAATAAACTAACGCCACCTGCTAATAGAGCTTCCAGCATATTATCCATACTGGATGAGTCTGAACCCGAAGTGCCGACTAATGGACGAATGTCATCCATATTCTCAATCAGTGAAGTGGCAAACTTGGCACCACGTGCCAGAGCCCAGTTACGATTACCCTGTACCGTATTGATCTCACCATTATGAGCAAGGTAACGGAAAGGTTGGGCAAGTCGCCATTGCGGCCAGGTATTGGTTGAGAAACGTTGATGGAAAACAGCCACAGACGTTTCCATGCGTTTGTCATTCAAATCTTTATAAAATACCGGCAGGTACGACGGCATTACCAGACCTTTGTACGAGACAACATGCGAAGACAAAGTCGGGATGTAGAAGTCGCTGTCATCTGCCACGGCTTTTTCAGCAAGACGGCGAGCAATATAGAGTTGACGTTCAAAATCAGCTTCAGACATGCCTTCGCCAGCATTTACAAAAACCTGACGCATCACAGGTAGTGACGTCAATGCTTGTTGGCCACAGGCTGATTCAGGATCTACCGGCACGTCTCGCCAGCCAAGAACCTCTAATCCCTGCTTAGCTAAGTTCTGAGCAACAGCTTTTTGCGCAAATTCCGCTTTCGCTTCATCTTGCGAAAGAAAAACCATACCCACTGCATATAAAGCAGATAAGTTATAGCCGAGCTCTTCTGCAATGGCTTTGAAAAAGCTATCTGGCTTCTTCAGCAGTAAACCACAGCCATCTCCCGTTTTTCCGTCAGCACCAATAGCGCCGCGATGGGTAAGATTACCTAAGGCTTCAATTGCTGTTTCGATTAACCAATGACTAGCTTTATCGTCCATCTGGGCGATTAGGCCAAAACCACAGTTATCACGTTCAAATTGCGGTCTATAGAGACCTTGATTCATTTCTGTTGGCTGACTCACGTCACGTACCTTCATATTAGTTAGCGCCGTCACTGCTCACCCGTCGGATAGCCCGGCGGTATTCGGAAATCATCTTCGAGGAGCGTTGACCAAATACGGCAGAAAGGATCATCTATTATAACGATGGATACCTTGCCATTCAATTATTACGATACCTTCCTTGGCAAAATATGAGCGTTAAATTTTCCTATTTTCAATAAAATAGCTAAAATGCACTGTTTTTGACGAGAACAACGGAACGATCATGGACAAACCCTTAATCGGTGTCGTCATGGGCAGCAACAGTGACTGGCCCGTTATGCAAAAAGCAGTTGAGCAACTAGAGGCATTTGGCATCAGCTATGAAGCCAAAGTTGTTTCGGCTCATCGTACGCCAGACTTATTGACGGAATACGCAGAAACGGCCCAACAGCGGGGACTTGCTTGCATTATAGCAGGTGCAGGTGGCGCAGCGCACTTACCTGGTATGCTTGCCGCTAGTACTATCGTTCCTGTTTTAGGTGTTCCAGTCCCATCCAAGTATCTTAAAGGTCAAGACTCACTGTTATCCATTGTACAGATGCCTAAAGGCGTTCCCGTCGCCACATTTGCGATTGGTGAAGCTGGCGCAGCTAACGCGGCATTGTTTGCTATCGCCCAACTCGCCGTGAATGATGCTCATCTGGCAGCGAAACTGGATGCGTTTCGCAAAAAACAACACCAAACTGTTGTTGAGATGACCCTCCCCCCTCAATAATACATGGATGAATAAAGCCTGTTGATTAGTTTTTAATCAATATCAAACGCTAATTACCCATAGACAAATCAAATACAACGCTTATTTTCGACTCGCTAACATTAATATAGAGGTCAATGATGAATACACAGATTTTACCCGGTTCAACATTAGGTATGCTGGGTGGAGGTCAACTTGGCCGCATGTTTACCTCTGCTGCTCAAATCATGGGCTATAAGGTTGTGGTTCTCGATCCCGATCCACAAAGTCCGGCTGGTGTTATTGCTGATCAGCATATCTGTGCTGCTTACGATGATGAAAAAGCATTAGATGATATGGCAAAGCTCTGTACTGCCATCACTACCGAATTTGAGAACATTCCTGCGCAAACATTAGCTTTTCTTGAGCAAAAAACCATTGTTCATCCATCATCCAAAGCCTTAGCTTCAACGCAAAACCGTAATGTTGAGAAAAACTTCATCGACTCTCTCGGTATTCAAACAGCGCCTTTTTTCGCCATCCGTCAGCAACAAGATATCGCAGAAGCTGAAAAAGTCATTGGTTTTCCAGCTATCCTGAAAGTAGCGACCTTTGGTTACGATGGCAAAGGCCAAATCCCCTGCAAAACGATTGAAGATGTTTACGCCGGATTTGAAGCACTAGGTGAAAAAGAGTGTGTTTTAGAACAACGAATTGATTTGGACAAAGAGATCTCCGTGGTTCTGGCCAGAAGTCAAACCGGCACCATTATTAATTTTCCAGTTGCAGAAAATGTCCATGTGAATGGTATCTTGCATACAACGACAGTCCCCACCTCCGTCAATGCTGAACAAGCGCAAAAGGCCATTCAAATGGCGAATGATATTGCTAAAGGGCTAGGTTACGTGGGCACTATGGCTGTAGAGTTTTTTGTCAGTCAATCAGGCGAAATCATTGCTAATGAAATAGCGCCCCGTCCTCATAATTCTGGTCATTACACACTTGATGCCTGCCATACATCACAATTTGAACAACAAGTTCGTATGTTATGCGGCTTACCCGCCGGAGATTGTGATCTGCTCACCCCAGTCGTCATGGTGAACTTATTAGGTGATGTATGGGGCAACAGCCAGCCTCACTGGGAAACATTACTATCAGAAGCAAATATCAAACTGCATTTATATGGTAAACAAGAAGCACGACCTGGTCGTAAAATGGGACACTTCAATGTTCTGGCTGAAACAGTTGATCAAGCCATGCAACAAGCCGAAACTTGTTTTGAAAAATTAAAAGCAGATTGATTTGACGACTAAATATAATCATATTTCCATCAGTTACTGTACACAGTGTCGCTGGTTATTGAGAGCCAGCTGGATGGCCCAGGAACTATTAACAACATTTGATGATGAAATCACTTCACTGACATTGATCCCGGCAACAGGTGGTCTTTTCGAAGTGCGAGCGAATGATGAACTACTGTGGTCACGAAAAGAACAAGGCCGCTTTCCTGAGATTACAGAGTTAAAGCAACTGGTGCGTGATATCATCGCTCCTGATAGGTCTTTGGGCCATAGTGATAAGAAACCAAGCTCTGATAATCAATCCTAAGACGAGGTGAAGACTATGCGTGCAGATAACACCATTATGCACCCGCTTCTTAAAGCGAGCACTTCCATTCTGCTCACACTTTTTTTGCTGGGCTGTGATAGTACAAATACACCGGCCCCACACTCACCCAAACAAAACAAAGCGACAGAATTAAGTAGTAAAAATATTAATGAATACGCCAATGAAATGGCCAACAGCTACATAAGCATTCAAGAACAACTACTTAAGCACTATCAGCAAGCTAAACAGTCCAACAATACTTATGACTTTATTCAGTACCGTAACCATAAATGGACACCTGAATATATGTCTATGAAGATAAGATACAGTCGGGATTTTGAACACAATAAAGCGTTTTTAGAAAAACAGCCAAGTGCCCCTTTGTTTGCTATCTATGAGAACCTGATTTACATCGGTCTGGATCTGAAAAATGGTCTGCTGGAAAATGACGAGACTCGTCAACAAACCGCCTTAGAAGAAGCCGAAAAAGATAAACAACAAGTGATTAGCCTCCAGCAACAACTTAAATAAGTTATTGCTGGGCGAGGTATTTAACTTTCTACTTTCTCTGAATAATCACACTCTTTCTGTGGGCAGACTTTTTCTGTGCCACGACTCTTCGTCGTTTTTAATGTAAGAATCGGCCAGTTACATTTTGGACATGGCTCTTTCAGTGGCTCGTTCCATAAAGCATAATCGCAATCAGGATATTCCGAACAGGAATAAAAGACTTTTCCTCGACGTGATTTGCGCGTCAGTATCTCACCTTTATGGCATTGTGGACATTCAACACCCGTGTTGGCAGGCTGTTCCAGTGATTCAATATGTTTGCACTTCGGATAGCTGGAGCAACCAATGAATTTCCCATAACGGCCAGTTCGTATCCATAAATCAGAGTCACATTTTGGACATTTTCTGCCCTCCACCACCTCAGGTTCATTATTGGTGGTTTCTTCGCCATCAATATTACGGGTGTAGTCACACTCAGGATAACCCGTACAGCCAATAAAACGCCCACTACGGCCGAGACGGCTGGAGAGTTTTTTACCGCATTTAGGACAGTCTTCATCTAGCAGTTCTTGCGTCACATCACTGCGTTGAACTTCTTTATCCTTAGTTTCGACTTGTTCTTTAAACGGTCCCCAGAACTTTCTCAGTAATGGCACCCACTCTTCTTCGCCTCTAGCCACCGCATCAAGTTCATCTTCCAACTCAGCGGTAAAGTTATAGTCGACGTACTTAGTAAAGTGATCAACAAGAAACTTACCCACCACACGACCCACGTCAGTCGGATGAAAACGTTTATTGATAATTTCAACGTATTCACGCTGAACAAGTGTAGAAATAATGCTCGCGTATGTTGATGGTCGGCCAATATCGTGCTCTTCCAGACTTCTGACCAGGCTGGCTTCACTATATCTGGGTGGTGGTTCAGTAAAATGCTGCTCAGGTCTGATCGCTTTTAATTCAATAACTTGACCGACTTCCATCGGAGGTAGCAGTTTTTCGTCTTTGTCGCTGGCGGCAGAATCATCTTTATCTTCCAGATACACACTCATAAAACCTGGATTTACTACCGTCGAACCATTTGCACGGAAAGTATTACCTTTACCACAAGCCAGATCGACAGCTACCGTATTCAAGGTGGCATGAATCATTTGACTCGCCATAGTACGTTGCCAGACAAGTGTATAAAGCTTTAACTGATCGGCAGAAAGATAAGCTTTCATATCTTCTGGCGTTCTAAGCACAGAAGTCGGACGTATCGCTTCATGCGCCTCTTGCGCGTTTTTTGATTTCGTTTTGTATTCTTGTGGTTTTGCAGGAACCATTTTCTGACCGTATTTTTCTGCAATGAATCCACGAATTTCATCTAAAGCTTCTTGAGCCAGGGTGACAGAGTCGGTACGCATATAGGTGATTAAACCAACCGCGCCCTCTCCGGTATCTACACCCTCGTATAACTGTTGAGCAATGCTCATAGTACGTTGTGCACCAAAACCCAGTTTGCGTGAGGCTTCTTGCTGTAATGTTGATGTGGTAAACGGCGCTGCAGGATTACGTTTGCGTTGTTTTTTCTCAACATTAGAAACCAGCAACTTACCTTGTGCTGCTTTCTCTAATGTCTTTACGACTTTCGCCGATTGCTTTTCATCCGTCACACTGAACTGACTGAGTTTCTCACCTTCGAAATAGGTCAGCTTGGCCTGGAAATCGTTTTTATCAGCACTCGCATCAGCTTCGATGCTCCAATACTCTTTCGCAACAAAAGCTTCTATTTCAAGCTCACGCTCAACGATCATTCTCAACGCTGGACTTTGTACCCTTCCTGCAGAAAGTCCGCGTCGAACCTTTTTCCAAAGCAGTGGAGACAGGGTAAAACCAACCAGATAATCCAAGGCGCGTCTGGCCTGCTGTGCATTAACAAGCGACATGGATAATTCACGAGGGTGGGCAACGGCGTCATTTACCGCTTGTTTGGTAATTTCGTGGAAAACGACACGGTGTGTCTCTTTGTCTTTCAGAGCGCCGCGCTTTTTCAATAACTCATACAGATGCCAGGAAATGGCTTCCCCTTCTCTATCAGGGTCAGTCGCGAGATAAAGGGCATCAGCTTTTTTCATCGCTTTTACAATCGCATCGACATGCTTGCTGTTACGGTCGATAACTTGGTATTTCATCTCAAAATCTTTGGCAGTATCAACCGCCCCTTCTTTTGGTAATAAATCACGCACATGACCATAAGAAGCTAAGACTTCAACATCTTTACCGAGATATTTTTTGATTGTTTTCGCCTTGGCTGGCGACTCAACGATGACTAGTTTTTTTCCCATTTTCCCCGATACCAAAAACCTACGCACATATAAACAAAGCCCGTTGAGACGGGCAATGTTGAAGTTTCTTATTCTATTTTTAGTCTAGTGAACGATGGCTTCCATGTCTTCAAAGACCAAGTCTTCCATCCAGGCAAAAGCGACTTCCCTTCCAGGCTGATAAAACAACACCATCAGCACAACCCACTTAAGCTGATCAAGGTCAATCTCTTCTGTATCCAGCGCCATCACTCGTTCGAGCACGATCTCCCGAGTTTCGACGTCTAAAACGCCCACTTGTTCCAGAAACAATAAATAACCTCGGCACTCCACATCCAACCGTTCCAGCTCATTGTCACTGAACACGCGCATTGTGGCGTGCCGTTTGAGAGGTTGATCAGCGGCCACGGTCATATTATCTAACCATTCCAGCGCTTTATGAATTTCTAATTCCTGAAAACCAACCTGCTCTAATTCAAGCTCTAACACTTCATTATCAGGTTTATTTCGTTCTTCCGTATCGATGTAGGTTTCAAATAGATATAACAACACATCAATGACATTTTCTTTCATCTGACTCTCTTTAATAAGCCTGGTTCAGGAACCCGTCCGAACATAACGGCTGCCGGGCAATGACTCAACCACGCCCTCTAGCTCAAGTAATAACAGCATGGATGAAACAGCATCAGCCGTCAATCCAGTATTTTCTATCAGGCTGTCTATGGCAACTGGGTCAAATCCAAGATGATTAAGCAACACTTGGTAGTCACCGTCTTTTTCATGTGTGGATTCTGTTTTGTCTTTAGTGTCTTCATGTTGAGTCTTGATTCCTGCCAGCGCACCCAACTCTTCAATAATATCCTGCGCCGTCTCTACCAGCTTTGCCCCATCCCGGATCAACTGATGACAGCCTCTGGATAGAGGATTATGAATCGAACCGGGAATAGCAAAAACCTCGCGTGACTGTTCCATTGCCATTCTGGCTGTGATCAGAGAACCACTTTTTAATGCAGCCTCAACCACCAGGGTTCCTAGCGATAATCCACTGATGATTCGGTTTCTTCTCGGGAATAGCTCTGGTCGTGGTGAAGTACCTAACGGAAACTCTGACACCATCGCACCGTTTTCTACAATATCGTAGGCTAGTTGACGATGCTGGGCAGGATAAACACGATCAAGACCTGTAGCAACAACCGCTATTGTTTTCCCCTTGCTCAGGGCACCCTTATGTGCGGCAGCGTCGATCCCCATTGCAAGCCCACTCGTCACCACTAAACCGCCCTCAGCCAGGTAGTGAGCAAAGTCATACGCCGTATTTCTGCCTGACGGCGATGGGTTTCGGCTGCCCACAATCGCAAGCTGCCAGTCGTTTAACAATGAAACATCACCTTGAACATAGAGTAAACAAGGTGGATCGGTAATTTCTTTGAGTAAACTTGGATAGCGTTCATCTTCAATGGTCAGAATGTAACGGTTATCTTGTTCCAACCAGAGCAAATCTTGCTCAACTTGTTGCCAGTCGGGATGGCGTAACTTCTCTACCAGTTCATCATTGAAGCCAGTTATTTGGCCTGGGTTATTTAATATGTATTGCGGATTACCATACTGTTGCAACAGTTTTTGATATGTTACCGGGCCAATCCCTGGCACTCGCTGTAGAGCAATCCAACAAGCTAATTCACTGTGCTTGTTAGCTATCATTCCGCTGAATAAGTCCTTTTATTGGGCGCTTTTCACTTTGTCATACACATGCATAGCACGGGTGGCTTTCATAACAATGGCATAACTGACTTTGTCGTATAGTTTGAATACCATAGCTTCACCAGCATGTTCATCAGGTAATGTCACCGTGTCCTTGCGATCAACTGACACTGAATCTTTTAACGTTTCCCCAGCTTGATAGACGGATAAAACATTTCCTGTTTGCAAGCCATCGCGCTTGCCTAAACTTAGAACAACAATCTGATATTGCCCTATTTGAGAAACACCATCAAAAACAGAAATGATACGTCCATCTAACGGCTTATCAGGGGCACGAGGAATGAAATTAAGATCAAAGTCGTCATCTTCGACTTTTAATAAGCGATCACCAATTTGAATTTCTCTGTTTGTGTAGGTCAAGCTGACTTTGGCCGGATCCCCCTGAGTCATTGTTTCAGCATCACCCAGATAGATTGCTTCGTATCCTAATACTTCGCCAGTGTCAGGATCTTTATATGCTTTGCCACCCTTGAAAAGACTATATGTATTACTATCCGAGTCTGTGATACCCCTTACGTAAACATAATCGCCCGCGCCTGAGATAAGACGTTCATCGGCACTGGCAACAACATAAGGTGCATCATTGAGTACTTCATCGCCCACTACGCGAGGTTTGGATAAAAATGGGCCAATTGCCGATAGCGGAATAGTCAGGATGGGTTTATCTAAAATCGTTTCACGGACTTCAGGGGACAGCTTCACACTACGCTTACCACGATTAATCTCAATGACCGGTTTGCCATCACGATAACTGAGAGATAATTCGTCACCAGGATAGATCAGGTGAGGATTTTCAATTTGCGGATTCACATACCAAATATCAGGCCAGTGCCACGGATATTTTAAGAACATGCCTGAAATATCCCATAAGGTATCGCCTTTTTTAACCGTATATCGTTGTGGATGGTCTGGATTAAGCTCCACTTCTTTGGCCAGCAGAGGGTTACTCAGCAAAACAAAAATTAAACTAATCGCTATGCGCTTTATCATCGAACCATCCTCATGGACCTTAATCTTGCCCCAATCCTGTAATGGGCAACTTTAAATAGTGTGTTATATGCGGTATGACTAATCAAGTATTGCTACCAGCGTCAAACTTAATCATTTTTAGACAACAAGTAAACTCCGGCAAGTAATTTGAGACTCAGCGCTGAAACTAGTCATTGAGTCTAACTGTCGCATTCAGCACAAGGATACCGGGAAAAAACTCAAAAAAATGTTAACAGGCTCGGTTTATGACGCCATAGCTGGTTTGCTTAGGTTTTGATTCACCGTCACCAATGACTAATCGGGATCAAGCAAAATTCATTATATTTTCAATAAGGCGCTGGCAGACTACAATATAAGGTTTGTAAAAGCAGTAAATCATCCTGACAGGTATTACTCATGGCCATTTTAAATATTCTCCATTTCCCCGATCCACGGCTGCGCAAAAAAGCTGAGCCCATAGAGGAAGTGACTGATGACATCCGTCAACTTGCCGACGACATGCTAGAAACGATGTATGATGCGCCAGGAATAGGTCTTGCCGCCAATCAGGTGAATGTACAAAAACGCCTGATAGTTATCGATATTTCTGAAGACAAATCAGAACCACTCATCCTTATCAACCCAGAAATACTTGATAAGCAAGGTGAACGAGAATATGAAGAAGGCTGCTTATCCGTGCCAGAGGCCTATGAAACCGTTGTGCGTGCTGACACAGTAACCATAAAAGCAGTGAACCGAGATGGTGAACCTTTTGAATTTTCTGCCGAAGGACTTCTGGCGACCTGTGTTCAACACGAAATTGATCACCTCGATGGTAAATTATTTGTTGATTATCTGAGTAACCTAAAACGCGAACGCATAAAAAAACGCTTAGAAAAACACCAAAAACAAAAACTATAAGGATCTTGGATGCGCATTATTTTCGCCGGTACTCCGGCTTTCGCCGCAGAAACACTGAAAGCTTTAATCAATACCGAGCATGAAATTTGCGCCGTTTATACTCAGCCTGATCGCCCCGCAGGTCGTGGACGTAAATTAACAGCCAGTCCTGTTAAACAACTCGCTCTCGAACATAATATTCCGGTAGAGCAGCCTGTTAACTTCAAAACCGATGACGCGATACAGACCCTAGCCGGCTACCAGGCGGATCTGATGATCGTTGTTGCTTATGGTTTATTGTTACCTCAAGTCGTTCTGGATACGCCCAAGCTTGGCTGCATCAATGTGCATGCCTCTCTACTTCCCCGCTGGCGTGGCGCAGCGCCTATCCAACGAGCTATCTTGGCCGGCGACGAAGAATCCGGTGTCTGCATCATGCAAATGGAAGCCGGCCTTGATACCGGCCCCGTTCTTTCTGAAGCGCGTTGTCCAATTACCGAAGAAGATACTGCCCAGGTACTTCATGATCGTCTCGCAATATTGGGCGCCACAACCTTAGTTGAAACTCTCAAGGATATTGAGCAACGCCAACGCAATGCCAAACCACAAAATGACGATCTGACAAGCTATGCCAGCAAATTAGATAAAAAAGAAGCCGATATTGACTGGCAACTTTCAGCTCAAGATATTCTTCGTAAAATCAATGCCTTTAACCCCTGGCCTGTAGCGCAGACGATCTGGCACGATGCTATTTTTCGTATATGGCGAGCACAATTAGTGAAAGAAGAAACACGGCAACCAGCAGGTCAAATTATTAAGGTCGATAAAGTCGGGATTGATGTTGCCACCGGCGACGGTGTTATTCGCATCACTGAGCTACAGTTACCCGGTAAACGTGCGATGTCTGTGCAGGATTTCCTTAATGCAAACACCATGAAAGTTGGCGATCATTTTGGCTAAGCCTAACCCCACTAAAGGTGCCCGAACGAATGCTGCACTCATTTTGAATGAAGTAGTCGTTCAGCAACGTTCTCTCAATACGGCCTTAGCTCAGTATTTGCCTCATGTTGATGAAAAAGATCGTGGTTTTTGTCAACAGCTTTGCTATAGCAGTTTGCGTCATTACCCGACTCTGCAATTTATCGTCCACCAGCTGATAAAAAAACCCTTTAAAGCTAAAGACAAAGATATTGAGCAACTATTAATACTCGGTATTTTACAGTTACGTTTTTTAAATACACCGGATCATGCCGCTATTTCTGAAACAGTGGATGCCAGTAAAAAACTGAAAAAAGTCTGGGCGGGTGGTTTATTAAATGCCTGCCTGAGAAACTATCTAAGACAACAAGAACAGATCGAACAGAAGCTGTTGGCAAATGACCCAGCTAATTACGGGCATCCAAGCTGGTTACTATCACAATACCAGCAAGACTGGCCTGAAAGCTGGCAAGATATTACCAACGCTAATAATAAACAGCCCCCGATGATGCTCCGGGTTAATCAGCAAAAAGTTTCACGTGAAGCATATCTTCAGCAGTTAAAGTCTGAACAGATTGCTGCCTCAATTATTGAAGCGACCGACCAGGGTATCTTGCTGGACCAACCTTGCGATGTATATAAACTACCGGGATTTGAAGAAGGTTGGGTTTCTGTGCAAGACGGCTCAGCCCAACTAGCCACAACGATTCTGAACATAACCCCCGGACAGCGCGTGTTAGATGCCTGTGCTGCGCCCGGCGGTAAGACATGCCATATTCTTGAAACCTCTCCTGAAAATGACGTCACAGCTATCGATATATCATCTGATCGCTTACTGCAAATTCAACAAAATACGGATCGGCTTGGTTTACACGCCACATTAGTTGCTGCCGATGCCGCAGACACCAACCATTGGTGGAACGGACAAGCGTTTGACCGCATCCTTATCGATGCACCCTGCACGGGTAGTGGTGTCATTCGCCGCCATCCGGACATAAAACTACTACGTCATCCAGAAGATATCGATACTTTGGCCAGTAAACAACAGGCTTTATTAGATAATTTGTGGCCACTGCTGAAAGCCGATGGTTTAATGGTTTACACTACCTGCTCTGCCTTTAAAAAAGAAAATGAGCAGCAAATTGAAGCGTTTCTACAACGACATCCAGATGCTGAAGAAGTCAAACTCTCTTCGACACCAGCGACAGCTAGGCCTTTCGGCTACCAGAGACTGCCTGGTGATGATGTTATGGACGGTTTTTATTATGCCTGCCTTCGCCGTAAGTAAGCGTCTATTCCTGTCTCTTTTCTTATGGTTGTTTATTCAAACATCAGCCAATGCCACTGTTTTTAGCGTCAATAACCCGGTTGTTCATCCCATTGGTAATGCCTATGTGCTGACGGCTCAAATTAATTACCCATTAACACCACGAGTGATTGAAGCCCTGCAAAATGGCGTACCCATTACCTTTTTGCAAGAGTTTCGGCTAATTGATGCTATGCCAATATTGGGCAGCTTCTGGCAATGGGAAACCACCTTATGGGAGAGCACTCTGAGCTATGAGCTTCGTTACCACGCATTATCAGAGCAATATATTGTGGAGTCACTCGATACTCATGAACAACAAAACTTCCCTAGTTTGAGTGGTGCTCTAAAAGCCTTGGGCGATATTAATGCGCTCTCGCTGCCACCAGAATATACCGAAGATACGGAAAATCTGATTCTGGAAATTCGCAGTGGATTGGATCTCAATGCCTTACCAACTCCAATGCGTCCTGGAGCCTTAATCTCTGACAAATGGCAACTCACCAGTCCATGGGTTCAAGCAGTATGGCTATAAGTCTTATCAAGCGACTTAGCTCAGGTACAGCACCATACTTCTCTCTCGCATTTTTACTGCTTGTTCTCGCCTATTTGCTAAGCGCAGCTACTCAAGATAGTTCACGGCTGAATGACCTCTTTCTGGTTATCTTTGGTATTGGTGTTGCCTGTCTATTATTACTGGTGGGCATTCTTGCTCGCAGCCTCTTTCGTTTATATCGCGACTTTAAAAAACATGAGGCGGGATCGCGGCTTACCGTCCGACTGGTTAGCCTGTTTGTTTTATTGATTTTAGTTGCGACATCGATTGTTTACGGCTTTTCGATCCACTTCCTGCATCGCGGTATTAACAGCTGGTTTGATGTCAAAGTAGAACAAGCACTGAATGATTCACTGGAGTTAAGCCGTACCGCTTTTGGTATCCGCATGCGAACCCTGCTGCGCCAAACCAGAATGATGGCTGGTGTTCTTAGTGAATTACCCGACAGCGAGCTATCACACAGCTTACGGGATTTAACGCAGTTGAGTGGCGCACTGGAGCTTAGTATCTGGGCCAGAGATGGGCAACCGATTGCGTCGAGTATTGAAAGTCCAACTATTATGGTACCGAACAGACCTAACGATACCATCATGCATCAGCTGCTTCAGGGTGAAGATTATATCGGCATGGACCCCTCAGAAAATGACAAGCTCCAACTGCGGGCCGCTGTCAGAATTCCACAAAAGTCTGTCTTAGCCGAAGAACGAATTCTCAATGTGTTGTTTCCGATCAATGATCATTTAAGTGAGCTCGGTAAAACCGTGCAAGATGCTTACTCGGATTACAAAGAGTTAAGTTATCTCAGAAAACCTTTAATTACCGTGTTCACACTGACCTTAAGCCTGATTGTGTTTTTAACCATTCTGGTGTCTATCTGGTTTGCTATCTGGATATCCCGACGTATCGTCGAGCCGCTACAAGAACTAGCGCAAGGTACACAAGCGGTGGCTTCCGGTAACTACAATATGCAACTGACGGCCTCAGGCCACGATGAAATTGGCTTCCTGGTTCGCTCGTTTAACCAGATGACACAAAGGCTAACCCATGCCCGCAATGCGTCACAGCGTAGTCATCGCTTATTGGAACAACAAACAAGTTACCTAACTACCGTCCTTGGCAGCTTATCCAGTGGCGTGGTCACCGTGGATAAACGCCTTTATCTGCATACAGCCAATAATGCCAGCAGCAAAATTCTCGGTGTTAAGCTCCAGCAACGTCTGGAAAGCCCTTTATCCAAGCTGGCTGAAATTAACAAAAACATGAAAACGTTCTGCGAAATGATCGAACGTTGCGCTGTCAAAGGTATTGCCTGGGAACAACAGGTAGAACTACAAAAACAAAACGGCAACCAAACCTTAATTTGCCATGGTACCGAATTACCCAATAATAGTGGCTGGGTTATCGTTTTTGAAGACATCACTACACTGCTACAAGCGCAGCGTAATGCCGCCTGGGGTGAAGTGGCACGGCGTCTGGCTCACGAAATAAAAAATCCTTTAACACCGATTCAGCTGTCAGCGGAACGTCTGCAACGAAAATACGCAGCGATTGTGCCCGAGGAGCAGGTCGAAGTCGTCGATAAACTCACCAATACCATCATTCAACAAGTTGAAGCGATGAAAGAAATGGTGAATGAATTCTCCGAGTATGCGCGCACACCAGCATTACAATTACAGTCCTATGATATCGGTCAACTGATTCGTGAAGTGCTCACCATGTATCAGAGTAATCCGAATCATCAGTTCACGCTGTTAAACAGCCCGGAAAGTGTGGCGGTCAAAATTGATGTCAATCGTTTTCGGCAAGTCATGCATAATTTATTGAAAAACGCTATCGAAGCCTGTGAGGACGCTCAACTTCCTGTCGATATCGTTATCAGTTACCATCCACTTACTCACCAACAACGTCGTTGGCTTGAAATTTCTGTTCGGGATTACGGTCCTGGCATCCCCTTTTCTATTATTGATAAATTATTCGAACCCTACGCCACGACGAAACATAAAGGCACCGGGCTTGGCTTAGCTATCGTTAAAAAAATGATTGAAGAACATGGTGGTGATGTCTGGGCGGAAAATCTGGATCCAGAAGGAACGAGTATAATTATAAGATTGCCATTGGAGGAGTCTCCGTCGTGAGTAATGACAACCCCCTGATTCTTGTTGTTGATGATGAGCCGGATATTCGCGAGCTAATCAAAGACATTCTGGAAGACGAAAACTATGAAGTCAGAATTGCTGCTGATGGGCAGGAAGCACAACAAATTTTTAACGAACAACAGCCTGATCTGATTCTGCTCGATATCTGGATGCCGGATATCGATGGTATTAGTCTGTTAAAAGAATTCAAACAACAAAATAAAAATGTCACTATCGTGATGATGTCCGGCCATGGCACGATAGAAACCGCCGTAGAAGCAACGCGGCTGGGCGCCAGTGATTTCATTGAGAAACCGCTGTCGACGGCCAAACTTCTGCGCGGTGTTGAGCAAGCCCTCGAAAATAGAGCAAAACAAGCCAGCATACAAAAAGAACTGGCACAGATTCCTGTGGGTAAAAGTCAGCAGATAAAATTATTGCGTGAACAAGTTGAACGCGTTGCGAAACACGAAATGCCTATTCTGCTGGTAGGTGAGCCTGGGGTGGGCAAACATTGTTTTTCGCATTATTTACATAGCCTGGGTCAATTCTCAAGCGGTAAATTTATTGAATTAAGCCCAGAAAGCTTTCCATTAGATAGCCTGAAGATTACCTCATTAGCTAAAAATAACTGTTTGTATATCCATGACTTGGCCTTGCTGAGTGATGAAGCTCAGGCACTGTTATTACACCTGTTGGAGACTCATAAATTACAGCAGTGTCAGCTGATTTGCGCTACACAATACTCCTTACAAAAAGCCGTCGATAACGGTGACTTTCTGGAGAGCCTGTTGTATCAACTCAATAGCATCACTCTGGTAGTACCACCACTTCGTGATCATATTGAAGATATTCCAGAGCTTGTTCATCACTTTGTTGACGTACAAACCACCCGCTCAGGTCTACCATACCGTCGTTTCACTGTTGCCGCACAAAACCGCCTCAGGAACCATGAATGGTCTGGCAATATTCTTGAATTGAAAAATGTCATCCAACGCTTATTAGTACTGGGGAATGGTGAAGATATTGATGTCGCAGATGTCGATCTTGCACTCGCCTCAGAAGCTGAAGCTATCGAAAATGGTGATGAAACTATTAACTTTGAATTACCTCTGCGTGAAGCCAGAGAACAATTCGAGCGCATTTACCTTTTACGTAAATTACAAGAAACAGACGGCAATGTAGGTAAAGCGGCTAAACTGGCTGGCATGGAAAGAACACATCTTTATCGAAAGCTTCGCTCTCTTGGTATAGACACCAAACAGATTTAGGAATCGACTATGAAAATTCTGATCCTCGGAGCCGGTCAAGTCGGCGCTTCTGTGGCGGCAACATTGGCTCGCGAAGACGATGATGTCACCCTTGTCGATACAGACAGCACCAACTTACTCAAACTACAGGATCATTACGATATTCGAACGATTCAGGGACAAGCCTCTCATCCCGATGTCTTGGCCCGGGCCGGCGCTGAAGATGCTGACTTGATTCTGGCAGTGACTAACAGTGATGAAACCAATATGGTGGCCTGTCAGATTTGTCATACGCTCTACAACACGCCCACCAAAATTGCCCGTATTCGCTCAACAGGCTACCTGTCGACGCCACAATTATTTGATAAAGAAAACCCTCAGGCGATTGCCATTGATATGCTCATCAGTCCTGAGCAAATCGTCACTGAATATATCCAGCGACTTATCAGCCATCCTAATGCTTTACAGGTATTAGATTTTGCTGAAGGTAAAGTGCAGCTTGTCGCTGTAAAAGCTTTTCATGGCGGTCTGTTGGTCGGGCATCCGCTGCGTGATTTACGCAAACATATTCCGAAAACAGAAACCCGGGTTGCCGCTATTTTCCGTGATGGTCACCCTATCACGCCCACCGGTGACACTACGATTCAGGCCGATGATGAAGTTTTTTTCATCGCCGCCACCAAAGACATTCGTGCTGTCATGGGCGAACTGCGTCGTCTGGAAAAACCCTATAAACGTATTATGCTGGCTGGTGGCGGTAATATCGGTGCCCGCCTGGCAAAAGCCTTAGAAAATGATTATCAAATCAAACTAATCGAAGCCAACCCCGATCGCGCTGAGTTCTTGTCAGAAGAGTTGAGTAACAGTATTGTGCTGTTAGGCGATGTCGCCAATGAAGAGCTGTTACTCGAAGAAGAAATCGATAAAGTCGATCTGTTTTGTGCCTTAACCAATGATGACGAGGCCAATATTCTCTCTGCGATGCTGGCAAAACGACTTGGTGCCAGTAAGGTTTTATCGCTGATTAACCGGGCAGCCTATGTGGATTTGGTAGAAAGTGGCAGTATTGATATTGCCTTATCACCACAGCAGGCGACTATTGGTAGTCTACTTGCCCATATTCGTCGTGGCGATATTGTCGCCGTACACTCCCTACGCCGTGGTGCTGCTGAAGCATTGGAAGCGATTGCTCATGGTGATAGCAGTTCTTCTGTCGTTGTCGGTCGACGCATTGATGAAATCGACTTACCACCAGGTACAACGATTGGGGCGATTGTGCGGGGTGAAGAAGTGATTATTGCTAAAGATGAGACCATTATTGAATCTGAAGACCACGTTATTTTATTTTTAGTGAATAAACGTTACATAAAAGAGGTCGAACGTTTATTCCAGGTTGGCTTTACCTTCTTTTAGGAGTGCTATGGAGTCTTCATTACAAAACCATTTTCTGATTGCGATGCCTGCTCTGGCCGATTCATTTTTTTATCGTTCGGTCATTTATCTCTGCGAACATGATAAAAATGGTGCTATGGGCCTGATTATTAACCGACCGACCCGTGTCATGTTAGAAGAACTCTTATCTCACCTTCATATTGAGAACCCCTCCGAAAGCATAAAAAACACACCGGTTTTATTTGGGGGACCGGTACAAAAAGGCCAGGGCATGGTGATACATGATCAGGCTCAGTCCCCCTGGAAATCGAGTCTGCAATTATCTGACGATGTTATCTTAACCACATCCACCGATATTCTTGAAGCTATTGGTACTGATGAAGGCCCATCTAATGCCCTGGTAACCCTGGGTTATGCCGGTTGGTCCGCAGGTCAGCTAGAAGAGGAACTCATGGAAAATAGCTGGCTAACTGTTCCAGCCAGTCATGAGTTATTATTTACCACACCAGCCGAACAGCGCTGGCAAGCAGCCGCTAAATCTATCGGTGTTGATATTAACCTGATGTCTAACTTTGCAGGCCACTCATGAGTGCAGCCAGGACCTTACTTGGTTTCGATTTCGGCATGAAAAATATCGGCATTGCCGTCGGTCAGGAATTAACGGCCACTGCTAACCCGCTGACCGCAATCAAGGCGCGTGATGGTATTCCGGACTGGTCGCAAATAGAAAAACTGCTGAAAGAGTGGCAACCCGATCTGCTTATCGTCGGTCTTCCCCTGAATATGGATGGGACCGAACAAGAAATGACGGCCGCCGCCAAACGGTTTGGAAATCGACTGAATGGTCGTTTTAATATTCCTGTGGAATGGCAAGATGAAAGACTGACAACATACGAAGCACTAGACCAAATGGGAATCCGCAGTAAAATGGACTCTCGTCAACGCAGTGACGTCGATCAGTTATCTGCACAACTCATACTTCAATCATGGCTGAACCAACAATGACCATCGCACTGACTCAAACTCAAGTTCAGAACCTGCTCAATGATATGGCAGCAGATATTCGCGAGAAATTCGCGGAAAAACAACCATTACTCGTCGGTATTCATACTGGTGGTGTATGGGTTGCCAAAGCTTTACAAGATATTCTGGGTAAGGATTTTTTCGACGCACCACTCGGCACCCTCAACATCGCCTATTATCGGGATGATTTCACCCGCATTGGCATGCACCCTCAGGTAACACCATCGGATTTGCCTTTTAGCGTAGATGGCCGTCATCTGATTCTGGTTGATGATGTGCTGCATAGTGGACGCACCACTCGTGCCGCCCTCAATGAGATTTTTGACTATGGCCGCCCAGCCAGTGTCACGCTGGTGGTTTTGGTTGACCGCAATGGGCGTGAACTGCCTATCCAGGCAGATATCATCGGAAAAACCGTTGAGGTCGCCAAAGGCCAACATATCAAACTCACTAATAGCTCAGGATTACAGTTGGAATATCGAAACAAAGGCAAGGCTGAATGAATAACAACCAATTGACGGAAAGCGGTCAGCTACGCCATTTCCTCACGATTGAAGGGCTAAAAAAGCCACTACTGACTGAAATTATGGACCGGGCAGAGCAATTTTCGGGCATCACCAATCGTCAGGTGAAAAAAGTCCCCATCCTGCGGGGGAAAACCATTGTTAATCTGTTTTTTGAGAACAGCACTCGTACCCGTTCTACCTTTGAACTGGCCGCAAAGCGTCTGTCAGCCGATGTCATGAATTTTAATATCAGTACCTCAGCTACATCAAAAGGTGAAAGTCTGCTCGATACCTTGCACAACCTTGAGTCGATGCACACAGACATGTTTGTTGTCAGACACAATCAAAGCGGTGCCGCTGAATTTATTGCTCAACATGTCTCACCTCATGTCAGCGTCATTAATGCGGGTGATGGCTGTCATGCTCATCCAACACAAGCCATGCTGGATATGTTTACCATTCGTCGCCATAAAAAAAGCTTCCCTGATCTGCGGGTGGCGATCGTCGGTGATATTTTGCACTCACGGGTGGCGCGTTCACAGATTCAAGCGTTATCAACACTCGGCGTTGGCGAAATTCGTGTTATTGGCCCCAAAACCTTACTGCCTGCGGACTGCCAGACGCTCGGCGTGCATGTGTATCACGATATGGAAGCAGGCTTAGAAGATGTTGACGTCATTATTATGCTGCGTCTGCAACTTGAACGTATGCAAGGGGCTTTAATCCCCAGCGCCAGAGAGTATTTCCACTGCTTTGGGCTAACAGACGACAAACTCAAACTCGCTAAACCAGATGCCATTGTAATGCACCCAGGCCCGATCAACCGAGGCGTCGAAATTGCCTCATCCGTGGCTGACGGCCCACAATCGGTCATATTAGAACAAGTCACTCATGGTATTGCTGTCAGAATGGCCGTGATGTCCATGGCTATGGGTGCACAATCAGAACAAAACGAGCTGCCAGCATGAAAATTCGTATAAAAAATGGCCGTGTTATCGATCCTGCAAGCCAGTTTGATGCCCGCCAGGATATCTATATCAGCGATGGAAAAGTCATCGCTATCGGCGAGCAACTAGACGGCTTTGAGGCTGATAAAACCATTGACGCAACCGGTTTAATCGTTTGCCCCGGGTTAATTGATCTCAGTGTCAGACTTCGTGAGCCGGGACAGGAACACACAGCCACTATCCTCACAGAAACCAAGGCAGCCGCCGCTGGTGGCATCACCACGGTCTGTGTACCGCCAGACACGGCACCGGTGATTGATAATCCCACTGTAGTTGAACTCATTGAGGATCGTGCTAAAAAATCCGGTCGCAGCATGGTATTGACCATGGGCGCAATGACGCAAAATTTGAACAGTGAATTATTAGCCGAGATGGCCAGACTAAAAGCCGCTGGTTGTGTCGGAATCAGTAATGGACTGTCTCCGATTAAAAATAGTGTCATCTTACAAAGAGCAATGGCTTATGCTGCCACACTCGATATGACGGTTTTTATCACGCCTGCCGATCCATGGTTACAAAGCCAGGGTTGTGTACATGAGGGAGCAGTTAGCTCACGACTTGGTTTAGGAGGCATTGCAGAAAGTGCTGAAACCATTGCTGTCAGTCGTGATTTGATCTTAATCGAACAAACCGGAGTGCGTGCTCACTTTCATAATTTATCCACAGCTAAAGCGGTTAAATTAATTCGTGATGCACAAAATAGAGGGTTACCGGTAACCGCCGATGTCAGTGCCCATCATTTACATTTATCCGAGCATGATCTGGGTAATTACGATGCGTTAAGCCATGTATTGCCGCCATTTCGCAGTATCCGCGACCGAGAGCAACTGCAACAAGGTGTCCGTGACGGTGTTATTTCAGCGATATCTTCCCATCATCAACCACTTGATAAAGACGACAAATTAGGCCCCTTCGCAGAAACAAAACCTGGTATTTCTGGTCTTGAAACCTTATTACCATTAACAATGAAGTTAGTAGAAGATGACGAGGTTAATTTGCACACTGCTTTAGCTGCTCTAACCTGTAACCCGGCAAACATTCTGGGTATCGACTCAGGACAGCTTAAAGTGGGGGCTACTGCAGATATCTGCTTAATTGATCCTGACTCTGAATATGAATGCCAACCGTTAAACTTTGTCAGTGCCGGTAAAAATAGTCCGTTTGAAGGCTGGTTATTTAACCACCAGGTCAGCCATACTTTATTTCATGGTCGCTTAGTTCATGAACGAGATTAAGAGTTAAAGGAAACAAGATGAAATCAATAAAAATGGCTTTATGCTGCGCCACGTTAATTACTGCATTTTTCATGATAACCGCCTGTAGCCCAGAAGTAGGCAGCGAAGACTGGTGCCAAATGATGAAAGATAAAGCCAAAGGCGACTGGACTGCCAACGAAGCCGCTGACTTCACTCGTTACTGTATTTTCCCAAGCAATGACAAATAAACTCTACGCGCTCGATTTTGATGGTGTTATCTGTGATAGCGCTATAGAAACTGGCATAGCAGGTTGGAAGGTTGCCCTGAAGGTATGGGCAGATATGCCAACTGAGATGCCTGATGATTTACTGGAAAAATTCCGGCAAGTGCGTCCAGTCATGGAAACAGGCTATGAAGCCGTGCTTATTATGCGACTGCTGTATGAAGGTATGTCTGCTGACACACTCATGTCTGCATTTCATCATCAAATTGAAGCGTTGATGATCCGCGATGATATGTTTGTCGATGAACTGAAAGAAGTTTTTGGCTCAACACGCGATGAGTGGATTAGGGACGACTTTGATAGCTGGATTGCTATGAACCCATTATTTGAAGGTATTGCTGAAAAACTTCGGACCATTCCAACGGATAATCTGGTGATTATCACTACAAAACAAGAACGCTTCGTTGATCATATTCTCAAAGCGAATCAGATTTCACTGCCAATTGCACAGGTTTATGGCCTGGACAGAAATATGAGCAAACAACAGGTCCTCAGCGATCTGCACGCCGAAAAACCGGATATGGAGATTGTTTTCATTGAGGATAGACTTCCTGCACTGATTAATGTCATCACTGAAGACGGTCTGGATGATATCAAGCTCTATCTGGCGAGTTGGGGCTACAACACCGCTTCAGATAAGGAAAGTGCAAATAATATCGACAGAATCTCTGTTATCCAACTCTCAGACATGGCACAACTTTGATACAAATTTAGTGCTGGTGAGGAACCTTATTATAGTGTTTGTGTGGCGTATCGTGATTTTCATCAAACCACTGCTGGGCTAACTGACTGGCTTGCTGTCTCTGATCTACACTTAACGCAGCCGCCACAGCTGAACGATAGTAATGGGCATCTTCATGTCCGCTAGAAGCGGCTAAATCAAACCACTTATAGGCTTCGAGAAGATTCTTCTGCTCACCATCACCACGCTGGTTCATCAACCCCAAATAAAACTGTGCATTTCGGTCCCATCCCTTCGCGGCAACATCAAACCAGTGTCTTGCCATTAAATTATCCTGACTGCCTCCAAGTCCTAGATAACTCATAAACCCCAACATAAATGCTGCCTCAACACTATTATTCTCTTGGGCTTTTAGAAACCAGCTTTTTGCCTGTACATGATCTAAAGCAGCACCATCCCCATCAAATAACATTTTTGCTACACGATATTGTGCATTCGGATAACCAGATTCTGCTGAGCGTTTAAACCAAGAATAAGCCTGTTTTGTGTCCTGCTTAACACCAGAACCACTTAAATAGAGAAGCCCAAGATTGAATTGTGCCTGACTATGTCCTTGTTCAGCGGCTTTTTCAAACCAGTCAGCGGCAGCTTTGAGATCTTTTTCGACACCTTGTCCATTCATCAACATGGCACCGACATTAAACTGAGCCACGGCACTGCCTCTTTCTGCAGATTTTTTAAAAAGTTCAAAGGCTTTCTTTTGATCTCTCTTTACGTCTGGCTCATTCCCAGTGTAGTAAAGCATTCCCAACGCATAAGCCGCTTCATCATGGCCTTTTTGCGCGGCGATATCTAACCAGCTCATTGCAGAATCGTAATCTGGCTGGCCCAGCTTTCCTGATAGCAGTAACGCCCCGAGATTATATTGGGCTTCAATATTTCCCTGCTTGGCAGCAGCTAACCAGTTCTGCTGGGCAGCCTGATAATCGCCTTTTTGCGCTGCATCCATGCCTTCGGAAAAACTATCAGCATGAACAGCAACGAAAATATTAGAAATGACAAGAATCACTTTTAAAAAAAACAAAAATATTTGTTTCAAATTTTATCCTTTTGAACCGATAAATATAGACATAAAAATCTAATGAGCAATGCTGAGAAACCTTAACGAAAATATAAACTATCTCACATTAGATCATGTGTTTTTTACAAAAACATACATATAATATTTCCCAATCTCAACAAAATCTATTGGACGAGATTTGGTAACGGAGCGGCACCATGGTCAAATTTTTTTTACGTTTTACGTTCTTTTTTCTTCTTATAGTTTCATTTTCAGCTAATGCTGGTCATTTATTTAGCCAGGCAAGCTCAAACACCTCAATAAATCTCAGTGCTGGTAAAGGGACTCAAATCACTCAGCAGTCTTATGAGTCAAGTAATAATAACGGTTATGTCACTCTTGATTTTAATGATGAATCAATTACAGGAAATGCAGACAATGACTGGTCCGCAGGGGATGCCATTCAGATAACCATTGGTTCATGGACACAGACTTATACCTACGATACAGCGGGTTCAGACTCTGATTTGACAGGCGTAAGTCAGGATGGTGGTAACTTTGACGCCACTGATGCAACACTTATTGCGGCCAATATTACACCGGGTGATGGTGATAAATGGACTGTAATTGCTGTTTCAGGGAAATTTACCTTCAGTGGTTACAGGATATTTGTGAACGGTAAAACCTTCAATGGCACGGGAGCTGGGGTTATTAATCAATCCACGGTTGTTGATGCCTCATCAATTGGAGGAAGTGGATTCAAATCCACCGCTGCACCCAATCAAAAAACAGGCGTTGGTAGTCACTTAGATAACATAAGCGGCAATGTTGGTGGAAAGCTGGATGCCTTTATAACGATGCTTTCAGAACAATCTACAGAAACCCAACAAGAAGTTTTAAAAAGCATCTCTCCAGAACAAAGTCAGGCATTAGGTCAATCTGTTAATAATACGGTTTCCGGAAGTTTCGACACCGTTCAGGTGCGCCTTGATTCACTTAGAATGGGGGGTACCGATGTTCAAAATGTAAACCACTCCTCAGGCCTGTCCTCTGGTGGTGTTCTTGATGGCATATTAGAGCGTCATGCTTGGGTCAAAGCGCTTGGTGGGAAATCTAAACAAGATAGTGAAGATGGGTTTGCCGGCGCAGACTCGCGTTATCACGGTGTGATGGGTGGCATGGACTTTACCAATAGCTCAGATCTCACCCTAGGAGCGGCGTTTGCTTATGCTCGTACCGATGTCAATATGAATGATTATCGTGATGGTGATGGCGCCGATATTGACACCTATCAATTAACAGCCTACTTCAATCAATCTTTTGAACGTTTTTATGTAGAAGGTATGCTGACTTACGCCTATCAGAACTACGAAACCAAACGAAATACTCATGTTATTGGCGTAGCCAAAGGTGACTTTGATGGTGATATGTTTGCTGCAAGACTGGTGTCAGGTATGCCACTCTATCTTGAGCAGTTTACTGTCACGCCTTTTTTTGGTGTTGAAGCTTACCACACCAGACAGAGAGGCTATACGGAGAAAGGGGCTGACTACCTTTCTATGCATATAAACAGTAATGAGTCTAATCGCTTCCGTTCACTTGTGGGTACAAAAGTGAGCAAAGAGTTTGAATTATCCGACGGCAGTATCTTAACGCCGACACTACAAGTAAGCTGGCGTCATGAATTTAAAGAAGATGGCATCACAACTACATCATCATTCTTGGGTGGTGGTGGTCAGTTTGAGAGTGTTGGTCAAAATGTCGATCGTAATACTGGCAGTATTAGTGGCCGGGTTAACTGGGCAAAAACAGATAGCCTGTCACTGGGTGTTGAGCTAGGTGCAGAAGCCTCTTCCGGTTATCGTGCCTATAATGGTCAGCTCTATGCTGACTGGACTTTCTAATCAGAAAACAGTAATGATAAAGGCACCTTAATGGTGCCTTTTTCGTTTATAGCGTGTACTAAATACAGATATGAAACGCCGAGATATAATAAAAAGTGGGGTTGGTTTGGGGTTATTTTTACCCTACTTCTATTTACCAACAGCTTTGGCTAACTTGTTATCTTTTCAGCAAACACGCACCCTTGTAGCCTTCATCGACGCATTAATTCCGGCTGATATAACACCTTCCGCTTCACAACTAAAACTTCATCAAACCTTGTTACTTCACGCTAAAGAAATAAAAAACTATCCTGATCTGATTCAGCTTGGTTGTCAGTGGTTAGATAACCAAGCTGACCTCATCAATCAACAGCCGTTTCTTCGTCTTAGTGTTGAACAACAAAACCTTATTATAAAAAAAGCAGCAAACAGTGATGAGCTGAGTATCCCTGCACAATTTTTTACTCACATTAGGCAGGATCTGTTTCGTTTTTACTATGCTAATCCAGCCAGCTGGTCAGGATTAGACATTTCACCACCACAACCGACCGGCTATTTAAGCTACTTCAGACCGTTACTTAATGAATAACGCCACACCTTATTATGATGCCGTCATCGTTGGCTCCGGGGCTGGCGGAGGTACTGCTGCCTGGTATTTAAGTCATCATGGCTGGAAAGTGCTTGTAATTGAAGCTGGACCATATTTCCACCCTGAAAATGATTATTTAGCTGCCACTAGCCAGTGGGAGTCACCCTTCCCACAAAAAAAACTTAGCCAGGGAAATTATAGCTATGCGGAGATGCAATTACTTTCTGAAAAGAATGATGATCTGCGTTCATGGAATCATATTCAAGGGAAATTAAACAAAACGGATCGTCGTATCCCATTTGGCTATCAGCATGTCCAAGGGGTTGGTGGTAGCTCACTTCATTTTAGTGGTGAAGCACACCGTCTGAACCCTCGATCAATGAACATGTTTTCAGAATTCAGACTCTCGGCTGACTGGCCAGTTTCATACAAGGAACTAGAACCCTTCTATAATCAAGCTGAGCAACTGGTTGGTGTGGCAGGTTCGACCACCGATAACTCACGTCCTCGTTCCCAACCTTATCCACAAAGCCCTCATAAACAGAGCTATAGCAGTCAGCTTTTAAAAAAAGCCTTTTCAGAAAAAAATCTGAATCTGATAGAAAACAGTGTCGCGATTCTTAGCGCCAATAAACAAGACCGACCAGAGTGCAATTATTGCAACTGCTGCCTCAAAGGTTGCCCACGCGCTGACAAAGGCAGTATTGATGTGACATATATACGAATGGCAAAGGCAACCGGACGCTGTGATATAAAAACCGGCTGCTACGTCACACAAATTGAGGCTGATAAAAACGATAAAGTAAAAGGTATTTACTATATCGACAATGATGGCGTTGAACACTTCATTTCAACACCACATCTTATTCTTGCTGCTGGTGCTATAGAAACTCCCAGATTATTACTAGCATCTGGAACCAAGGACGCAAAAGGTCTTGCCAATGAATCCGGCCAAGTTGGAAAAAACTTCATGGAAACCATTTTATGGACATCAAATGCCATTTTAGATGCTCCACTTGGCAGTCATCGTGGCCTGGCTGTCGATAGTATTTGCTGGGACTATAATCAGCCTGACAGTATTCCGGGCATTATTGGGGGCTGTCGTTTTTCGCCTTCTGTAGCTGAATCAGATCTTATTGGTCCAATTAACTATGCTCAACGAGTAGTTGCAGGCTGGGGACTAGAACACAAACAACAGATGAGAAAACAGTTCGGTCAGGTATTATCGCTGAGTGGTATAGCTGAAAGTCACACACACCCCAAAAGTTTTATCGATCTCGATCCAAGTATCAAAACCAGACATAAACAACCAGCAGCAAGGATTCACAGTTATATTGATAAGATGACCACCAAGCGTATACGGTTTATGGCAGAGATATGCAGAGACATCCTAAAACATGCTGGAACCACGGATATTTTTGAAGAATTTAGTTGCTACGATATTTTTAGTAGCTCTCATGTGTTTGGCACCTGCCGGATGGGTAATGACCCAGAGCAGTCTGTCGTCAATCAATGGTGTCAAAGTCATCGCTGGAACAACTTATATATTGTTGATGGTAGCGTGTTTCCAAGTTCAGGCGGTGGTGAGTCACCCGGTCTTACTATTCAAGCAATAACCTTACGAGCAATGAAAAAACTACATGAAACCAAAAAAAGCACTTCGCGCTAATCGGTCCGGTTATATACTGTCTGAAAGCCTCGATTTTTGGATGACAGGCGGTGTATCCATTGTTGTGATGTTTTTATTGTTGGTCTATATCTTTTTTACTGGCGTCCCACAATCTACAGCTAACATTACCAGCATCTTAGGCACTGCCATTGTGCTACAGCTACTCATTAACTGGCCCCATTTCATGGGTGCTTATCGACTTATTTATACTCCAAAAAGTAATATAAAACGCTACAAGTCAGCCACTATTTATATCCCATCAGTACTTTTATTAATCTTAATAGTTGGGTTAGTCACCAGTGAGCCAACCGAAGGAACCGTATCGCTATTTTCTGTGAATCAGGATGTCACCTATTTTTGCTGGCTCGTTGCTGCCTTCTATCTTGCTTGGCATTACACCGGACAGGCTTGGGGGATGATAGCGACTTACAGCAAATTGAGTCAGTTGACGCTGAAAAAAAGTGAACGGCTTACACTTCGTTTAGGGCTAAGAACCTTGCTTGCATGGCATGTAATATGGGGAGCTCAGGATCTACCTGCAGAATGGTTTGGTGGTGTTTTACATGCCAATATTGATATGTTGCTGAGCTTGGTCAATATCGCTGCTTGTCTTGCCTTTTTTGCCTCATCGATGGTGTGGTATGGCGTTTACCTTCGAACAAAGCGAATTCCAGATAAACGTATACTCGTCTCGTGGTTATCGATTTATTTATGGTATTTCGTATTATTTTTTATGCCAGAAGCATACTTGTTGGTACAAGCATCTCACGCATTACAGTATCTACCGTTTCCAATGCGTGTTGAGTTAAACCGTCGACAAGCAAATTTAGGTGATATCAAACAATTTGCATTAAAAGCCTGGGCTATAAAATATTACGTATTGCTGCTCAGTGCCGGTATCGTCTTTTTTTACTTTCCGGAATTTATCTCTATCGAAAACCAACAATTTACATTTGCAGTATTGGTTTCAAGCTTGATAAATATTCATCATTATTTTGTTGATAGCTGTATCTGGCGGATTAGCAATGCAGAAGTCAGGCGTGAACTTTTCGCTCATTTAGAAACAAAAAATGTGAAATAAACTGGGGGAAAATAGGTAAGGAATAATGGCGGAGCGGACGGGACTCGAACCCGCGACCCCCGGCGTGACAGGCCGGTATTCTAACCAACTGAACTACCGCT
>NZ_DDCG01000014.1:0-117380 GCF_002335235.1 Methylophaga sp. UBA2012 | reverse complement strand
GGCGTGACAGGCCGGTATTCTAACCAACTGAACTACCGCTCCACTATCCTTCTTGGCAGACGAAAAAACGTCTGTTGGCCGAAGAAGCGAGAGAATATACAGCAATTTTTACAAAGGTGTTAGTGTTTCATGTAAAATTTTTTTCTCTCACCTCTAAATCGCTCTTAATCCTTTTTATCCCAATACGCTTTTTTGGCTTTCTGAAGTTTTTCATAGCCAGCCAACAGTGCATTATGGCGTTCAAAGCCATGCAGGCTCAGACCAGGTGTATGTAATTGATGGAAAACTGTTTTTGCATCAACAATAGCGATGCCATCTTGCACATTTTGCTCACCGTACATTAATGCCAAATACTGCTGATAGTCTTTATATTCACGCTCATCATCCCACTTGATGTCCAGTAACGCTTTTAAGCAGCGATAGAAGCGTAATTGCGCCTCGTCGCCTTGACCCAGCGACAAACACCAGTCCACCCACTCCAATGCCTGCTCATCTTCCAAAGCCAAACACAACATCAATTTGATTTCACCTAAGCGAATGGTTGACCACAAAGTGCCAGGGTCAGGCGCTAAACCGATAAACTGAGCAACCGGTGTATGGTCGTTATAACCACCATCTTCCAAAGCCACTAATAACTCTCGCCACTGCTCTTTGGTACGAAATTTCAGTGATAATAAGTCTTCGCGAAATAAGGCGCCTTCATTATTATTTTCCCAGAGCAATTCATCCACTGGATAGATATCCGACATCCCTGGCACCAGAATACGGCAAGCGTAGACATCCAGATGCTCATAGTCGGCAATATAGATATCAAAACCCATCGCATGAATAATATCGGTCAGATAAGTAAACTCATCCCGGGTAGGTGCATCGTGGTCCCAGTCATAGAATTCATAATCTGGTGCATCACGGAAGAAGTCATAGGAGACATAACCACTGGAATCAATAAAATGCATTTCGAGGTTTTGTGGTGATGCCACCTCTTCCATATCAAATGTCGGTGGATGGAACACATCCAGTTGGTCCAGACTTCTCCCTTGAAGTAATTCGGTGACCGTTCTTTCCAAAGCCACTTCAAAGCTGGGATGGGCACCAAAAGAAGCAAACACAGAACCATCTTTCGGATTAATCAAGGTCACGTTCATCACCGGGAACTGACCACCTAGTGAGGCATCAGCCACTTTTAGGTGATAACCATGCCCCTCAAGCTCTTCTAATGCGGCTTTAATTTTAGGAAACCGGTCGATGACATACTGTGGCACTTCGGGTAAACAAATCCCTTCAGCGATGATATGGTTTTTGACATAACGCTCAAACACTTCAGATAAACCCTGAACACGAGCCTCATTCTGGGTATTGCCTGCTGACATACCATTGCTGACATAGATATTACCGATGATATTCACCGGGAAATAGAGGGTTTCGTAGTCACGCTGACGCACATACGGCACCGCACATACGCCTCTTTCACCAGCACCGGAGTTAGTATCAAATAATTTCTCTGGCGTCAGTGTTCTTTCTGGATCAAAGTGATCCCATAAGCCTTCATCTAATAAACCTTCAGGCATCTCACCATCATTGGAAACAAACCAGCGCTCATTCGGATAATGCACAAAGGGTGCCTGGCTATACTGCTCACCTAAATAAAAATCAGCAAAAAAGTAATTACAGCTGAGGCGCTCAAAATACTCACCCAAGGCACTGGCTAAACAGGCTTTAGCAGAGCTACCTTTACCATTGGTAAACATCAACGGACAGGTTTTATCCCGTATGTGTACAGAATAAACATGACTGACCGGATTCAGCCACGAGGCTTCTTCCACATCAAAACCAAATGCCTTTAGCTTTGCTTGCATGGTCGCAATACTGGTTTCCAGATCACGATCTTTACCCTTAATAAATGTTTGCTCAGTCATCATTTCTTCCAAAAAATAACCCCCTGCCCGGTACGAGCAGAGGGTTGATTGACATCATCAGCTGTTTCTTACATTTTTTCAGCGGCAGCAATGGCTTTTTTCACCAGACGTGCTGCTGCACCTTTTGCATCAGCCGCTTTGATTTGATCCAGATTGACAGGGTTACCCACAATAATGGCCCCCCCCATGCCAGCACCAAAGTGAGGCGTGCATTTGTAAACATAAATCCCTTCAACCGTGAAGGTGCGCTGATAGTTTTCACCCATTTGTGAATGCCATGCTTCAGCACCTTCTGGAATCAGACCTTCCAGAGATTGGGTGTCATGTGTAGGCATATTTTCCCAGGCGACTTTATCGCCAGGTTGAATTTGAATCACCAAAGGTTCGTACTTCAGACCGACCGCAGTCACGATATGTGTTTTTGCTTCGGCAGAGGCTTGTTCTTGTTCTGCAGGAGCCGCTTCTGCTTGGTCTTGTTCAACCGGCGCTGTCGCTTCTTCAGTCGTATCCGGTTCTGCTATCGCGCCTTCATCTACCACCGTTTCGGGTACAGCTTCATTCGCATCTTCCATATGCTCGGTAACTGTCTCATTCACCCCACCGACTTCATTTTGTGCCAGTGGCTGTGTTGATTCATCTTTAACTGAGGCTGGTGCAACAGCATCATCGGACTTATTAGATGAGACATTGGCGTAACGTTCTTTACTATCGTTAACAAACACTGTGGAGACAGCCGCCACAACAAAGATTGCTAGTAACGCAATCACAATAGCAATTAAAATCGATTTTTTCTTCATGATTCCTCCTGGATAAAAATTCATAGGTGAATGATAACATTCTCAACTAACGATTTAGTGTAGAGAAAACAATATTCTCATTAAAACTCTGTCATAATTGCATCTATAGAACTCGTCGTTACCTGAATTCATGGTAAACAATCAGTTCCATGTGTTAACAGACGTTCTGGCATTACCTCCGCTTTTACATCACTTTTTGTCGATGTAACAAAACCGTGACTGTTAACCTTATCCAACGACACACGCTGAATAATGCGAAGACGCTGTTTTCACTATAACGCTTTATATTGAGTAAATTATGACATTTTCCGAGTTAGGCCTCATTCTGCCACTGCAACGTGCCGTCACAGAATCAGGTTATACGACCCCTTCTCCAATTCAAGCCAAAGCCATTCCTGCAATCATGCAGGGTAATGATGTGATGGCTGCTGCCCAAACGGGCACAGGTAAAACTGCAGGGTTTACCTTACCACTTCTGCATAAACTGTCTGAAGGCAAACCAGCCCGCGCTAATCAGGCTCGTGCCCTTGTGTTAACACCGACGCGTGAACTCGCCGCCCAAGTCGAAGAAAGCATTAAAACTTACGGTAAATATTTACCCTTACGTTCAGCTGTGGTGTTTGGTGGTGTCAAAATCAACCCTCAAATGATGCAAATGCGCCGTGGCGTTGATGTATTAGTGGCCACACCTGGACGTCTTCTGGATCTTTACCAACAAAATGCGATTCGCTTTGATGAGCTGGAAGTCTTGGTGCTGGATGAGGCAGATCGTATGCTGGATATGGGGTTTATTCATGATATCCGCAAGATCATTAATATGTTGCCGCAAAAGCGCCAGACCTTGCTCTTTTCGGCGACATTCTCTAATGAGATCCGCGAGCTGGCAAAACGTCTGGTAAAAAACCCAGTTGAGATTTCTGTTGCACCAGCGAATACCACAGCTAAGAAAGTGAAACAGTGGATCATTCCTGTTGATAAAAAACAAAAACCGGCGCTACTGAACCAACTCATTCAGGATAACAACTGGTATCAGGTGTTAGTGTTTTCGAAAACAAAACATGGCGCCAATAAATTAACGAAATATCTGGAAGATCACGGCCTGAAAGCTGCGGCCATTCACGGTAATAAAAGTCAGGGAGCAAGAACACGAGCGCTGGCTGATTTTAAGTCCAATACGATTCAGGTATTAGTTGCTACAGATATTGCCGCAAGGGGGTTAGATATTGATCAACTGCCTCATGTCATCAACGTTGATCTGCCCAATGTGGCTGCTGATTATGTTCACAGAATTGGCCGTACAGGTCGGGCTGGTGCTACTGGAGAAGCGATATCATTAGTCAGTGCTGATGAAATTGATCAACTCAAAGATATCGAAAAACTTATCGGTAATAAACTGGAACGAGAGTATGTGGATGGTTTTGAACCGACACATGATGTGCCTGATAGTTACAGCATTACTAAAAAAGCACCCTCTAACCGTAGTCCGGCAAAACGCCGTCCACCTAGAGCAAATGCTGATAATGCAACGCCAGCAAAACGACCTGCGCGTCGTCCGCCACGGGCCAAACCTGCCAATAGAACAAATAAAAAACCACGATAAGACTGATATATTCAGACGCAGAGTTAGCCAATACTATGCGTCTGCATAACTCCAACTATGTCAGAAAGTAGTGGATTCATAATAAGACTTTATCAACCATCTCAATTTGTCTGAATTAGCGTATTAGTAAAAAACCACTAATCAATGTAATCTTCGTATCACCATTCTTAACAAATATTTACATATCGGGGAACTAAGCTCTGACTTATCACCTAAGTTAGCGACGACTTGGTATATCGGAATAATATGAAGAATAGTTATTATTTAAAATCAATCTATCTATTTTTATTCGCCCTGTACGGATTTTTAACCATCACGACAGTCTTTGCTGAAACTCCTGTATCAGTCATATCGCCAGAAAAATCGAAAGTAAGTGATAACTTAACTCTAAGTGGTACACTCACCGCAGAAAAACAAGCCATGCTTTCACCACGTGTTGATGGCTTGGTGTCGAGTGTTCTGGTTGATGCAGGAAGTAAAGTAAAAAAAGGCGAACTATTACTCGAGTTGGATCCTGCCTTGTCCAAACAAGTTTTGAATCAGGCCAAAGCCGCCACCGCTGAAGCACAAGCGGCTCGGAATGAGGCGCAGCGGCTTGTTGATGAAGCCAAAGGTTTACGTGAAAAAAACTATATCTCCGCCAGTGAAAATGCCAGCCGATTATCCAATCTAAAACTGACCGAAGCAGCACTTATGGCCGCAAAAGCGGCTGAAGCATCAGCTCTGGAAGAATTGACTCGACATCGTTTACCAGCCCCTTTTTCAGGCGTTATCAGCGCTAAACTTACTGAAGTGGGTGAATGGGTAAACCGGGGTACAACCGTACTAGAACTGGTGGCAACCAATAAAGTCCGGCTTGATGTCAAAGTACCACAGGAACGTTTTTCAGAAATTAACCGGCAAAATGCGGTGGAAGTCATTCCTGATGTTTTTCCTGATAAGCGTTTTAAAGGGACCATAAATGCCATTGTTCCGGTCAGCGACCCACAAGCGAGAGCCTTTTTAGTACGAATTCTTATCGATACAGGCGACATCAGCTTACTACCGGGTACCTCAGCAAAAGCTATTATTGGCTTGAATGACAATCAACAGAACCAACAGCGAATCATTATCCCCAGAGATGCATTACTTTTACACCCTGACGGTGGTTACAGTGTCTTTGTAGTAAAAGATGGCATTGCCAAACGCCATAAAGTCAGCATCGGCAATCAAAGCAGTCAGGGCGTGACCATTTTATCTGGTATCACACTAGACGACAGTGTTGTCACACGCGGTAACGAAGTTCTGCGTGATGGGCAAAACGTTACCATCGTTGACTCAGAACAATAGTCAGGTCTAGTTATGCTTGAAGCCCCCATCAGAAACGGAAAGCTACTTACGGTTATCGTTCTTATCATTATGGTACTGGGCATTGCCGCAGCAAAACGTATTCCAGTCCAGATGATTCCTGATCTCGATGTGCAAACCATCAGCGTGGTTACCGGCTGGCCAGGAGCAACACCACAGGATATTGAAAAAGAAATCCTCATCGAACAAGAACGCTATCTGCGCAGTGTGCCGAATCTGGCTAGAATGGAATCACTGGCAGATACTGGCCAGGCTACAATCGAGCTGGAATTTCCGTTTGGGGTTGATGTGAATGAAACTCTTATAGAAGTTTCTAACGCACTCAGTCAGGTCTCCAATTACCCAGAAAATGTCGATCAACCGCGGCTATATAGCAGTTCTTTCTCAGAAAATGCCTTTATGTATTTTGCTGTTACCCCGCTGCCCGGAAATCCACTGAGCCTTGATATGGATATGGTCACTGATTTCATCGATGATGATGTCAGACCTCGTATGGAAAGGGTTCCTGGAGTATCTGAAGTTCAACTTCGTGGTGGTGCTGAAAGACAAATACAAATCCATATAGATCCCGCCAAACTCGCACAACGAGGTCTGTCCTTAACTGATGTCAGAGACGCCATTCGTGAACGTAACAGAGATACCTCAGCCGGCGATCTTGACGATGGTAAGCGCCGTTACTTTATCCGGACCGTAGGACGTTTCAAAGATGTTGAAAGCCTTCGAGAATTGACTCTGGCTCATCGCAATAATACGGATATCAAACTCAAAGACGTGGCAGAAGTCAGGCTGGATCATTATGAAGTGCGAGGTTTATCGATAGTCAATGATGAAGCGGCACTGACCATGGCCGTTAAGCGAGAAACAGGCTCAAATGTCATTGATATCAAACAGGCCATGCTGAAAGAAATTGATGAAATCCGTCAGGATCAACTTCATCCTAACGGTTTAACTATTTCCCTGATAGGTGATGACGTTCGTTATGTTCAAGCCTCTGTAGAAAAAGTCACGCAGAACCTGGCTCTGGGCGCCATTCTTGCGACACTTATTCTGTATTTATTCTTACGTTCGGGCAGAGCCACCGTTATCGGCCTACTCGGCATGCCGGTATGTACGATTGCCGCCTTTATCGGTTTACTCGCCTTTGATCGCACGATCAATGTGATCTCTCTGGCAGGGATTGCTTTTGCCATTGGTATGACCGTGGATAACACCATTGTGGTCTTGGAAAGTATTGAACAGGCACGTCGACGTGGATTAGATCGGATCCAAGCGGCCATTACCGGCGTAAAAGAAGTGTGGACCGCCGTACTCGCCTCCAGTATGACCACGGTATTAGTGTTTGCCCCCGTGTTATTTGTTGATGAAGAAGCTGGTCAGCTGTATTCAGATATTGCGATTGCGATATCTACGGCCATTTTAGCTTCTATGCTATTTGCAGTTGCCGTGGTACCTGCTGCCTGTGCCCGGGTTGGCTTTGGTAATGATCGTGATCATGGCAATGATTTAAAGCATCCTGGCCCAATTTTAAGAATGGTCAGTTGGCTCAATACCTCACCGTTAAAACGCTTTCTCTCGATAGTGATTATTTTTACCAGCACCATGGGCGCTGGCTGGTATCTGCTGCCACCGGCTGAATATTTACCTGAAGGTGAGGAACCCAAAGCCTTCAGTATGATGATTGCTCCGCCTGGCTATAACTTACCTGAAATGCGTTTATTAGCAGATGATATCCGCAAGCATTTAAGTGAAGCCCTGCATGCCGATCCACAAAAGTTTGATAACGGTGAACACCGCTTACCTGCACTGAAATATTATTTTCAGCGGATTAATCCAGGCTCGATATGGATTCTGAGTGAACCTGTTCGTCCACAAGATTTACAGGCGATGATGGATGCACTCACGTCGATGTTTAAAGAATATCCAGGAATGCGTGGTTTCTCGAACCGCGGTTCGATTATTTCCAGCAATCAGGGCGGCACACGCGCTGTTAATCTCGATATTTCCGGCGCCGATCAGGAAAGCCTCTACAGCACGGCTGAATACGCAATGAGACGTGCTGAAAAGCTGTTTGGCAATCCGCAGATCGAGTCTGAACCTTCAGCACTGTCTCTCGATCAACCCTTAGTTGAAATTCGTCCGAACTGGGATCGACTAGCCGAGATTGATATGTCTGCAGATGATTTTGGTTACACGGTAGCAGCGCTGAGTGATGGCGCTTATGTCGATGAGTTTTTTATGAATGATGACAAAATTGATATGTTCATCTTTAGCACCGCCGGACAAAACCAAACCCTGTCGTCACTGGCTAATGTGCCTATCATGACGCCACAAGGTACGGTTTTACCCTTAAATGCGCTGGCCAATATTGTTGATACGGTAGACAGTGATCAATTACGACGTGTGAATGGTCGTCGTACCGTCACCTTACTGATTATTCCGCCACGAGAAATTGCACTGGAAACCGCGGTGAACCAGGTTCGCACCCAAATGCTGCCAAATATGCAGGCTGAGGGGGAAGTGGCTAAAGGGGTTTCTATCAGTATTTCGGGTGCCGCTGATCAGTTAGATGCTACCCGTGAATCCTTATCAGGCAACCTTGTCATTGCGTTAATTCTTATTTATTTGCTGCTGGTCGCTATCTTTAGTCACTGGTGGTATCCACTACTCATTCTTGCGACCGTGCCCTTAGGTATTGCTGGAGGTATTGTCGGCTTAGCAGCAGTCAATGCCGCCGGGCCATTACTCAACCTGTTTGGTCTTCCAGCGATTATTCAACCATTCGATATGATTACCATGCTTGGTTTTGTCATTTTGCTGGGTACTGTCGTCAACAACCCTATTCTGATTGTTGAACAGGCACGAAGGAATTTGGAAGATAAAGCAGTATCCGTGGGTGATGCAGTCAATCAGGCGGTTGCCACCCGCTTGCGTCCAATCTTGATGTCTACCGCCACTACCGTGTTTGGTCTGGCACCTTTGGTCTTTATTCCGGGTGCAGGGACGGAGCTTTATCGCGGCGTCGGTATCGTTGTGCTGGTTGGGATTTTATGTTCAATGATCGTCACGCTGACCTTTTTACCCAGCTTGTTAATCACTGTTTTAAACTGGGCTGAACGCTTCTCCGTTAAGAAAACATAGATTAATGAAGCAACGACTAGAATGTAACTAATACCACTTGTTCTATTTGAATTTATCTCAATGGTTTGCTGACCAGATAATGTGGACCGATGCCGGAAATCATAAACTCATCGGAAGCCAGCGTATAAGCTGATCCGTGATAAAAACCGATTGCCGAACTTCTGGCATTGGCCCAGATGAGGGTTGCTCCCTGGGATTTCGCATATTGCTCCGCAGCCGTCAGTAAGGCGCTTCCAACACCTCTGCCTCGGTAATCCGGTGCAGTTGCCATCGCTCTGATTTGATAGCTATTGCTCTGCTTCAATAAAGGATTATCGTTGAGATAAACCGATACTATTCCAACGATATTCTCGGTTTGATCCACGGCAGCAAAATGTCTTGTGGTCACAGCATCATCGCCCTCAAAGACACATTCAGAAAGCGGTTTACCTGGGCGCAAAACCTGACTTCTTAAAGCATGTGTTTGCTGTGAAGCTATTTCTCTAATTTCCATATTTCTCAACGACAACGGCAACAGGATGATGACTATCAAAAATAAACTTAATAAAGGTATCCATTAAACGCCGTGATTATACCTTTGCAACACCAGAGTGAAGCCGAGTGACCAGAACAGCCAAAGCTAAATTATGCTGAAAAAAACGCCTCTCTTGTCTGATAACAAGAGAGGCGGATAATTCAAAAGTCGATGCTGGTTGAGATGGTAAATGTGCGTGGTGCGCCGTAAGCCATGCCGCTCCAGGTATCCACACCTGACCAGTAGTCACGATCAAAGACATTATGGATACCGGCACGAACGGTCACGTCTTTACCTGCCACCAACAGACCATAACGAGCACCCAGGTCGAGTCGGGTCCAGCTGGGGATTTTCTGAGTATTGGCCTGATTAACGTATTGTTCACCGGTATAAATCAAATTTGCCGTCCAGGTTAACGCAGGCAGCATGGGCATGTCCCATTCAGCACTAATATTGGCCTGACGTTCAGCAACACCAACGGGTGTATTACCTTGGGTTGCCGGGTTATTGGTTTTATTTAATTCTGCATCCAGTAACATCAAACCACCTAATAGCCGAACATCTGGGGTTAATTGTCCAAACACATTCATTTCGATGCCGCGGTTGCGTTGTTCACCTGACACAGATGAGATATTGTTCACCGTCTGATAGCTGGGCTTTTCGATCTGGAACAAACTCACTGTTGATGTGAACTCACCAAAATCAATCTTAGCACCCACTTCATATTGCTTGGTTTTATAGGGTTCAAACACTTCCCCCGCATTGGCTGAACTATCGGGTGCAATATCGCCTTTACTCAAGCCCTCACTGCGATTGGCGTAAAACGATACATTTTCCCAGGGTTTAATGACTACACCCACCATCGGTGTTAATGCACTTTCATTGTAGTGTGTGGTGACGGCACCAGTACTGGCATTGAAACTGTCTGATTCCACCTGTTGTCTTCTGACACCAATGGTTAGTTGCACTCTGTCATCCAACGCAGACAAGGTATCCGCTAAAGCTATCCCTGTTAATCTACTCTCACTGACTCTGGGTGCATTATGCGGATTAGCGACCACAATCTCTGCCTGATCGGTCGGTGAATAGAGATTATTTAAATAGGATGAACTGGCATTGATCGTCGCTTTTTCGAGCTGATCGCGATACTCCGTTAATTGCACAGTCATATTGTGATTTATCGCACCCGTATCAAACCAGCCTCTCAAGCCAGTGCTGACGGTATATCTATCCACATTAAAATCGGCATTACTTGGTGTTACGCTGACATCACCCGATGCATTGGTAATGCTGGGATAACCAAATAACCGGGATACACGGGTTTTACCACCGCCGATATCTGCAAAAAAAGTTAATTGGTCATGGATATCGTATTCCGCTTTGAGCAGTAATGACTTGTCATCTACCTTCGACCATTCCCAATCCTGAGTAATATTATGTTCACCATCCGGCGCTGACGGCACATCAACACCATTGGCTAACCATAAATGACGTAAGGGGGCATCCAGATCCTCTTTTTGATGAATAAGATCGGCTGTCATCCTCAGTTTTTCGCCCTGATAATCCAAAGCTAATGCCCATGACTCGACTTCGCGTGATTGATTTTCACGCTCGGTATGACCATCACTGACCGTACCGTTAAATCTAACCCCAAATTGATCGTCATCACCAAAACGTCGACTCAGATCAAGATGGCCTTTTAATTGGCTGTCGGAAGCATAAGATGCGGTCAACCGCGTTAAATCCTCATCCAGAGCGCGCTTGGGCACGATATTGATACTGCCACCCACACTACTATCTGGTGACATTCCATAGATCATCGATGCCGGGCCTTTTATGACTTCAATTCTGTCCACATAATCTGCCAACACCCGGTAATTAGACGCCACACCATAGACACCATCAAAGGCGATATCACCTGAGTTACCTTCATTCATAGCAAAACCACGAATACGGAAAGAATCCAGCATGCCACCACTCACATGTGCTGTTCTGACGGAAGGATCAGTTGATACCACATCGGCTATGGTTTCGGCCTGAGTATTGTCGATAAAATCACTGGTAAAGTTGGTCATATTAAACGGCGTGTCCATCACATCACGGTTACCCAAGATACCGACACGACCTTGTTTCGCGACCTGTCCCCCAGCATATTTTTCAGTTTGTAAGGACTTTTTTACTTTTTCAGCGTTTATATCAATAGCGCTTAAAACAACCTCATCCTCTGACACCGCTTTAATAACAAAGCCTGTACCGGAATCTTCCGCCTGCAGCTTATGTCCATCTAATAACATCTCTAAAGCGTTCTGCGGCGTATAAAAACCTTTAATCGCTTTTGCTGATTTGTTTTTCACCAGATCAGTATTCACCACGATGGATATCTCTGTCTGGCTGGCAAGTTGGTTGAGACTACTTGATAAAAGACCTGCCTTAATATCAATTGGCTTTTTCTGACTCTCTGCCGCCGTCACAACGGAAAGCCAGCTTAATAAAAACACAAAAAGGCTATAGCGAAACCAGGCTGTTGAAAAAAAACGATAAATAAACATGAGACTCCCTTATTTCATTTGTCTTACCTACTCTGACGAATGACATAAAGAAATCACCACCTTTAACTTCATTTATGTTTTTGGGACGACAGTAATAGCCGTCCACCAGGGAGTGATATGAGTGACTTTTAGCGGGAATGAGTCTGCTAATAAGGATAATGCCGCCTGCGGATTATCAAGCGGCAACACGGCTGAGACATGATAATTCTCTAACGGCTGAGCATCAAAATAGAAATAGCCCTTATGGAAACGGTTCAGAATAGTAAGCACCTCATTTAACGGCATACCATCCACCATCAACTGGCGTTTATTCCACATCAAACTGGCATCAGCAATACTAAAGTCAGAAACCTTACCCAAATGTTCAGCATAAACACGAATCTGCTGGCCCGGCTGAAGGGGCTTAACATCACAGCCTCGTCGCTGACATGTGGCTGCTACAGTGGATTCGATCACTTTCAGTAAGGTGTAATCGCTACGCTTATCCACACTAAACTCTGTACCCAAAGCCGTGAGACTACCGTGTTCTGTTTTGACGACAAACGGTCTTTGTGGATTTTTACTTACCTTGACCCGTATTTCTCCCTTTAATAAATGAATGGTTCGCTGGCTATGATTAAAATCCACATTAATAGCACTATCACTGCTGAGCATAATTACTGAGTTATCTACCAGGGTGTAGGATTGCCAATCACCGACGGATGTTTGTTTATCAGCCATCATCAGCGTGACTTTATCTGGTAGCCAAACAAACATTGGGATAAAAATAACCATTAATAATACAAATGTTTTTGCTAAGGTCTGCCAGGAATGCTGATGATATGCTTTGCTGGTTGAGACTGATAATGCAGCCTTTGATGCAGACCGGGGAAACTGTTGGATGTCACCTAAAAGGGTTTGTAACTTATCCACCGCCTCATCATGCTGAGGATCCTGATTTCTCCAGTCAAGGAAGGCTTGTTTTTGTGCTGTTGATGGTGGATTTTCTTCATCTGACATCAACACAACCCACTCTGCCGCTTGGGTGACAATGCTTTCTGAATCTGTCACTTCAGGTGATGAACTCGTGACCATTAAAATGTTTCTGTTTCAAACGCCTGCTGACAGGCGACTAAACTCTGAATCAAATACTTCTGCACCATGGTGGTGGATACACCCAGTTTTTTACCAATGGCAGACTGGGTTAAACCATCAATATGCCTGAGAATAAAAGCCTGTCTGACGTGGCTAGGTAAGGTTTCCAGCGCCTCAGAGATTGTACTAAGTGCATTAATGACCAGATAAACATCTTCTGTTGATGGTATTGGCTCTGCATCATCCAGGCTGAGTTTTAACTCTTCTAAATAGGCTTGTTCTAATAAAAAGCGGCGACGTTTATCAATCAATAAGCGCTTGGCAATCGTCAACAACCAGGGACGAGGTTCTCTGATTTGAGTTAAGTCATTTTGTTTGCTGATGACATTCACAAAGGTGTCATGGGTGAGATCGCTGGCGTTTTGCGAACAGCCTAATTTTTTACTTAACCAGCCCGTCAACCAATAGTGATGATTTTCATACAAAGACGCAATAAAACTGTTTTTATAGCTCGGCTGATCAAAAACAATCTGTTTATTACTCGACATATTAAACGGCTGAACCATATATAGATATTAATGATAACTATTATCATTTAAAAACTATCCCTTATGCAACCTTTTGTTTTTAATAAAAACCGTTATCTGAGTTAATATGAAGCGATTATTGCATTGAGTAAGATATGAATTATGTGTAGAAGCAAGCGGATGATCTACATTGAATAGATAAAATAACCAGAGATAATGATAAATAATGAAAGAGACAGGAAAGATTAACTATCTTGAAATTCCATCGTCGGATTTAGATAAGACCAAAGCTTTTTTCACTCATGCATTTGGCTGGAAATTTATTGATTATGGTCCTGACTATATCGCCATTGAAGACGCCGGCATTGATGGTGGATTTTATCGATCACCACTGGTCGCGACACCAGAGTCAGGTAGTGTATTGATAGTGCTCTATAGCAACGCTCTGGAGGAAACACTAAAAGACGTAAACGCCGCTGGTGGTCAGATTGTCAAAGACATTTTCGCTTTTCCGGGAGGACGACGTTTTCACTTTACCGATCTCACTGGCAATCAATATGCCGTATGGTCTGAATAAACGATAACCTCCGACAAACTTATGATTCATCACGCCTTTTTAAATAACTGCCAAACTGAAATATCAAAAAACCAATCAACGATAACACGATAGCAATTTCATACCTTCTATAAGCTACCGAAAGACCTATCGCACCCGTTAACCAAATACCGGCCGCGTTAGCGGTACCCATCGCTCTACCAGATTCTTTCACTATGGCACCACCACCAATAAATCCCATACCGGTAATCACGCCATACATGACCCGCGCTTCAGCATCACTTCCCTGATAAACATCCATTGCTACCAACATAAAGGCACAACAGGCAATAGACACCAAGGGATAGGTTCTTAACCCGGCACCGCCGCTATCTACATATTCACGATTAAACGCAATAGGCAGTGCGAGCATAAACGCGATACCTATCTGATATAAATTAAACCAAACCTGATCAAAATTAATCTCGGGCATAAAAACATCTCTTAAAGGGCAGAGTGTCACCATGCCATTAGCCGGCAATCTATTTCAATGATTTTTGTTTCACAAAGATCAGATCATCTGTATCGAAACCCGCCGCTTTAGCTCTATTAATAAAGCGTTGCTTCACCTCTTCAGACACATCCGGAGTCCGTGAAAGTAACCACAGATAATTGTGATTTGGGCCAGAAACAAAGGCGTAACGATAATCATCTTCTAACTCAAATACCACATAACTGCCATAAAAAGGCCCAAAAAAAGAGACTTTAAGATGTCCGGTATGTGGACCTTCGACAAAATAGGCTTTGCCTTCGGCCTGTTTCCACTCCTTATCCTCTTCCGAGTAACCGCGGTTGATCACTTTAACGCCACCATCCCCTTTTAAAGAATATTGCGCTGTAACATTACTTAAACCACGTTCAAAGCGATGATCAAGTCTGGCTACTTCGTACCAGTTGCCGAGATAGCGGTTTAAAACAAAGTTATCTACAGGTGTGACGCCTTTGGGTGTGCCTGTACAGGCTACGACGCTCATAACTAACAAACAAAGCATGCCGATTAGCCGCATATATCACCGTCCTCTCATTATTTTTATGGCTGAAGCAATATGTGTACGACACGAATTGACGCTATTGTTTCCCTTAAAGAAGAAATAAGCTGATGGATCCTAAAAGGCAGTGATTGCTTTCACACCAATATAGATGGCACTAAATAAACCAATCAAAAAAACCAATGAACGATAGGTATCCATATCGAGAATATAAAATAAGGGATGAAAAATTCTACTAAGTAAAAATAAGCCAGCTGGATAACTAAAATCAGCTAGATTAAGTCCAGAGGCATATGCCAGTAAACTCATAGCAGAAAACAGAGTCAGTGACTCCCAGGCATTATGCTGAGCAGCCATAACACGTGCGCCCAAGCCGGTCATGTGTGCTTGCTGTGATCTCGGATAATGATTATCAAACTTGCCAAACTGCCTGTAACGGCAATAGCCACCTAACATAGCCAGTAACATCGGCAAAATAGCCACGATAAATAAGACCCATAAAATAAACGGCATACATCTACTCGCTTTGTTTAGAAAATACGGTGTTTAATGCGTTTAATAACGCCTGTTGAAAACGTTCAGGTTCCTGAATCTGTGGCGAATGACCTAAATCATTAAACAATATCAAATGTGAATCAGGAATCGCTTTTGCCGTTTTTCTGGCTAATACGGGGTAGTTGCCCAATTGTTTTTTGATATCGTCTGGCACAAAGGCTTTACCGATAGCAGTATTGTCTTTCTCACCAATAAATAGCCATGTCGGCACTGAGAGCTGATCAAATTCATGTACGACGGGCTGCGTTAAAATCATGTCGTAATGAATAGCAGATAACCAGGCTGAGTCTTCCTTATCCGCCCTATACTGTATCATCAGCATATCGACCCACTTCTGATAATCATCACGCCATTGACCCGCGTAGTATGTTTTTTGTTGATAGGCTCTGGCGCGCTTTGTTGTTAGTGTCAGTTGGTTTTTATACCAGTCTTTAATCGACACATATGGCACGCCTTTAGCTAACCAATCTTCCAGACCGATTGGATTCACTAAAAATAAAGCATCAACATTATCTGGATACAGCAAAGCATAGCGTGTTGCCAGCATGCCACCCATTGAGTGGCCGACAATGACAGCTTTTTCAATACCCAGTTTATTTAATAAATTCCAGCTATTGGTTGCCAATTGATGAAAGCTGTATTGATAATCAACTGGTTTTGAAGATTTACAAAACCCTATCTGATCCATTGCTATAACCCGATAACCAGCTGCCGCTAGCGCTTTAATTGTCTCCCCCCAGGTGGCAGCACAGAAGTTTTTACCATGAAACAATACAATCGTTTTCCCATTAGCTTTGGCTGTCGGTTTTATATCCATATAAGCCATTTCCAACTGCTTTTTCTGGCTGGAAAGAGGCATAAACTGAACTGGATATGGGTAATCAAAATTCTCTAATCTAAACCCCGTTTTATTATTTGCTGAGACAGAAGAACTGATCAATAACAGCGTAACAATAAAACTAATGGCATGGCATATCTTCATCATGACTAACTATTTACCTGCTTCTTTGTTGTTTTTGGCTAAATATCATTAATATTAGTGATATTTAGCCGCCGTGATAAAGAGATTAAAAGGCTCACACCAAATCACGACGGCCTGGTAATCTGCCGGATTAATACCTTCTGGTATATCAAGCATAAAGCCGTTAAAGGTTCTGACATCACCTATGTTTAACATCTTATCTTTATTCGCTAAAAAGTCTGTTTTATTCTCAACAAACACGGGTGATAAATATAATTTGTAATCCGGACCGGGAGAAATCTGCCCATCAAACGCTATTTTATTAGCATTAATATATAGCGTACCACTACCGTAATGTAGGGCATCACTTCCCTCAAGATCGCGCTCAAACTGGCCAGTAAATAATGCTGATGTCGCAACTTGACCAATCTCCGTCATAGACGGTTTATCCGGTTGTGTCAGTATGGGTAAAGCATAAATACCTAAACCAAAACCAAGTACCAACATCATTCCATGCGTTATCAGTAATAATAGCTTTTTCATGGGTTCCCCCCCTTTAACCACGTTACTGTTGTGCAGAAAGCGCTTTTATCTGTCGTTTATTGTTATCTATTTCCTGCTGAAGGCTTTTAAGCTGCTGTACATGCTGCTCAACTATCCCACGCATATTTTCCAATAATGCCGGGTCACGAGTGGCGATCATCCCATTTCCTACATCATAGGTTTGATTCTGCAACTCGTCATATCTTGCTTTGTTTTCTTTTTCCAACGCGATTTTTTGTTTTTGCAATGCCCTGTTTTCTTGCTTGAGCATATTTATCTGGTAAATACGTGAATTTTCGTTATATGCAGCGGTTAGCTTGTTTTGTTGTTCAATATCTTGTTTCGAAGGTTGGTGAAGTTTGATTTCGACTTTTTCAGACTGAGCATTACAGGGCTTATCCTGATAATGAACTTGTCCATTATCATGACATTTATAAATGTCTGCCTGAACTGCTAATCCAAAACAAAGACTGATTAATAATATAAGTCGCGACATCCATTGCTCCTAAAATCCCTTTTATAGCGATAACGCTTACTTATGATAGGAAACCACCCTTTCCACTTCATTTTTTGAGCCAAGAAAGACCGGGACACGCTGGTGGATAGATTCTGGTTGCAGGTCCATAATACGCTGTGTGCCCGTGCTGCTGACACCACCCGCTTGCTCAATGATAAAACTCATCGGATTAGCTTCGTACATCAGGCGTAACTTTCCTCCCTGCTGTGCAATCCGACTATCAAGTGGATACATAAAAATGCCACCGCGTGTCAAAATGCGATAGACCTCCGCCACCATTGAAGCATTCCAACGCATATTGAAATTCTTTTCACGCACACCATCAACACCCTGAACACATTCATCAATATAACGTTTAACAGGCGACTGCCAATAGCGCTGGTTCGACATATTAATGGCAAACTCGGCGGTATCCTCAGGAATCTGCATATTGGGATGCGTCAAAATAAACTCGCCGACCTCTCTATCTAAGGTAAAACCATTCACTCCAAAGCCCGTGGTAAGAATCAGCATCGTGCTCGGACCATACACACAAAATCCGGCACAAACTTGCTCTGTGCCTTTTTGCAAAAAATGTTCGTGGCTTGGTTTTTTGATATCTTCAGGACAGCGTAATACCGAAAAGATGGTACCCACACTCAGATTGATATCGACATTACTGGAGCCATCTAACGGGTCAAAACAGAGTAAGTACTTACCCTTGGGGTAATCCTCAGAAATAGAGATAATGTCATCAATTTCTTCTGACACCATGGCAGCAAGGTGGCCTGTCCAGTTTAAATGCTCAACCATGACATCATTGGTCAGAATATCGAGTTTTTTCTGGTGTTCACCCTGCACATTATTACTGCTGGCATAACCTTCAAGGCCTAAAATACTGCTACGGTTAACCAGATTCGCGATTTTTTTACAGGCACTGATAACATCATTTAACAGCTCGGTTAAATCACCTGTAGCGGAAGGATGAGCACGCTGCGTTTCAACAAGGAATTGATTAACTGATTGTCCGATATCAGACATAGAAACGTCTCCGTTATTAACACATTAAAGCTATCACCATTTCTAACACGGAGAGAAAAGAAACCCGGCCTGAAGCCGGGTTTTTAAGGTTTAAATTTTAATTAAAATCTCACCCATGCCTATACCGGAAACATCACCAGCATAACGTTGAACACGTGAAAAAGGTTCAATTTCAGCAAATTTGGTATCAAACTTTTTAAATGACGCAAACATCAGCGGCAAAAAGGCTAATGTATGTGAACCACAGTCATTAAAGTTAGCAGAAATACCTTGTTCCGGTGCTGATGTCAGTAATAAAGTGCCGCGTTTCATCGCGTAACCAAAATGCTTACCGACTTTTCCTAACACAGCAATCGTGCCAGACACCATTCTTGAACCACAATAATCACCGGCATTACCTTCAATGAAGATGTACCCACGACGCATATGATCACCGGTTCGTGCACCTGTATTACCTGTCACGATCACAGTACCACCAGTCATGCCATTTTTATAACCAATGCGTGCACCACCCAGGAAATCACCGGCATTACCATTAATTTTAATGGTGCCACCTTTCATTTCACAGGCTGTATAAACCCCAGTGTTGCCGTTAATAACGATGTCACCGGCTGCCATAAACTGACCAAGATAAGCCCCGGCATCACCATCAACCGTGATTTTACCCGTAGCCATGGCATGACCTATATGGTCCAGTTTGTCTGTAGCTTTAGCAAAATGAATATTCGCGACATCCTCACCTTGAATATCAAAAATTTCATCGGTACGGACTTTTTGATTACCGACAACTAAGGTGATCGCTGCAATCTCAGCAGCTGTTTTATCAGCCAGTTTATCCGCTGTTAATGGTGAACAATCCACCCGCTGTGCAGGTGACGTTTTTAACGTGAATGTTAATGCACTCATGCCATAATCTCCTGCAAGTGGAAGTGATATGGGCCTAATTTACCGCCGTAGTTACCCGCACTGATTCGACGAATACCGTTTTCAGCGCCCAAGTCACACACAGCTTGAATACCCACTCGCATCGCTTTATCAATATCTTCTTTGGTTAGGCCGTCAATAACAATTTCCATGACCGATTCAACTTCTGGTGATAAATCACTCTTAGTCTGACCTTTCAGGGTCGGGCAGAAGGCATCATTGGTCGATGCGTTTAAGGCTTTAAATTTAGAGCCCACTTTAGAACCGGACCGTACAACCCCACCAGGGAAAGGCATGATGACGTTTGGAATTTTTCTCATCTCTTCGATAGCCGCTTCACAGGCAGCTAAAGCCTGAGCTTGTGATTCTGCCAATACCAGGAAGTTACCACCACCGACCGAGTCATGCACACCGGTTTTTTCCTGTGTTAAAAATTCACCATCCATCACAGGAATACGCCAGTAGCGTTTGCCATCAATCATTTTTGAAATCTGGAAACCATCACCGAAATAACGCAGGTTTTGACCTAGAGCAATTTCTTTTTCGCTGTTATCCAGACCAGAAAATAAGGCTGAAGTCGGTGAAGTCAAAATACATTGGCCAGCACGTGTTTCTACTTGTTTTGCAAGGCCTTTACCGCCCATAGCAAAGATAAGCACAGAGACGCCTGGGCGACCATCTGGTGTTTCACTTGGATCCAATTCACGCTCAATACCCGCTTCACAACCACAGGCAATAACAGAGGTAGCAAAGCCGGTAAATGCCTGTGCCGAAATCATGGCCCACTTGGCATTTAATGCCGTAATAATCAGCCGAGTGCCTTTCATCGGAAAAGCTTCAGCAAACGTCTCGTCTATAGTGACGCCGTTGATAATCATAACTTGCCTCCTTTTTTCAACGGCTGTACGGTCAAGCTTCCGCGGCCATCATCCACGATTTCATCATCACTGATTTTGAAGTTACCCATCGTCATGGTGTGATATTTATCGAAGTATTCTTTTAATGGTTTTTCAATGCCTTTATCGTATTCAGGTTTGACCACATGAGTCGTCCCCCAGGTGACTTTAACCAGCTCACCATTTTTCACAACGATATTGCCATCTTTAAACACATAATCCGGTGAAGTGAACATTTTTTCACGATCAGCATGATCGGTATACACGGTGATATCCGCTGCAGCGCCTACACCTAAATGACCACGATCAGACAAACCGACCAGTTTTGCTGCACCGGCACGCGTCATAATCGCAATATCGTAAAGACTGTATTCGCGATCTAAAGACGCTAAATGCGTGGCATTTTGTGCTTCCGGATGCAGGGTAGACAGCATATCGTTACGGAATGATTTATCCATCAACAACTTAATCAAATGAGGATAGCTGGTAAAAGGTGCACCATTCGGGTGGTCTGTGGTCAGGAATATGCGCCATGGATCATCCACCATCAGGAAGGTTTCCAGACCAATCATCCACTGCAAAGCATTTACAAAACTTTGATCTTTATATTTGAACGGTACAACACCACAACCACCATCACATTCAATATCCATACACACCCATTTATTGGGGTGGGCATGTTTGCTGCCATCAAACTGACGCATATTATCGCCAGAGGCAGTGACTGTCTGGCCAAACAGAATCTGACCCACGTCGACGGTGATATTTTTGTTTCTGTTAATCGCTTCTGCAATCTCTGCAGCACCGGATGAGAATTTAAAGTCACCTTCTGTGCCATAACTATGGAACTGAATATGGGTTAGATGCATCGGCAGGCCTTCAATACCTTGAATAGTATCGAGGGTAGTATCTTTATTTCCTGGCACACCAAGATTACAACCATGTACGTGTAATGGATGAGGAACACCCAGTTCCGTCACCGCACGAGATAGGCGTTGTAAAATCTCACGTGGAGAAACGTTATAAAAACTATTTTTCTCATCCAGATCCAACTTACGTTGATTGAATTTGAATGCGTTAATACCGCCAGGATTAACCACTTTCAGACCAATCGCCTGACTGTGAGTTAATGTCCAGGCAACATAGTTATTAATCGCTTCCTGATCTTCATTGGCGGCCATCATGCGTAACAGGAAGTCATCACTTCCCAGCATGGCATAACCACCTTTATCAATAATCGGTGTGTCATGCATTTCCATATGCGCCTGGCGAGCATTAACTGGCATCACTGCAGGCTCAAAACCGGCTGTGTAACCCATTTCGGCATAACGATAACCGGTGGTTAATGTGCTTGGTGCAGCATGGCCACACCCACTTCGCATTAACTCGGTACGTTCAATTAACGATTCCGCATGATCTTCCGGCAGCATGGTACGGGCAATATTGACCTTACCACCACCAATATGGGTGTGCATATCAATTGCACCCGACATAATGACTTTGCCACGAACATCAATTTCTTCATCAACTTTACCATCCGCCGGTGCATCAACGATGCGACCATCACGGATATAAATATCTCTCACCACATCATTTTGCCCATGTTCTGGGTCAAAAATGCGTCCACCTGTTAATTTAGTCAGCATATTTTTTCTCCGTTTACAGGGCTTTCTCAACAGCAGTCAGCACGTCATAAGTGCTTGGCAAGCCACTGTCACGTAATTTTTTGAGTGGTAGTGACACAGAACTATCACAGCGGAAAGTACGACCGACATGATCAATACCAGGAACACCCACCGGGATAAAGACTTCAGGCTCATTATCAAATGTCATACCAGAGCGGCCTAAAACAATTGTTGGTGCGTCTGTTTTTGGTGGCGTTAATTGGGTATTGAAACTGGAAATCCAAACCAGACAATCCACCTCGCCTTCATCCAACATGCGTTGTCCACGGTTCAAATACGGATCATAGTCGGGCATATTGCGACTGAAGCTGGTTCGCATTGGGTAACCTGCCTGCCAGGATGACACAGCATTCACCGTTGTATCCCCATCCTTACCGCCTAACATCAAACCATTGCAGCGTGTTTTTTCATTGACCTCTTTGATCATTTCACACAGGTTTTGAATAGTGGCTTCAGCGTGATCCATGCTCATTTCAGAACCAGACCAGGTCAGAACAGAATATTTAGCAGCTTTAATTTTTTCAGCCAAATTGGCAAGTTCTGATACAACAATACCACCAACTGTTTCAGCCTGAACAGATTTACCTTTTACCAGAGCACGTAATACTGAAATCACCTCGGGTAAATCATCTGTATCGCAAGGCAGAACAGCTGCTTTTTTACCTGCTGGTGAGGTGGAAGCATCACCTGAAGGCGCCTTACCTAGATAAATCACTTCGCGAGATTCAATATCCTGGCCGAACATACTTTCTTGTGGCCAGACCATGCGTTCATAAAAACGGGGAAAGCCTTTTTCAATATCACTACTGACAACGATAAGTAAATCTACACGATTTCTGACTTCGGTCAGCGTGGTTGTCATATAGCCGGTGTCTTGCAGCACCAGAATATTTTTAAAGGCATTATCAGAATAAAAACTGTCAACTGTTGCCCGTGTCGCATCAGCCACGGCCATCGCTGCACGAGCACCGTTTAAATCAGTAGCCATACCACTAATCAGCGGCTGTTTGCTTGATTTCAGCAAACTCGCGATATGGTTAACTGCTTGTTCAAATGAAACATCCTGACCTTTTATTCGTGGTGAAAGATCGGTTATCGGTGTCTCAAAGCCTGGTTTGGTGACCGCATCGCCATTTTCTCTCACCGTGACAGTATTGCCTTTAACTTCAATGACTAAATCATCGGAAGCAATACCACAAAAAGGACTCACTACATCTTCAAAGATGTGAGCTGCTGTATTGTCCGTCATGTCGGTGTCCTCAATTACTCAAATTACAAAACTGAAATCAGTAGCGCTTGATAATAAACAGCCGGGACCATGACAGTCACGAATTAATTCAACTTTCTATTATCAATTATGTTTGGCTCGCAAAAGTAGTGAGTCAATATTGTTATCACGTAACTGCTTCTGCAATGCATCAGCTTTACTACGCCCAGCAATAGGACCCACCTGAACGCGATGCCACGTATCTTTATTGTCTATAGTAACGCTCTGAACTTTAGACTCAATACCTAATAAGGCTAATTTGGCCCTGAAACCATCAGCGTCACTTGCCCGCTTGAACGAGCCAACTTGCAACATATAACTGACATCAGCTTCAGCAGAGGGTTGCGTTTCACTGCCCGTTTCACTACCAATAGTGGCTTCTGCTGCATCTGAGTCATCAGAAGGCGAAGTCACGATAGGCTGAGACCCCTGATTTTTTTTATCCACCATGACTTCCATCTCAGGAAGTAAGGTATAAAAATCAAATGTGGGTTCCACCCCTTCTTTTTTTGCAGGCTTTTGTTTTTGCTTCGACTCGGTTGTTTTTACACTGCCAGACTTATCTGCTGGAACATTATCTTTGAGATGCAATAAAAACATCACAAATGCGCCTACAGCAAAGCTCAATAACATCGGCCCCCATGGCAGGGAGCGTGATGATGAATCGTTACGTGTATTTCTTTTTGCCGCCAATGTTCAACCTCTTACATAGACTCAGGCGCAGAAACACCCATAACAGACAATGCATTTTTAATCACTTGTCTGACTGCAGATACAAGTAATAAACGAGCCTGACTCAATTCCATATCATCCACAATAAACTGATGTGCATTGTAGTAAGTGTGGAAATCACGAGCTAAATCAGTAAGATAATGTGCCAGTAGATGTGGTGTATGGTTTAACGCGGCTGTTTCCAGAAACTCAGGATAACGCGATAACATGCTCATCAGAGCTTCTTCATGAGGCTCAGTCAACTTAGCTAAATGTTGTTTTGCCGCTTCTGCATCCCAGTTGTGTCCACGTTCAGCCAGTTGTCTAAAAACACTGCAGACACGTGCATGGGCATACTGGACGTAATACACCGGATTATCGTTGCTCTGTGATTTGGCCAGTTCCAGATCAAAATCCATATGCTGATCAGCACCACGCATTACATAAAAGAAACGCGCTGCATCTTTGCCAACTTCATTGCGTAATTCACGAAGAGTGACAAACTCACCACTGCGAGTAGACATACCTACTTTTTCAGTTCCCCGGTACAGCACAGCAAATTGCACCAGCAAGACATTTAATTTATCCGCATCAAGCTGCATTGACTCCACAGCCGCTTTAACACGCGGAATATAACCATGATGATCAGCACCCCAGATATCAATGATGCGATCGAAGCCACGTTGATATTTATTGAGGTGATAAGCAATATCAGAAGCGAAATAGGTGGCCTGACCATTATCACGCACAACAACGCGATCTTTTTCATCACCAAAATCTGTGGATTTAAACCACCATGCACCTTTGTCCTGGTAGAGATGACCAGCTTGTTTCAGCATTTCAACAGCTTTATCTACATCACCGGATTCAACTAATGAACGCTCAGAAAACCATTCATCATATTCGGTACCAAACTCAGCCAGATCATCACGAATGTCATTGAGGATGGCATTTAAGCCTTTATCAAAAACAATCCGATAATTGGCTTCACCTAATAAGCTTTTGGCTTTATTGGTTAAGGCATCAATATGCATTTCTTTATCGCCGCCATCAGGTTCATCAGCAGGGATATCCTCAAAAACCTGACTGGCAGACAGCAAAAATTGATTTCCATACTCCGTTTTTAACTCTGCGGCGATGGTGCGAACATATTCACCTTGATAGCCATTACATGGGAAGGTAAACACTTCACCACATTCATCAAGGTAACGAAGCCAGACACTAGTAGCCAGAATATCCATCTGGCGGCCAGCATCGTTGACGTAATATTCACGATGCACATCAAAGCCAGCGGCAGATAACAGACTACTAACAACAGAACCATAAGCTGCACCACGCCCATGACCGACATGTAAAGGACCTGTTGGGTTAGCTGAGACATATTCAACTTGTACTTTTTTACCCTGACCTACCTGGCTTAAACCGAACTTTTCACCCAGGTCAAGCACATCTTTGATGACTTGTTGATTCGCTTCAGCAGAGAGGAAAAAATTAATAAATCCAGGTCCGGCAATTTCGACGTTTGTGACAAAGTCGGTTTTAGGTAATGCTTCGAGAATTTCTGTCGCAATTTGTCGTGGATTCATTTTGGCTGGTTTTGCCAACATCATCGCAATATTTGAAGCAAAATCACCATGAGATTTATCTTTGGTTCGTTCTATCTGAATCTCAGGTAGATCAAACTCTAAAGCATGTTTCTGAGTAAATGAAGATAAAGCCTGACCAAGCAGGTTTTTCAGTTGATTTTTCAACGTTGATGAACCTTGAATGCAATTTGAATAGTGTCGCGCATTTTACCCGATCATCCGCTTGGATTACATCCTTGTTTCGTTATCGTTTTTAGGTGGTAAATATGTTTACAAAAGATCGACTGGATCAATATCAATTGACCAACGTACTTTTCTTGCCAGTTTATGCCGTGAAATCACACTGATATGTCGATCCAATAACTGATGTAAGGGTTTTCGATGTGCGCTACTCAATAATAATTGCGCTCTGAACCGCCCTCCCTTTTTTTCCATAATGGCTGGAACCGGTCCCAAAATCAGAACCTCCTCTGACGCATGTTGATGACATTGTGCGCTGAACTCTTGTAAAAACGCTGTTGCTTGTTCTCTATCAGAAGATTCAGCGCGGATAACCGCCCAATTCGAAACCGGCGGTAATTCCATATCAATACGTTCTTCCAACAAGCTTTCTGCTGTTTTCTTATAGCCGTTTTTGATGAGGTTTTTCCAGAAAATATGCGCAGGTTGTTCTGTCTGAATTAATACCTCGCCTGACTTATCTCCACGCCCGGCTCTGCCTGTGACCTGGGTAATCATTTGTGCCAGATTTTCTGTGGCTCTGAAATCAGCACTATACAATCCCTGATCAGTATCGAGAACACCGACGAGAGTAACATCATGAAAATCATGACCTTTTGCCAGCATTTGTGTTCCCACCAGAATTCGGGCTTCCCCTTGTTTAATATCAGCAATCAGATCTGAAAAAGCGTTCACTCTCTGGGTAGTATCTCGATCGACCCTAATAACCGGTGTTTCAGGAAAAAGTTTTTGCAAGTGCTGTTCAATTTTTTCCGTGCCAGCACCATAACTTTTCAATGACTTTGATTCACATTCAGGACATTCTTCAACTAATCGCTGAATAAAACCACAATGATGACAAAACAAAATATTGCGATGCTGATGAACCACCATTCTTGCATCACAATGTTTACATTTAGCCTGCCAGCCACAGTCATGACACATCAAAACGGGGGCATAACCACGTCGGTTGATAAACAAAATAATCTGATTTCCCGCATCCAGATGTTTTTTGATTGCTTTGAGTAAGACATCGCTAAAGCCATGTTCAGGATTTGCTTGACTGTTATCGACTAAACGTACCGCTGGTAATTGAGCATTACCTGCTCTTTGTGTTAACTCAAGCAATTGAAAACGTTGTTTTTTTACTTGGTACAAGCTCTCTAGTGACGGTGTCGCACTGCCCATGACGATCGGTATATTGTATTTTTGAGCTCTAATCAGAGCGACATTTCTTGCATGATAACGTAAGCCATCTTGCTGTTTATAGGAACTGTCATGCTCTTCATCGATGACGATAAGTCCAGGGTCAATCAATGGGGTGAAAACGGCTGAGCGTGTACCGATAATCACATTTGCTAAACCTTGTTTTGCTAATAACCAGGCTTGTTTTCTTTCTTTATCTGAAACGGCAGAGTTCAGGATGACTATGGTCGTGTTCAGTCTTTTTTTAAATCGTTCAACAAACTGTCCTGTCAGACCAATTTCTGGAATAAGTATTAATACTTGTTTATTGGTTTTTAACACTCTTTCGGTTAGCTCAATATAAACTTCTGTTTTACCGCTACCGGTTATTCCTTCCAATAAAAAGGGCTGAAATTCTTCTTTTTTTTGCCAAACGTTTTCTACAATCTGTTGTTGTTGCAGATTCAGTATTAAATCAACATTCAGTTCATTACTTGGAATGGGTAATTTTGCTTTTTGTTGTTGTGATATCAAGCCTGCTGTTTCAAGCGCTTTGAGAGAACTGCTGACATTCCCTAAATACTGTTTAAACATCGACTGGCTGATACCGTCAGCATAATCTTCTAGTAAATCCAGACACTGTTGTTGTTTTGAACCCATTTTTTTATCGACAGTTATGTCTGTTCTGAACCACCACGTTTCTTTATCAAGTTCTGCTGGTTTTCCTGTTCTGAGTAATTTGGGTAAAGCTGTCTGAAAACATTCACCAAGAGGATGGTGATAATACCGACTTACCCAAAGTAATGTTTGCATTAATTCATCTGGAATTAATTTTTTGTCATCTAACTTTTCTTCGATCGCTTTCAACTTAGTGATATCTGTATCGCTTTTAACTTCACTCAGTTTTACAACAATGCCGGTGCAGAGTCGGTTGGCAAAGTTTACTTTTACCCGAGCACCTATTTCCCATTCGGAGATAGGTAAGTCTGAGGTGTAATCAAACAATTGTCTGAGAGGACACGGTACGCTAATGTGAAGTATGCAAGTCATTAATTAAACATAAAGAAAGAAAGATATTTTTTTAGTGATGTTAATGATTTATGCCTGTGGATTGTTGGATAGTTCTTATTACAACATATAAATCAGATTGTTATCGATGTTTACACTTGTTGATAACTTTAAAGCTGCGCAGACTAAATCCTGTGGATAAAAACTGTAGTTATCCACAGGTAAAGTTATCCACAGCTTGTGATCGATCTTATAGGGATCTTATACAGCACTTATTATGAGTAAAATTTGAGCCTATTATTAGGTTAAAAATGTGTTTGGAGAATGAATGAAAATAGCAATGATTGTGGCGATGGATGAACAAGGTGTGATTGGCAAAGACAATGATTTGCCATGGAAAATCTCTGCAGATTTACAGTTTTTTAAACGAACCACCATGGGTAAACCCATTATCATGGGAAGAAACACGCATGAATCAATTGGTAGACCACTACCTGGTCGAAGAAACGTCGTTGTGACGTCACAAGATGGTTATATTGCTGAAGGTTGTGATGTTGTTCATTCATTGGAGCAGGCATTTTCTTTATGTGAAAATGCTGAAGAAGTGATGATTATGGGAGGAGCATCGCTGTATAAACAATGTTTTCCACTGTGTGACAAACTGTATATCACACAAGTCCACACCACCATTGATGGTGGTGATACCTGGTTTCCTGACTGGGATCGTTCTGACTGGAAACTGGTGAGTTCAGAAGACCATAAAGCCGATGAAAAGAATCAGTATGATTATAGCTTTATGCTATTTCAGAAGATTCAGAACAGATGATTTGTAATGCGTGCTGTAAGTGTTCTGCAGCTTCGTAGCCTAAATCAGTGAGATAACCCCCATCATGTTGGCTGATGAGTCCTTTTTTATATAAATTTTCAGTGGCATCGATCATTTCTTGTCTGGCGTTGTGATGAACTTTAATGCCTGCTTGAGTGCTGTTTAACGGGAATTGAAGTAATACTTCGATTTCTTCTATTAGATATTGTTTGATTGTCATGATCTGAGCCTTTTGCTGTTTTTATGGATTTAAAATAGCATAAAGGGTGAAATTCATTTAGGTATTTGTGAAATATATCGGAATATTTTCTTTTGTATAGAAATATGATGGACTTAGCTAGAATCTAGCCGTTATATAACAATAAAGACAGTAAGGGAGAAACAACAATGGCTGCTCCAGTAATTACCGATAACCCACTTTACCAATTACTACGTGATGGTAAGGTTCAAGAATTTAACCAACGAGTTGCTGCCGGTGAGCAGGTAGATTTAAGGGGATGCGATTTTAGGCACTTAACCTTAGTTGGTTTGCTAGCAAAAGGTCTGGACTTTTCAAATAGCTATTTTCGTCAAGCAGATTTGAGGGGGATAGACTTTACGGAATGTGTCAGCATGGAAGGTGCGAGCATTCATGGTGCAAAAATTTCCGGGGTCTATTTTCCTAAACAATTTGAAGCCGAGGAAATTTTACTTTCTTTACAACATGGAACACGAATGCGTTACAAGGCTTAGATTTCTTGCTGTTTTTTTGGTAAAAACCGTGCGCTGAATAATCCCATCTCAAATAATAGCCAAATGGGGACAGCAAGTAAGGTCTGAGAAATCACATCCGGGGGCGTGAGTAACATGCCCACTACAAACGCCCCCACGATGATGTAAGGCCGTTTTTCTTTCAAGGCCTCCACCGTTGTCGCTTGAGTCCAGATAAGCAAGACAGTGGCAATAGGGACCTCAAAGGCCAAACCAAAGGCAAAAAATAGTTTTAAAACAAAATCCAGATAACTACTGATATCTGTCATCACTGCTACGCCTTCAGGAGCAGCTTGCGTCAAAAAAGCAAAGATCAGTGGAAACACCGCGTAATAAGCGAAAATAATTCCTAAGAAAAATAAAATGGTGCTGGCAAACAGCAGTGGGAATACCAGCTTTTTTTCATGTGAATATAAGCCTGGTGCAACAAAGGCCCACAGTTGATATAACAAAACTGGAACAGCCAACAGAATGGAGATGCTCAGCGTCAGTTTAAAGGGGGTCAAAAACGGGGAAGCGACCTCGGTCGCAATCATGGTGCTGCTCTCTGGTAATTGCTTTAAGAGCGGTTCGGACAAAAAGTGGTAAAGGTCATTAGAAAAAGGCAGTAAACATAAAGCGATGACCAGTACAACTAACACGCCTTTTAGCAAACGATCCCTAAGTTCAACCAGATGTGATATCAATGGTTGTTGATCGTTATTATCCATCTTTTTTATCTGTCTCTTCGGTGTTTTCTGTTTTTTTCTGGCTTTCTAAGCTTTCATCAATATGAATTGTTTGATTCATATCAGACATGGTTTGATTGGTTTTATTCAGAGCATCTTTAAGCTCTTGTGCCCGAAGCTCTCTTGAAATATCGGTTTTTATGGCGTGCAAAGAAGCCTGGGCTCGCCCTATCCATAATCCTGTCACTCTGATGAGTTTAGGCAGCCTTTCCGGGCCGACAACAATCAGTGCCACAAGAGCAATAACCAAGATTTCCCAGAATCCAATATCAAACATGGCAAATACGCCGATTTAGCTTAGTGAGATGTTTTATCTTTACTATCGCTTTTCTGTGATGACTCATGCGTATCATGGTGCTGAATTGAATCATGTTCACCTTTCTCGATGTCATCCTTGCCATCTTGCACTGAGTCTTTGAAGTTTTTTATGGCACTGCCTAAATCTCCGCCCAGTGAGCGTAATTTTTTTGTACCAAATAATAAAATCACAATGGCTAAAACAATCAGTAACTGCCAAATGCTAATACCACCTAACATGGTTATCTCCTAGTTAAATCCTGGCATTTTATCGCCGCCAAGGATGTGAATGTGCAGATGATCAACTTCCTGACCGCCACCCGGTCCGGTATTGATGATAGTTCTAAAGCCATTATCCAAACCTTGACTCTCTGCAATTTTAGGCAGACTGAGCATCATATGAGCAAGAAGTGAGGCGTGTTGCTGATTAGCGTGATCCAGTCTGGCAATATGCTGTTTTGGGATAACTAACAGGTGGACCGACGCTTTTGGGTTGATATCTTTAAAGACATAAATCAGCTCATCTTCAAAGATCCGGCTTGAAGGTATTTCACCTGCGATAATTTTGCAGAATATACAATCACTCATCATTTACTCCGGTTAGCCTTTTCTTCCAGGCCTGACAGGCCAAAACGTCTTGCAAGTTCGTCTAGCACCGCTTGAGTATCGATATCATTATGTGCCAGTAAAACAAGACTATGAAACCATAAGTCGGCAGTTTCATAGATGATTTCATCTTTGTTTCCACCTTTACCCGCGATAACGGTTTCTACCGCTTCCTCACCTAATTTTTTCAGGATTTTATCGGTGCCAGCAGCATAGAGACTAGCAACATAAGAACTGTCTGCATCTGCTGTTTTACGTTCAATAAGAACTTCACTCAGTTGTTTGATTATATCGCTCATGAATAGATATCTTTGGGATCTTTTAACACAGGTTCAACAGCTTGCCATTGACCCTCTTGAAGCTCATTAAAGAAACAGTGATGGCGGCCTGTATGACAGGCTATCCCGCCTTTTTGAATCACTTCAAGCAAGATGGCATCGTTATCACAATCCATTCTTATGGATTTAACGAGTTGTTGATGCCCTGACTGTTCCCCTTTATGCCATAACTTTTGTCGGGAACGAGACCAGTAAACAGCATGCCCTTTTTCTGCGGTCAGTTCTAAAGCGTCTTTGTTCATCCAGGCTAAAGTAAGTACTTGCTTGCTTTCAAACTCTTGTGTAATAACAGGAATAAGTCCATCGCTATTCCATTTTACTTGTTCTATCCAAGCTGTCATTTACAGTCTCACCTCAATACCCTGCGCTGCCATTTGTTGTTTTGCCTCTTCAACAGTGTGTTCACCAAAGTGGAAGATACTTGCTGCTAAGACAGCATCGGCATGGCCAAGTTTTATACCATCGGTTAAATCCTGAAGTTTGCCAACACCACCTGACGCAATAACAGGAACGTTCACCGCATCGCTGACTGCTCGCGTCAGTGCCAGGTCAAACCCTGATTTGGTGCCGTCTTTGTCCATACTGGTTAACAGAATTTCTCCAGCACCATAGTCGACCATTTTTTTAGCCCACTCAACAGCATCAATCCCTGTAGGTTTACGACCACCGTGGGTAAAAATTTCCCATTTATCAGTTTCGTTTTCAGTAGAGACTTTTTTAGCATCGATCGCTACCACAATACATTGTGAGCCGAATTTTTCTGCCGCTTCGCGAACAAATTCAGGATTATTAACTGCAGCAGAGTTGATGCCCACTTTATCGGCACCGGCATTCAGCATTCGGCGAATATCTTCAACCGTTCTTATTCCTCCACCAACAGTTAATGGAATAAACACCTGACTGGCTACAGCTTCAACAACATGGACCATTGTGTCACGTTCAGCATGTGTGGCTGTGATATCGAGAAAAGTGATTTCATCAGCGCCTTGTTGGTCGTAACGTTTAGCAACCTCAATTGGATCGCCGGCATCTCTGATATCAACAAACTGGACGCCTTTAACGACACGTCCACCATCAACATCAAGACAAGGAATAATGCGTTTCGCGAGAGCCATGGTTAGCTTTAAAACTCCAACGGCGGGTTTAATTTATCAGCCAGTTCCTGACCTTTTTTCAGGTCGATACTGCCTTCATAAATTGAGCGGCCTAAAATAGCCCCCATCACACCCTCGTCTTCACAAGCGCACAAAGATTCAATATCTTCATAGGAGCTGACGCCACCTGATGCGATAACGGGGATTTGAATTGCTCGAGCTAAGTTTCGAGTAGATTCAAGATTAAAGCCCTGCATCATGCCATCGCGGCTGATATCTGTGTAAATAATGGCTTCAACACCGTCTTGCTCGAATTGCTGGGCAATGTCGACGACATCATGATTGGATAATTTCGACCAGCCATCAATCGCGACTTTCCCGTCTTTAGCGTCGAGACCAACGATGATATGACCTGGAAATTCGGCACATACATCACCCACAAAATGGGGCGCATTGATCGCCTTGGTTCCCAGAATGACGTAGCGAACACCGGCGTGAAGATATGTTTCTATCGTTTCTTCATCACGAATGCCACCCCCGACTTGTACATCTAGCTCAGGAAATGTTTTGCAAACTTCATGGATAACTTCAGCATTAACCGGGTTACCAGCAAAAGCACCGTCTAAATCTACCATATGAAGTCTTTTGGCTCCCGCTTCTACCCATTTACGGGCAACGGCAACAGGATCTTCTGAAAACACGGTGTTATCTTCCATTCGCCCCTGACGCAAGCGCACGCAGTGACCTTGTTTGAGATCAATGGCAGGGATTAACAACATAATCTTACTCCGTTTGTTGATGTTGATTAGGACGACTGACCGTCCCAGTTTACAAAGTTTTCTAATAACTGCAGTCCGGCTCGCTGACTTTTTTCAGGGTGAAATTGGGCTGCAAAGATATTGTCTTTATACAGTGCGGCGGCAAAATCATCAGGATAGGCAGATGTGCCAGCGATAACACGTTTGTCTTCTGGAACAGCATAAAAACTGTGTACAAAATAAAACCGACTGTTTTGCTCTATGCCTTTCCACAACGGGTGTGGGCAGGTTTGATGAACCTGGTTCCATCCCATGTGTGGGACTTTGAGTTTTTCGCCATCAGCATTTTTAGCAGGCTGAAATAATTTGACTTCACCAGTGAAAATATCAAGTGTATTGACGCCATTATTTTCTTCACTATGAGTCAATAAGGCCTGCATCCCCAAGCATATTCCAAGAAAAGGCTTTTCCTGAGCAGCTTGTTTGATAACGTGTTCCAGTTCCAGATGTTTTAGTTCTGCCATACAATCACGTATTGCTCCAACCCCTGGAAATAAAACATGGCTGGCAGAAAGAATGGTTTGAGGATCTGACGTAACAACAACAGAGGCATTATTGGAAACTGCTTCCAGTGCTTTTGAGACAGAGCGTAAATTACCCATGCCGTAGTCAATCACTGCTATGCGATGCATGTTAAACCTGTTTATTTACTTAATAATTTATGGCTAATAATTCTTTTAAAAAGATTATAAAGCACCTTTAGTTGAAGGCAATTGTTCTAATGCGCGCTGATCCAATGAAACCGCCATTCTTAATGCACGACCAAATGCCTTGAAAATGGTTTCAGCAATATGATGAGCATTGCGGCCTTTTAGATTATCAATGTGTAGTGTAATGCCGGCGTGATTTACCAAGCCTTGGAAGAATTCGTAGAACAGGTCAACATCAAACTCGCCAATCTTATCGCGGGTAAATGTGACATCAAACTCGAGTCCAGGACGACCAGAAAGATCAAGTACAACGCGAGATAATGCTTCATCTAGCGGCACATAGGCATGTCCGTAGCGAACAACCCCTTTTTTATCACCCAATGCTTTTCTTAAGGCCTGACCGATTGTGATGCCTACATCTTCAACGGTGTGATGTGCGTCGATGTGTAAGTCGCCATTTGCTTTAACATTTAGATCAAACAAGCCATGACGGGCTATTTGATCCATCATGTGATCTAAAAACGGAACACCCGTTTCGGCATTGAATTGACCGCTACCATCCAGATTGATTGAAACTTCGATCTGCGTTTCCAGTGTGTTTCGCGCAACTGACGCGCTACGAGTGGTCATTTGATTTCCTGAAAATTAGTAATAAAAGGAGATAATAACTGTTTCGAACAAGGGTTTGAAGCGTTATTATAGTCAACGTTCACTATATAGGATTAGCAATGACCCAGTTAGGCAACGTTACCCCACTATTTCAGGACCTCGCTAAAGTCGAACATGAACATAATCTCGCTTGTCAGGAGTGTTCACTTTATCGTTTATGTTTGCCACTTGGTTTACACAATAACGACTTGATTCAATTAGATAAAATCATCAAGCGCAGTCAGAGTTATTCCCGAGGTCAGCCACTGTTTAGTACCCAGACACCGTTCAATTCTATCTATGTTGTTCGTTCTGGTTCCTTTAAAACAACGGTTTCTGCGGTTGACGGTCGCGAGCAAGTAACCGGATTTTATTTTCCGGGTGAGTTTGTTGGTCTGGATGCTATCTATGAACAGGCTTATCGTTCTAACGCAAAAGCATTAGAAAGCAGTAGTGTGTGTGAATTACCTTTCGATATGTTGCAAGAGTTGGGTACCAATATGCCTCAACTTCAAGTACAGATGATGTCACGTTTGAGTAAAGAACTGTCTGGTGATAAAAGTCTGATGTTTTTATTAGGCAAAAAAACGGCTGAAGAAAAACTGGCGACATTTTTATTATCTATTTCGCGTCGTTTCCAGGATCGTGGCTTTTCTGCACGTGAATTTCAGCTCAGTATGTCACGTGGTGATATCGCTAATCATTTGGGTCTGGCTGTTGAAACCGTCAGTCGGCTTTTTTCGCGCTTTCAGGATGAAGGCTTGATCGATATTCAAAACAAATCTATTTCTTTGCGTGACACTGAAAAATTAAAAACATTATGTGGGTAATTCCGGTAAAAATTCGTAAGCGCTCGCTTTATTGATCCAGGTCAATGCATTAACCCTACACCTCCGTAAAATTCAAACCATGTCTTACAGAACATAGTTTGTCCGAGGAGGAAAAAATGAAAACAACAACAGTTGCTGCAGCACTACTCACTACTTTAGGCTTGTCTACGCTTGCCGCTCCTGCCATGGCTTATGAAGCAGGTGACTGGTTAGTTCGTGGACGTATTATCAACGTTAATCCTAATGATGACAGTGGAACACTTACATTAAATGGTGTTGACCAAGGCACAAAAGGCGTTAGTGTTAACTCTGATACGGTTCCAGAGCTTGATATCACTTACATGCTCCATAAAAACTGGGGTGTAGAATTAATCCTAGGTTATTCAAATCACACTGTTAAAGGTGAGAAATCTTGGTCAGCTCTAGGTGATGTTATTGATACTAAAGTATTGCCACCTACTTTAACGCTGCAATATCACTTTATGCCGGACTCGAATATTAGACCTTATGTAGGTGCGGGTATTAACTACACCTATTTCTTCGATGAAGAAGTAGCAGGTAATGTTCTAGACCAGTCTGGTGCAAAAGTGAAACTGGATAGCTCATGGGGTTTAGCCGCACAAGCAGGTGTTGATGTGGCTTTAAATGATGACTGGTTTGTGAACTTTGATGTGAAATATATTGATATTGATACCACTGCACATTTCAAAAATACTGCAGCGGCAGCATCAGCAAAAATTGACGCTGATATCGACCCATTTGTTTGGGGTATTGGTATCGGACGCCGCTTCTAAGAAATTAATGTCCTCGTAGTGCTTGGCCCTCTTCGGAGGGCCTTTTTTTTATCTGTTGATTGGTCTAACTAAGCTTCTTAGATTGATACGTAAGATGAGTAGTAAGACAAAATAAATCACTGCTGCACCCACGATTAATCCAGATAAATGACTGGCTCGCTGTAAAGCATCCCACATTTCCCAGTTTTTATATACCGGATTCAAGGCGAATAAAAACAGCAATAAACCTGAATTAGCGATAATTAATTTCAATGAAAATCGTGCCCAGCCAGGGGGTGGTGAATAAACACCGCGCTTTCTTAAACCTTGATAAAGCAGGCCAGCGTTAAGTATGGCTGATAATGATGTCGCTAAAGCCAAGCCCACGTGCTCAAGATAGATCATCAGGATTATATTCAGCCCCATATTACTGATCATGGCAATGATGCCTATTTTGACAGGGGTTTTTGTGTCTTGTCTGGCGTAATAACCTGGTGCCAGGACTTTGATGAATATAAAAGGTAATAGCCCTAAGCCATAGGCCATTAAACTCAAAGAAGCTTTATGAGAATCGACGGTTGTAAATTCTCCATATTGAAATAATGTCATTAACAAAGGTTCAGCTAAATAAATCAGCCCTATTGCAGCCGGTGTTCCAATAAGAAACACCCAGCGTAAGGCCCAGTCGATAGTGTCTGAGAATTCTTCTGTGGTCTTGGCTGCATGTTTTCTGGATAGGCTCGGTAAAATAACAGTAGATAAAGCGATTCCAAAAACACCCAATGGAAACTCAACAAGTCGGTCTGAATAATACAACCAGGAAATACTGCCAGTAACTAAAAATGATGCAAGTAAGGTATCCAGTAGAAGATTTATCTGCGCAACGGAAACACCAAACATAGCCGGGATCATCAAGCGGATAATTTTCCTGACACCCTCACTTTTCCACCCCCATTTTGGCCTGGGCAATAAGCCGAGTTTTATTAAAAAGGGTAGCTGAAATAAAAACTGTACAAACCCACCTATAAAAACACCCCAGGCGAGACCTGTGACCGGTTCCTCTAATTTAGGTGATAACCATATCGCTGCTGCAATTAGCGATATATTAAGAAATACGGGGGTAAATGCAGGAATAGCAAACTTACCAAAACTGTTGAGAATTGAACCGGCAAGCGCCGTTAATGAGATAAAAAAGATATACGGAAAGGTGATGGTAAGAAGATTAGCTGCCAGGTCGGCTTTGATTGGGTCTTCTACAAAGCCGGGGGCGAAAATCATGATAATCACAGGTGCGGCAATCATCCCCACAGCCGTTATCATGGTTAGAATAACGGCTAAAGTGCCGCTGGTTTGTGCAATCAATTTCCGTAAGGGCTTATCACCATGTTCTTTAAATTCTGCAAGAACGGGAATAAAAGCTTGTGAAAAGGCACCTTCAGCAAAAAGTCGTCTTAAAAAGTTGGGGATCTTAAAAGCAACAAAGAAAACATCTGCGCCCAAGCCTGCACCGAACATTCTGGCAATGACAATATCTCTTACAAAGCCTAGTATCCGGGATAAAAAAGTCATCACACTGACAACTGCGGTAGACTTGAAGAGTTTTTCGCTCATGTTTTACTCACAACAGGGTTATATCTCGGCTGTACAAGGTTAAATAAAGATGTTTAAGCCAATTAAAAGTGTTAATTCTAAGGCTTTTTTAGCGTTATATCTTGTTATTACACTGATTATTTTAGTGTTGTGGCTAAGCAGAATGGAGTTTACGCAACCAGACAGGCGTGATATTCCTGACAATCTGAGAAAATTTCTTATCTCCCCTCCACAACTGATACCTCAGTTTGTATTGCAAGGCCATGAAAAACAGGTATTAACGAATGTCTCCCTCGACGGCAAATGGAGCTTTGTCTACTTTACACACCTATATTGTGAGCCAGAGTGTACTGTTGTCGTAAAAGTGATGCAGCATTTGCAACGTTTATTTGCTGGTTCCTCAATACAGTTTTTAATTATTAACTTTGGCGATAATACCGACACTGCTTCCCTTTCCTTTCCTGACTTAAAAACCTTTGGCGGTTCATCGGAAGTTATCGAATCTATCACTAAAAGTGTCGACTTTTTATATTTAGAGCCTGAGGAATATGAACACAGCTTGAAAGTTGAACAACAGCATTATATTTATCTGATTGATCCTCAAGGGCGTGCTTATGCTGTATTCAAACCGCCTTTTACTTCCTTAGCTATTCAAAAAATATTTTTTCAGATACGCGACTTTTATGCTCGTAGTGAGTAATTAGTATCTGCTAAAGCATCAGAAAATGTTTTTGCCAGCTGCTCTAAGGTCGCTGTTCTTCTGAAGCTTGGTCGCCATACTAACCCTATCTCACGCATAGCTTGTTCTTTATCAGCAGCTAAAGGAACAAGACGAATGTCTGAATGTATAACCATATCTGAATTTATCGCCATGTCAGGTATAAGTGTGATCCCTAATCCACTGGCCACCATTTCAATCAGTGTATATAAGCTTGTTGCCTGAACGCTTTTACGTTGAGCTGATGCGGGTAATTGGCAAGCACTCAATGCGTGCTCTCGCAAACAGTGTCCTTCTGCTAATAGTAATAATTCATTAATAGGTAATTCATCAGCGCTCAACTTATCCTTATCGGCTAAGGGATGATTTTGTGGTAATGCTATCCAGAAGGGTTCTTTTGCAAACTCTCGATGTGTTAATCCGCGAGTATTGTATGGAAATGCCAATACAGCGACATCGATACTACCTGTTTCCAATTGATCTAACAGACGTTCTGACTGGTCTTCTATTAATACTATCTCAAGATCTGGCAATTGTTTTCTGACAGTGGGTAAGACTTTTGGCAATAAAAAAGGACTTATTGTCGGAATGATGCCAATTTGAATTCGACCAGATAATGGGTTCTTCTCCGATAAAGCAAGGTCAACAAGGTCTTCAGTCAATGATAGTATCTGTTGTGCTCTGCTGGCGATTTCTTCTCCGATCGGGGTCGGTAGTACTTTTCGGTTTGTCCTCTCTAATAAAGACACTTCAAGTAACTGCTCTAAGTCCTGAATACCGGCACTTAAAGTTGATTGTGTGACAAAGCATTTATCGGCAGCATGTCCAAAGTGTTTCTCTTCCACCACAGCAGTTAAATATTGCAGTTGTCTTAATGTCGGTAGTCGCATAATCGATATTTCCGTTTATTATCTTTATATTGATTTATAGCATAAATATTATATCTGCTAAACCTAATCTATTACTTTATCGACTTGCAGTAACGCTAATAGTTTTATTATTGTCTATTGACGAGGATTGATTGAGCGCAAACTCTTCAATTTTGTTAAGATTCTTTACTCATAATAACTAGATTTTATTCTCAAATACTCGGAGTTTTAGAATGAAGAAATGGCAATGTATTGTTTGTGGTTTTATCTACGATGAAGCAGAAGGTTTACCTGAAGAAGGAATTGTCCCTGGAACAGCTTGGGAAGATATTCCAGAAGACTGGGAATGTCCTGAATGTGGTGTTGGCAAAGACGATTTTGAAATGGTAGAAATCTAGAAGTTTCTTTTGTCCAAATCAAACGCCTTGATCTTATAGATAAATGGGTTCTATGTACATGAACATTAGTTCACAGAAGTGTTCTATTTATTGTTTTGTCGTAAATGATAACAAAATATGAGGTTATTGATTTCTTTTGCTGTTCAGAAATAATTGTTTGGTCGTATAAGATTACTTGTGCTTTCACACCTGACCCTCGCTCATTTTCGTAATATTAGTTCTGCTACTCTATCCCCCTCTGAAGGTATTAACCTAATTCTTGGGGAAAATGGATCTGGTAAAACAAGTATTCTTGAAGCTCTACACTTACTTGCCATGGGTAGATCATTTCGATCGCGTCATCTGAAAAATATTGTCCAGCTAGAATATTCTCAATTTACGCTTTTTGCGCGTTCCTCTGAAATGACACCGGTTGGACTGTTATATGATATCCAGTCAGGGCTGCAAATTCGTTTGAATAATGCCCCGCTTAAAAAGTTATCAGATTTGGCAGTTAACACTCCTCTACAATTTATTTCTGCAAATTGTCACCAGTTTTTTGAGTTAGGCCCAAAATTTCGTCGCAAGATGATAGATTGGGGTATGTTCCACGTGGAACACAAATTTAATTATCACTGGCAAACGTATAAAAAAGCGCTACTTCAGAAGAATGCAGCATTAAAAAACAAAAAGTCTAGAAATGAGACTGAACTATGGAATCAATATTTAATAAAGCATGGTTTAATTATAACGGACTATCGTGAAGCTTATTTAGATAAGCTCGTTAGTGTTTTTGAGCCATTATTCCATAAGCTCTGTCCATCGCTGAGTGACTGCAAGTTTACCGTCAAGTACAACAAGGGTTGGAGTAAGGAAAAATCTTTAGCCGAAATCCTGGATGAAAATTATGAGCGTGATCGGATTATGGGCTATAGTCGCAATGGTCCACATTCTGCCGATTGGACATTACGTATTAATGATGCCTCTGCTGAAGAAATGCTTTCTAGGGGACAGCAAAAATTGTTTTACCTGGGCCTATGCATGGCACAAATAATCATTTTACTGAACGAAAAAGATGTCAAAAACACGGTTTTATTGATTGATGATCTAAGCTCAGAGCTGGATTGGAACCATCAAATAACAGTCATAGATACACTACGAAATCTACCTGTACAGAGTTTCATAACGAGTACAAATAGCGAACTCGCATCATTAATCAATACAGACAAAGAAAAAGTGTTCCACGTGAAACAAGGTGAAATGATAGCTTCATAATGAGACTGTCAACAAACCTGTATAAGTAGTAGAATAGAAGGTTATTCAGCACATCCTCCATTTGGCCAGGAATAGTTTGATTATGACAACGGAAAAAAACAACAACACTTACGACTCTTCGAATATAAAAGTCCTAAAAGGACTTGATGCAGTTAGAAAAAGACCTGGTATGTACATCGGTGATACCGATGATGGCACAGGATTGCACCACATGGTTTTCGAGGTGTTAGATAATGCAATTGATGAAGCGTTAGCCGGTCATTGTAGTGAAATTCAGGTGCGTATACATCCAGATGATTCAGTATCAGTCATTGATAATGGTCGTGGCATTCCTGTCGACATCCACGAAGAAGAAGGTGTTTCTGCTGCTGAAGTTATCATGACGGTTCTTCATGCTGGCGGTAAGTTCGATGATAATTCATACAAAGTGTCAGGTGGACTTCACGGTGTGGGGGTTTCTGTTGTTAATGCATTATCCAAAAAGCTGGCAATGGAAATTCATCGGAATAACAGAGTTTATAAACAAACCTATACACATGGTGTACCCGACTCGCCATTAACAGATGTTGCAGACACAGAGATAACAGGAACAAAAATTCAGTTCTGGCCAAGTGAAGAAACATTCACTAACGTGACGTTTGACTACAATATCTTGGCAAAACGTATCCGTGAATTAGCTTTTCTGAATTCAGGTGTAAAAATCGTTCTAACCGATGAGCGTAATGAAAAGACAGAAACCTTCTTTTACGAAGGTGGTATCACTGCTTTTGTTCAGCACCTTAATAAGAACAAAGATTTGATCCACGAAAATATTATCAAGATATCAGGTGTGCGTGATGATGTTGCTGTCGAGTTATCGATGCAATGGAACGATTCATATCAAGAAAATATTTATTGCTTTACCAATAATATTCCGCAACGTGATGGTGGTACACACCTAGCTGGATTTCGTGCAGCCCTGACCAGAACCTTAAATCAATATATTGAAAGTGAAGGTTTGGCGAAAAAGTCTAAAGTCACAACAAGTGGTGACGATGCTCGCGAAGGCTTAACAGCAGTGCTATCGGTTAAAGTCCCGGATCCTAAGTTTAGCTCTCAAACAAAAGATAAGTTGGTGTCGTCAGAAGTAAGAACAATTGTGGAATCTTATGTGAATGAGTTTTTCCACGATTTCTTAATCGAAAATCCTACCGATGCTAAATTAATCGCCAATAAAATGATTGACGCCGCCCGTGCTCGGGATGCAGCAAGAAAAGCGAGAGAATTGACACGCCGAAAAGGTGTATTAGATATTGCCGGACTACCAGGTAAACTAGCAGACTGCCAAGAGAGAGACCCTGCCCTATCAGAATTATTCTTAGTGGAAGGGGACTCGGCAGGTGGTAGTGCCAAACAAGGCCGTGACCGTCGTACACAAGCGATATTACCGCTGAAGGGAAAAATTCTTAACGTAGAAAGAGCGCGTTTTGACAAAATGATCAGCTCTGCAGAAGTCGGAACATTAATTACGGCTTTGGGCTGCGGTATTGGTCGTGATGAATATGATCCTGAAAAGCTCAGATATCATCATATTATTATCATGACGGATGCTGACGTTGACGGTTCACATATTCGTACGCTTCTACTGACATTCTTTTATCGTCAGATGCCCGAGTTAATAGAGCGTGGCCATGTTTATATTGCACAGCCACCTTTATATAAAATTAAAAAAGGGAAACAAGAACGTTACGTAAAAGATGATGCTGAGATGGAGCGTTATCTTACTGAAGTAGCATTAACGAATGCGAAATTATATCCGGCAGAAAATGCTCAACCGATTGAAGGTACTGCACTGGCGTCTCTAGTAACGGAATATCAAACGGTCAATTCAATTATTGGTAGATTGTCTAATCATTATTACCCTGCGTTTCTGGATAAATTGGTGTACGAGCCTCAGATTCCAGACATGAATGATGATGCGGCGATTAATGCATGGCTAGCAAATATTGAAGTTGCTTTAAACAAAGGACTGCCGACAGGTACACAATTTAAACTGAGCATCAAACGTCAGGAAAATGAGCCCGTCGGTACCATTAATATTAGCTATAGCAGACATGGTATCAGCACAGACTATCACGTACCGGGTGAATTCTTTGATAGTACTGAATATCAGAAGATTTTAGTATTTTCTAATAAAATCAATGGTTTGTTCGGTGATGGTGCACGGGTTGAACGTGGTGAAAGACAACAAGAAGTCAGTTATTTCTCACAAGCGGTCACTTGGTTGTTAGCCGAAGCCAGACGAGGGCAACATGTCCAGCGCTATAAAGGTCTGGGAGAGATGAATCCTGATCAATTATGGGAAACCACAATGGATAAGTCTAAACGTAGACTACTTCAGGTAAGAATCAATGATGCTATTGCAGCCGATGAAACATTCAACACGCTGATGGGTGATAATGTTGAACCGCGTAGAGAATTTATTGAAACACATGCATTACAGGTCTCGAATCTGGATATCTAAATCCAGGAATCTTTCCTGATTAAATAAGTCATACAGCCGATAGGTTGTGTGACTTTTTTATGCATAAAAGAAAGTGAAGGAAACGGTATGTCCGAAACTGAAAATCAGTATGACTTGGTACAAAGAATCTTGCATTGGTTAATCGCACTGGCGATATTAGCGATGATTGCTATTGGGCTGTATATGGTTCAGCTTCCCAAAGAATGGGAATTACCGCCAGGCCAGGAGAGTGTAAGGGCGTTTTGGTTTTTATTGCACAAGTCACTCGGTATAAGTGTCGCTGTTCTCATTGTGCTGCGCATAGCGTGGCGATTATCACACAAAGCACCACAACTACCCTCTTACATTCCATCGTGGCAACAGCGGCTTTCTGGTGGCGTTCATGGGCTATTATATGTATTGATGGTTGCTATGCCTTTCACCGGATATCTTCAGTCAATGTACAGCAAATACGATACTAAGCTCTGGGGCATTGTGTTACCCAGGCTGGCTGAAGCGGATCCTGATATGAGAGAGTATTTCAGTGAAATACATGAAATTCTTGCATTTACATTGATCGCTATACTAGTCATTCATATCGGCGCAGCAGTAAAACACCGCCTTAGTGGTAATACTATTAATCAGCGAATGTCATTATTTTCCAGAAAATAAATAATGAGGCATCTCGGAATAAAAAAGGCCCTGACAGGGCCTTTTTTTATATCGTTAAGCGAGAAAAGAGGCTTAATGAAGTTTGATTTTAGGATGTACGCTACGTCTAAAGATATGTGATAACGACAGCATCGCTACACGGAAAGGCCCAAATAAGGCTACCTGATGCATCTTATACAGCGACAGATACATGAGACGCGCCATAAAGCCCTCAATCATCAAACTACCTTTGCTCAGGTTGCCCATCAGGTTACCAACAGTACTGTACTTACCAAGAGAGACCAGAGAACCGTAATCATGATATTCAAATTCAGGTGCTACCTTACCTGCCATCCTGTTACGTATTGACTTGTATACAACAGATGCCATTTGATGGGCTGCTTGCGCGCGTGGTGGAACATTTTCATCGTGACCCTGCCATTTACATGCACAGCAATCGCCAATGGCGTAAATATCATCGTCAAGAGTTGTTTGCAGTGTCTGTCTGACAACAAGTTGATTCATCCAGTTAGTTTCAAGTCCAGCGATATCTTTCAGGAATTCAGGTGCTTTAATACCTGCAGCCCAGACTTTTATAGATGCAGGGATGGTTTTGCCACTCTCAGTAAATATGGCCTTATCGTTGACTTCTACGACGCGTTCCCCGGTGAGAACATCAACCCCCAGTTTTGTAAGTTCACTGGTGGTCGCTGCTGATAAGTTTTCAGGTAAACCTGGCAAAACACGGTTTGCCGCTTCGATGATACTAATTTTCACGTCCTGAGGTTGCACTTCATCCAGCCCATAAGCCGTCAGTAAGTGAGAAACCTCATGCAGTTGAGCACTAAGTTCGATACCAGTAGCCCCCGCGCCGACAATCGCGATGTTTAGCTGGCCTTCGTCTAGCGGTTTGCCTTGCGTATGCGCGCGCAGATAAGCCTCAAGCAGTTTATTCTGGAAAGATTCAGCTTGCTTAGTTGTATCGAGGAACAAACAATGATCGCGGACGCCTTTTATACCAAAGTCATGGCTTACACTGCCGACAGATATCACAAGATAGTCATATTCAAATTCACGACGAGGAATAATCTCAATACCATCGGGGTTGAGTGTTGGTGCAAGAGATATTGTTTTGCGGTTTCTGTCGAGGCCATCCATTTTGCCAAGACGGAAGCGGAAACCGCTGGCGTTTGCCTGACTCAGGTATTCAATTTCGTCTTCGTGAGAATCGAGTGTGCCTGCTGCAACTTCATGAAGAAGTGGTTTCCAGATGTGAGTGTGCGTATTATCGACAAGCGTAATTTCAGCCTTGCCCTTTTTACCCAGTTTTTTGCCGAGTTTAGTGACCAATTCAAGGCCACCTGCTCCACCACCGACAACCACAATTTTTGGAATACTGTTAGACATTCGCAAAGGCTCCAATCTGACGCAAAATTACAATGAGTTATCGATTTTAACGTAAAAAACCTTATAAAACCTATCTTATTTTTACTATATCTGTTTAGTCTGGCAAAATTTACACCTTAACTTATTCACAGAGAAATGAAATGCAAGCAAGGCCTGAAAAACCTCGTCTGGCTTGGGCTGTTACTGGCTCAGGGCATTACCTGAAAGAGTGTCTGGAAATTGTCCGGGAATTAGAGGATGTGGACTTGTTTTATAGCCGTGCAGGTGAAGAAGTCGTGAGAATGTACGGATATGACCCAAAATCCCAAGTACCAGAGGGACGGGTTTACCGTGACAGAGCGGCCAGTGCGCCACCTGTGGGCCTTTTTTATCGAGGTGATTACCATAGTTTAGTAGTAGCACCAGCGACATCTAATACCGTGGCTAAGATGGTATTAGGCATTTCTGACACCTTAGTGACAAACATTTTTGCTCAGGCAGGTAAGTGCCAAATCCCAAGTATCGTACTGGCCTGTGACTCTGAGCCGGAGATTGATACACCTGCACCAGATCGAATCGTGCGTGTTTGGCCACGCAGGATCGATCTTGAGCACACCAAGACGTTGAAAACATTCGAAGCAACCACCGTCGTAGACGATGCTGACCAGCTGTTTGCTGCACTGAAAATACGCCTGAAAGAGGTGGGCTGAGTCCCGCATGTCTGAAAGAATTTTGTTTATCACCGGCAAGCTTGCAGAACCAAGTGTAAATAAGGTTTTACAGGAAATGGCACCCCTGCCATTTGATTACCGGGTACACCAAATTGGTGCGTCGGTGGCGGCGTTGATAACGGATGCGATGATCGCACGCAGGCTTAAAGCAGAAGACTATCAGGACTGTGACGAAATTATCGTACCGGGGCGGTGCCGTGGTGACCTTGAAGCGCTGGGTAAAGAATTAGGTATTAAAATAACACGTGGACCAGATGAAATTAAGGATCTGCCAATCCACTTTGGTCGAGCAAAAAGACGCCCCGATCTGAGCCGCTATTCCGTTGATATTTTCGCCGAAATTGTTGATGCACCAGAACGTACGATTGATAGCATTATCGACCGAGCAAACTATTACCGTGATAATGGTGCCGATGTCATTGATATTGGTTGCTTACCTCAAGAGTCATTTCCACACCTTGAAGAAGCTGTTAAAGCATTACATGATAATGGTTTTAAAGTAAGTGTGGACTCACTATCATTGCCGGACTTAAAAAGAGCCGCTAATGCTGGCGCGGACTACTTATTGAGCCTTACTGAAAAAACCATCGACCTTGCTAAAGAAACCGATGCTATACCGATATTAGTTCCAGCTGAACCAGGTTCACTCGAGTCATTAGAGCGAGCGATGGAAACAATGGAACGATGGGGCAAACCGTATATTGCTGATCCAATATTGGATCCTATCCATTTTGGCCTGACAGCGTCTATCGTTCGTTATTATCAATTAAGAGAAAAATACCCTGATATTCCCATAATGATGGGAGTGGGTAATTTAACTGAGCTTACAGATGCAGACACCAGCGGCATCAATGCGATGCTGTTTGGCATTATTTCAGAGTTGAATGTGAGTTGTGTTTTGGCTACCGAAGTCAGCCCGCATGCGCGACGAGCTATCAGGGAAGCGGATGTGTCAAGGAGAATGATGTATGCAGCCAAACAGGATAATAGTTTACCGCGAGATTTTACGGCTGACCTTCTAGTTGCGCATGAACGGAAACCCTTTACGGATAGTCGGGATGAAATTATAGCGCTGGCTGAAAACATTAAAGATCCGAACTATCGTATAAAAATTGCAGCTGATGGCATCTATTTGTTTAATCGTGACGGTATTATTCATGATGTGGATCCGTTTGAGTTTTATCCACACCTTGAAGTAGAAAATGATCCTGGACATGCATTTTACTTGGGTGTGGAACTTGCCAGAGCACAAACAGCCTGGGAATTAGGTAAACGTTATACTCAGGATGAAGAACTTCAGTGGGGTTGTGCTGTATCGAGAGAGGAAGACGATCTCAGCGAGCAGAGAGAAGAAGGCACCACGATGAAGAAAACAAAGAAACAACGTGCCTGCGGGACAGCTGAGGCCAGTGATACCGCGCGAGAAAGTATGAAAAAAATCGTGCGTGATGAGAAAGCCCCTAAAGTGAAAAAACGACGTACGGCCTGTGGAACGGCAGAGTCCGATAAAAAGAAAAAGGAGCGCCCCTGTGGCACGGCTGACCGCAAAGATTCATGAAGTCATCGTAACAACAAAAAATGCTGATGGTACGGCGCATCATGCGCCGATGGGAATTAGTGAAGTAAATAATTACTTTCAAATAAAACCATTTAAACCCTCAACAACATACAACAATCTGATGAACCAGCGGTCGTGTAGTATTAATTATATTGATGATGTTCGTGTATTTGCTGGGGCATTAACAGGGCATCGACAATGGCCAACATCACCATGCGAAAAGGTGGATGGGCTCTATTTGACGGATGCGCTAAGTCATAGTGAAATCACAATTCAGAATGTGGATGACGATGATCCGCGTGCATGTTTTTATGGTGCTGTGGTAAATGAACAGCAACACGGCTTATTTCGTGGTTATAACCGTGCCCAAAGCGCCGTGATTGAAGCCGCGATTTTGGTCAGTCGACTGTCCATGCTGCCGGAACAAAAAATTCGCGATGAAATTAACTACTTAACCATTGGTATGGAAAAAACCGCGGGAGAACGCGAGTGGGAAGCCTGGGGATGGTTAATGGAAAAGGTTAAACAAGCAGGTATCGATGTCGAATAACACAAAGTGGCTTGCCAGCGTGCAATCGCTGGAAGAAGCGCAAAGCTTGAACGAGTGTCTGCCAGATATACTCGACATGAAACAACCGGCACAAGGCGCCTTGGGTGCCCTGCCACTGGATGTGGTGAAAAATGTCGTCAAATGGGCATCAGGTCGGTGTTTAACCAGTGCCACAGTTGGTGATTTGCCAATGCAGGTTCAATTCATTGAACCTGCAATTATGAAGATGGCTGAAACAGGTGTGGATTATGTCAAAGTAGGCTTATTTGGCGGCGATGAGCAGGCTGAATGTCTGCAAGAATTAACGCCGGTTATCAAACAACTTAATACACCGGTCATTGCCGTGACGTTTGCTGACCGTCACTATGAAAAGGATGTGATAAAACAGGTATTGCAGACAGGATTTAGCGGTGTAATGATCGATACCGCTGAAAAAAATGGTCGTTCCTTGTTGGATCTTTGGTCCGTTGATGCCCTGACTGACTTTGTAAACGTCGTAAAAGATGCACAACAATTATGTGGCTTAGCAGGTGCATTACGCATTGATGACATTGCTACCCTGCGAACATTACAGCCGGACTATCTTGGCTTTCGCAGTGCCCTTTGTCCAGACCGAAAACGAAATGGAACCTTATCCGTAACATTGGCCAAAACTATCGCGTCAGCGTTACAGTAAACGTTATCAGCAGGCTTTATTGGCAGGACGCCAGTGAAATAGGTCATCATTAAATCGCAAGGAGGCGAACATGCAACTTGTTCAACGTTTTATCCGTGTTTTTTTAATTCTTACCCTGCTTACCTTTAACGGGATCGTTCATGCTGCTCAGGCCATGCCGCCAGTGCAGCTGGCCAGTGTGTATAAGTCAGACAATGCTGAGCCAATATCAGCCTACCTCGTCAGCGAGAAATTTGATGGTGTTCGAGCTATATGGACCGGCACAGAACTACTGACGCGAAGTGGAAACCGTATTAATGCCCCGGAATGGTTTACTGCTCCCCTCCCTGATGTGTGGTTGGACGGTGAGTTGTGGACAACGCATCAGGACTTTGCCCGGCTCAGTGGTATTGTGAGAACAAAAACACCCGTTGATGAGGAGTGGCAACATGTTAGTTACCGCGTATTTGATATGCCTGATAAAAAATTGCCGTTTGAGCAACGTTATCAAAACTACACTCGTTTAATCACTAAACTAGATCTGCCTCATCTCAAAACAGTTAAACAACAACGCGTTGCGAGTGATAGCGCATTACAAGACCTATTACAGCAAAAGCTTGAGCACGGCGCGGAAGGTCTGATTCTACACCTCGCCTCTGCCAAACATCAGGGTGGCAGAACAGAAGCATTATTAAAATTAAAACCTTACGACGATGAAGAAGCCGTCGTTATTGGACATCTGCCTGGTAAAGGCAAATATACCCATCAGTTAGGTGCCTTACGCGTTAAAAATGACCGAGGTCAAATTTTCGCTATCGGCAGTGGTTTATCCGATCAAGATCGCCTAAATCCGCCTGCGATTGGCACGGTTATCACCTATCGTTATCAAGGTTATACCAAAAATGGCTTGCCACGTTTTGCTCGTTTTTTGCGTATCCGTGACACCGAGCTGGATTAAATCTGACAAATAAGAAGAATTGGCCATGCGTTTGATTTTTAGTGTTCTCAACAGTGATATAAACGTAACAATGTATGGTCGGTTTGTATCACTGTATATGTTTAATTTTAGCTAACGTGAACGGTTTTTTCACCAGGATAGCTACTATAGGTCTGACAATAAGAACGCAAATAAAGGCCGCTGGCATCGCAATTTTATAAGCATGTAAAACATCACTGATGTAGTGCGAAGACCAACCCTGGTTAACGCCAGTAATAATTAAGCACATTAACATGGCCATAATCCCTGCCATATAAAAAGCAAATACATAAGATGTCAATTTGACGGGTAACTTCTTTGTTTTCATTACTGACTCCTCTTAATTTATGGTGAGAAGTTTAACCATGTTACTGTTAAGTAAATAGAGGGTATAAACTAAATAAATTATTATGTTAAAGTTAGTAATGTTGTGTTGCTTATAGGGTATCAACAGATGGATACGATGCGTGGTGTAGAGAGTTTTGTCAGATCGGTGGAGTTAGGCAGTCTTGCAGCCGCATCAAGAAGGTTAGGTATTAGCGCAGCGGCGGTCAGCCAGAATATTGCCCGATTAGAGTCTGCTTTAGCTACACGTTTACTTACCAGAACGACAAGAAGTCTGGCATTAACAGATAGCGGAGAAGTTTATTACCAGCGAGTAAAAGGTCTGTTGCAAGAGATGGAGCTGGCGGCAGAAGCTGTTTCATTAGTTGATGGTAAAGTGTCTGGACGACTGAAAATAGCCTGCTCTGCAGCCTTTGCACGGCATGTATTAGCTCCGTTACTCCCCATGTTTTATGAGCAGTATCCAGAACTGAGTATAGAGCTTATGGCCAGTGACAGACATGTTGACCATCGGCAGGAAGGCATTGATGTCAGTATTCGAATTCGAGAGCAACTGGATGATAGCCTGGTGGCGAATCGACTTACTACCGTTCCGCTTGTTTATTGTGCTTCCCCTGATTATCTAGATAAAAATGGTGTTCCAGATTCTATTGCTGAATTACGTCAGCATAGATGTTTGCTGTTTAAAATTCCTGTTGATGAAAAAATAGTCGGGTGGTCTTTTATAAGACATGGTGAACGTTTCCAACCAGAAGTCAGAACAGCCATGGTTTGTGATGATATTGATATGTTGGCAAATATCACCGTTGCCGGTGGCGGTATTGCGAGATTAGCGGCTTTCGTTGCAACCCCTTATATTGCTCAAGGAAGACTCATTCCCTTATTTGAAGCTGGCAATCACTCTGAACTTCACGGTGAAGCGGAACCTTTAGATTATTATTTTTGTGTTGCTGATCGTTTTGCAAAAACGCTAAAAGTACGGGTTTTTCAGGACTTTTTGCATCAGAATTTACCTAATAGCTGGGATAAGGGGGAGTAGGTACCATTAAGTCCCCTACTCCACCCATCCATTACGCTAAGCTGCCTGAGATTGGCGTAACTCCCTGGCGGCTTCAACCATGGCTTCCAGCGCGGGTTTCACTTCTGCCCATTGACGGGTTTTCAGGCCACAGTCGGGGTTGACCCACAAACGTTCAGCCGGAATTCGCTGTGCCGCTTTTTTCATCAGGGTTTTCATGTACTCCACATTAGGAATATTCGGTGTATGGATGTCATATACACCCGGTCCAATTTCATTGGGGTAATCAAAGGCATTAAAGACATCCAACAGTTCCATATCTGACCGTGAGGTTTCAATGGTGATGACATCAGCATCCATCGCAGCAATTGATTCAATAATGTCATTGAACTCGGAATAGCACATATGGGTATGGATTTGCGTTTCATTCGCTACGCCATTGGCAGTGACTCGGAAACAACGTACCGCCCAGTCAAGGTAGTCTTGCCATTCAGCACGACGCAGTGGTAGCCCTTCGCGTAATGCCGCTTCATCGATTTGAATGATGTTAACCCCAGACTTTTCAAGATCCAGTACTTCATCACGAATGGCCAGGGCCAGTTGTAAACACGTGTCTGAACGTGGTTGATCATCACGAACAAAGGACCAGTTCAGCATGGTGACAGGGCCAGTCAGCATGCCTTTTACAGGCTTATCGGTCAGTGATTGAGCATAATTAATCCAGTCGACGGTCATTGCACGGGGTCGTGCGATATCCCCAAAGATGATAGGAGGTTTAACACAGCGTGAACCGTAAGATTGCACCCAAGCAAACCGGCTGAAGATATAACCATCGAGTTGTTCGCCGAAGTATTCCACCATATCGTTTCGCTCTGCTTCACCGTGCACCAGAACATCCAGCCCAACTTTTTCCTGCTCTTCAATTGCCAGCTGGATCTGTTGGTGCATTTTGGCTTGGTAGGCGGTAAAGTCTATCTCTCCTTTACGAAACAATTGACGTGTTTGCCGAATATCGGTGGTTTGTGGAAACGAGCCAATGGTGGTCGTGGGGTAAAGCGGTAGCTTGACCTTGCTACGCTGTAATTCAGCGCGTTCTGCATAAGGTTGTTGGCGATTTGCCATGGCATCGGTAACTGATTGCAGACGCTGTTGAATGTCACTACGGTGAACTCGCGTGGAGTTTTGTCGATGCGCAATCGAGTTAGCATTTTCGGTTAGTTCTGCTGCAACGGCCTTACGGCCTTCATTCAGCGCGGTGGCGACAATAGCCAGTTCATCGAGCTTTTGCTCAGCAAATGCCAGCCAATCTTTTACTTCAGTATCGATATCCGTTTCGCTGTTTAAGTCGACAGGAACATGCAATAACGAACAGGATGGCGCCAACCAAAGCCGTTGCTGAAGACGTATATAAACAGGTTCGAGCCAATCCAGCGTTGCGTTAAGGTCGGTCTTCCAGATATTTCTTCCATTGATTATGCCGATAGATAACACTTTATGTGGTGGTAACCAGTCGACTACCTTAATGACTTCATCTCGAGCATTAATGGCATCAATATGCAGCCCTGCTGTGGGTAATTCACAGGCCAGCTGCAGGTTTTCTTTCAGACTGCCAAAATAAGTGGTCAGCAGTAATTTAACCGGTGTTTTGTTTAAAGCAAAGTAGGCCTGGTTTAGTGCATGCTGCCAGTCCTTATCCAGTTCCGTAACAAGGATGGCTTCATCGATTTGTACCCAGTCAATACCTTCTTTTGCTAACAGGTTTAACAAAGCTTCGTATACGGACAAGAGTTTAGGTAGCAGGTCAAGTTTGTTGCTATCATCCTTGCTTTTACCTAGCCAAAGGTAGCTGACGGGGCCGAGAATAACGGGTTTGGCATTGACGCCTTGCTGCGTTGCTTCTCTTACGTAAGACAGATAGCGCTCAGCATGAAGTTCAAATGTGGTATCTGCGTCGAATTCCGGGACCAGATAATGATAATTTGTGTCAAACCATTTAGTCATTTCAGCTGCTGCTACAGACGTTTGTTCAACGGTTTTGCTGGTTTGACCTCTGGCGGCTTGAAAGTATTGGTCCAGTTCAGACAATTCACTACGAGCGCGTCGAGGCAAGTTACCTACCAGTAAGCTGGTGTCTAGTACATGATCATAAAATGAGAAGTCGCCTACAGGACTAAAATCCAGCTTTTTTTGGCTATTCCAGTGTTTTTTTCTTAATTCGGCTGCTTGCTGTTCCAGATCAATAAGCGATGTCTCACCACGCCAGTAGGCTTCTAGAGCAAATTTTAATTCTCGTTTCTTCCCTATACGTGGGAAGCCAAGGTTATGTGTTTTTACCATGTTATGTTCCTTTACAAATCGTGGGCCATTGTAAAGTTGATAAAAGATAAGGAATAATGATATTTATTTCTTAATCTATAAGAATATTTCATACATGATTGAGCGTACCCATTTAAAAATTATTCAGGCTTTGGCAGAGCATGGCAGTCTAACGGCGGCTGCAAACGCCTTATATGTCACTCAGCCGGCATTAACTCATCAGATTCGTTACCTTGAGCAGAAGTTAGAGGTTCGTCTTTGGGAGAGACAGGGAAGAAAATTGAGGCTCACCCAAGCTGGTCAGCTTTTATTAAAAACGGCAAGGCAGGTATTACCTGTTTTTGAGCAGGCAGAAAATACAATGCAGGCTCTGGCTGATGGTAAGCAAGGGGTGTTAAAGATTGGTGTGGAGTGTCATCCATGCTATGAGTGGTTAAAAGCAATATTAACGGACTATCTGATCGCGATGCCGAAAATGGATGTAGATATTGTTCATAAATTCCAGTTTTCCGGTTTGGAAGGACTATTAAATCATCACATAGACTGTTTGGTGACGCCAGATAAAATGACACACAAAGATTTATTCTATACGCCATTATTCGAGTACGAAATGGTGTTGTTGGTAGCGAGTACTCACTCATTTTCTGGGCTGGATTATATAGAAGCAGAGGCATTGGAATCGGAGTTATTGATGACTTTTCCCGTGCCGCATGAACGCTTAGATATTTATACTCAGTTCTTACTGCCTGCCAATGTAAAACCACAACATAAAACGATGGAATCTTTAGATATCATGGTACAAATGGCGAGCCTGAACCGTGGTGTGACCGTATTACCTGATTGGTTGGCTAAACAATATTGCCAGGAAATTCCTGCTTCTATCGTTAGACTAGGACAGCATGGTGTGATGAAAACCTTATTTGCAGCGATGCGGGTGGGTGAACAGACGGTGCCCTATATGGCAACATTTTTAGAAATGGGACAGAAAAAAGGTGCTTTAGGAATCAAGCAGACGAAATAACATCTCACGGATGGTGTTAGGTTCAAAAGGCTTGTTGAGAATGGCTGAGACACCTGCCTGTTCGACCTGACCAAGTCGGGCTTCATTATTTTCTGTGGTTAAGATCATGATCGGAATGGCGTCATTACCCATATCATTTCTGATGTACTGAACCAACTCGTGACCATCCATTTCAGGCATATTCAGATCGGTGACAATCAGGTCATAGTGATTTTCATTAATTTTATCCAAAGCTTTACGACCATTTTCAGCATCGTCAATATGCTGAATGCCCATCGTACTGAAAATACGCATAATGTGATTACGTGAAGTCAAACTATCGTCAACAACCAACAAGTTCAACTCACTGACATCATAACTTTCCAGCGTAATTTCTTCTGGATCAATGATATCTAACGTGGCCCTTATAGCCCGTTGTAAGTCTTTATGATCGAAGGGTTTGGGCAGGATAGCAATCACCCCAGCCTGACGGACAGGTTCCAGCGCCGCATGCCCTTTTTCACTGGAAATCAGCATATATGACAGATTGAGCTCTGGATGATCTTGTATCACAGTTTCAATAAGCTCATTGGCCGTCATATCCGGTAGATACATGGCTGTAATTACCAGATCGGGTGGGTATTTACTAATCAGCGCTAATGCTTCTTTACCGCTACTGACGCCATCAATTTTATGAACACCCTCTTCATTCAGATGTCGCATGATGAGCTTGAGTTGCATGGCTGAAGGTTCAACCAGCAGAATAGATAAATCGTTAGCTGTAAGTAAGGCCATAGGCTTAGTGTCTTACCAAGTCATTTTCGACTTGGTTACGTATTTGTTGCGTTGTCAGAATTTCAATAATGCTTAATGCAAAATCCATGGCGGTACCTGGTCCTTTTGAAGTAATTATTCTGTCATCGATGACAACAGTTTGATCAATGAGTGATATTTCAGGCCAATCTTCTTGTTTCAATACGCCTGGATAACAGGTAGCACGGTGTTGATTAAGGATCTTTGCATTCGCTAATACCAAAGGTGCAGCACAAATTGCTGCGATATATTTATTAGCATTTAACTGATTTTGTAATAAGGTCGCGATACGAGCATCGCTATTGAGATTGTTCGTGCCGGGCTGACCGCCCGGCAGAACAACTATATCAAACGTTGACTCTTTGACATCATCTATCAGGCTATCAGCAGCTAATACCACTTGTCTGCTGCCGGTGACCTGATGACGCTGGGTCAGGCTGGCTGTCACCACATTGATCCCTGCTCTCCTCAGTAAGTCGATAACGGTGACCGCTTCAATTTCTTCAAAGCCTTCGGCGAGAGGAACCAATACAGTTGACATAAGCTATCCTTTATTTTTTAAGGATGGTCATTCCTTTTAACAAATTCAGTGCTTGTGATAATGCATAATCAGAGACTTCAAGAGGTTGCTCTTTCTCTTTATCCGCTTGGTTCTGTTCAGCATTGGCTTTTTCTTCTTCGTCACCATTGACCAGATGATGAGCCAGATCACGTTCTCTTAGCGGAGTAAATTCTGCGTCTTCAATAGCAGAAATATGCACTGGTTTTAGTTCGATATCCGGAACAATACCTTCTGCCTGAATAGAACGGCCTGAAGGTGTGTAATAACGAGCTGTTGTCATCTTAACAGCAGTGTCATTAGTGAGAGGCATGACAGTCTGCACAGAGCCTTTACCAAAGGTTTTTGTACCCATAATGACCGCACGATCATGATCTTGTAAGGCACCAGCTACAATTTCCGAAGCAGATGCGGAACCACCATTAACCAATACAACTAATGGAGCACCTTTTAGCATATCGTCAGGAGTGGCGTGGAATTTCTGATCAGAATCTGGAATACGGCCTTCAGTGTAAACAATGAGCCCTTTTTCAATGAAGGCATCAGAGACTTCAACCGCGGCATCTAATACACCACCAGGATTGTTGCGTAGATCTAGGACCAGTCCGTTTAGTTTGCCATCATTTTCTTTTTTCAGTTCAGAGATCGCTTCTCTTAAGCTTTCGCCAGTTCGTGACTGAAATGTTGAAATACGAACATAGGCGTAACCCGGTTCCAGCATTTTTTTCTTAACACTCTCGACTTTGATGATGGCGCGAGTGACATTAATTTTGAGTGGTGTATCTTCACCTTCACGAATGATGGTTAGCATAAGGTCAGTGCCTGGTTTGCCACGCATGATATCCACTGCATCATTCAGGGTCATTCCTTTTACAGGCGTGTCATCAAGACGAATAATCAGATCACCCGGTTTGATACCGGCTTTTGCAGCAGGCGTATCGTCAATTGGTGTGACGACCTTAACAAAGCCATCTTCCATACTGACTTCAATACCCAGTCCACCAAATTCGCCAGAGGTACCTTCACGCAGTTCTTTGAACTGTTCTTTATCGAGATAGGTTGAGTGAGGATCCAGACCGGAAAGCATGCCGCGGATAGCATTTTCCAGTAACTGTTTATCTTCAACAGGTTCTACATAACTACTTTTAATCCTGCCAAAAATCTCTGAAAAAGTACGTAAGTCTTCAAGAGGTAGGTCCGGTTTTGTTGCTTCCTTATCAGCAAAAACCATTTGGCCAAATACGAGGGTGGCACCTAAAATTACACCGCTGGTAATTAAGCCGAAATCACGTTTAAAAAAACTCATATTCCTTCCTTAATCGATAAGACTTGTCAGCCTTGTTTCCCCAACCATTTTAGTGGATTTGTTGGGCTGCCTCGATGACGAATTTCAAAATAAAGGCCGGATAGGCCACGAATTCCTTGTTCGCCAGATTGTGCTATAACGTCGCCGGCTTTGACATACTCACCGACATCTCTAAGTAATGATTCATTATTGCCATAAAGAGTCATATATTGATCACCATGATCAATGATGATTAATAGACCAAACCCTCTCAACCAATCAGCAAAAACAACTCGACCTGCTGCTGTGGCTTTGACATCGTTTCCAGTTGGTGACGCAATGACGATACCTTGCCATTTGAGTTTACCAAGATTTCTCGAGCTGCCATAGCGGGCAAGTAATTTTCCATTAACAGGCCACGTTAGTTTACCTGTCAGACGTGGAAAAGGTGTGTTTGGTTTCACAGGTGTTGAATTATTGTTAGGCTTCGCTACCGGTGCTGTTGGCGCTGATTTTTTGCTAAGGGAATCCAGCAATTGTTGTAGATTCCGCTCTTCATCTTTCAAAGACGCCAGACGACTGTCTTGTGTCGATATGGTGTTATCCAGCGCAGCTAGCGTGGCTTTCCTTTGTTTGGTTTGTTGTTCAAGTTGAGCCTGTTTCGAACGCTGCTGCGTCAGCATATTTTCTAAAGATTGCTGTGCAAGTAAAACATCGCGTTGCTCGTCGTTGAGTTTCACCAATAGCTGATGAATATTTTCCAGTTCTTGCTGTCTCGCCTGATGAAAGTAGCGAAAATAGGTGCTTCCTCGACTAAGGGTAGACACATCTTTCTGGTTTAACAATAGCTCCAGATAACTGGGTTCTGAATGAATGAAAGCAGAACGTATTTGGCTATATAAGGCATCAAGCTGCTGTTTTTGCTCTTTTTCTTTAATGCCCATCTTATGACGTAGCGCTTCTACCTCTTTATGTTTATCGTTAATCTGTGCTTCAAGTTTTCGAAGCTGTTTGTTCAGTTCAGAGACTTGTCGGCTTTGTGTTTTTAACTGATCGAGAAGCGCCTGCCGGTCTGCTTTTTTTTCTGACAGATCACTATTCAGCGATTTTATTTCTTTGCGAACATCGTCCAGGCGCGATGCTGAATCTGTTTCAGCATGAACACTGAAACAGATCAGCAGGCTTAAGCATGCCAGTAATATTCTCAACGTCACTTGAAAGGCTTATTGGGCTATTACTAAGAGTTTTTTACCCATTTCGTCTGGAATGGTGAGCCCCATTAATGACAACATGGTTGGTGCAATGTCTGACAAAGTCCCCCCATCGACACAATGAGCCTCGCGACCGGCAAATAATAATGGCACGACATTATTGGTATGTGCAGTATGAGGCTGTCCGGTTTCATGATTGACCATACGCTCGGCATTGCCATGATCTGCTGTCACCAGCATTTCGCCGCCCACTTTTTCAATAGCTGTCCAAATTTTCCCCAGACTGACGTCCAGAGTTTCGATGGCTTTCACGGCTGCGTCAAAATTACCGGTGTGGCCTACCATATCGGCATTCGCGAAGTTACAAATGATGACATCGTATTTTGCACTATTGATCGCTTCGACAAGTTTGTCTGTGACTTCCGGGGCATTCATCTCTGGTTGTTGATCATAGGTATCAACTTTAGGCGATGGGATCAGAATACGGTCCTCACCTTCATACGGGGTATCCTGACCGCCATTAAAGAAAAAGGTCACATGCGCATATTTCTCAGTTTCAGCAATACGTAGCTGAGTTTTGCCCTGGGCAGATAAGTATTCACCCAGAATGTTATGTAATTTTTCTGTTGGGAAGGCGATAGGCGCAGTGAAGTCTTTTTTGTATTCGGTTAATGTCACAAAGTCAGCAAGCTGAATTTTTCTTGGTAAAACAAAACCGGAAAATTCAGGATTGATGAAACATTCCGTCAGCTCACGAGCCCGGTCAGAACGGAAGTTCATAAAGACAATGCTGTCACCGTCATTCACTTTTACCGGTGTGCCAATCGTGGTCGCTTTAACAAACTCATCGGTTTCTTCGCGTTCATATGCTGCACGTAGACCTTCAATCGCTGTGTCAGCATGATATTGGCCTTTACCTTCGGTGATGAGCTGATAGGCTTCTTCAACTCGATTCCAGCGGTTGTCTCTATCCATCGCATAAAAACGACCGATGATGGTAGCAAGTTGACCTGTTCCTGATTTTTTGAAGCTTTCTTCTAGTTTCTCAATCGCCGCTTCAGCACTTTTAGGTGGGGTATCACGACCATCTAAAAAGGCATGAACATAGACTTGCTTGGCACCTTGTCTGGCTGCTAGCTCGACCATGGCGTGAATATGTTGTTCATGGCTGTGTACACCACCGTCGGATAATAAACCGAAGATATGCACAGCACTATCGGTTTTTTTGGCTTTATCAACCGCGTCAATCAGCACACGATTATCGAAAAACTCACCATTTCTGATGGCCAGACTGATACGTGTAAACTCCTGATACACAACCCGGCCAGCACCTAAATTCAAATGGCCGACTTCAGAGTTACCCATTTGATCACCCGGTAAACCAACACCTTCCCCTGATGCATTAATCAGCGTGTGTGGATATGTTGCCCACATACGGTCCCAATTCGGTGTATTTGCTGCAAGAATGGCATTATTTTCTGCGGATTCGCTGTAGCCCCATCCATCAAAGATGATGAGCGCCAGAGGTCTGTGTGTTTGCGTCATTGATAAGTCCTTAAAACGAAAAGTAGTCGGGCTATCTGCTGACTATCCCTTGTCTTGTATGTCATTAAGAATTGATGCCGTGTATTATATGGTGTTTTGTGATGAAATACAGTCACAGGTACTGACGGACAAAATTGTGGCACAAGCTTTAAACATAGATTCTATCGCGATTGATAATGATATCGAACGTGCTGCATTTGCACTGAAAGCGATGTCTCATCCTTTGCGCCTTAAGATTCTGTGCGCGATTGGTGAGTATGAGTTATCCGTTCAGGATATCGTTGAGCAGGTTGGCACCACACAAAGTAACGTATCACAGCATTTGGCAAAGTTACGTGAAAAAGACATTCTTATGTCACGCCGTGATGCTAATCGTATTTATTACCGTGTGAATGATGAGCGTACTCTCAGACTGATTGAGATGATGCGTGAAGTATTCTGTTCTGCAAAAAATTAATCTGATTTTAAGACAGTTTTAAGGGTTGCTATGGAAAATTTGGGTGAGTTCATCGTTAATCATTGGATGTTGAGTGCAGCATGGGTTGTATTGGCTTGGTTAGTTTTTTCTGATGCGATTAATCGTAAACTAACCGGATTACAGCCATTAGATGCTAATCAGTCGGTCAGACTGGTCAATCAGTACAAAGGTAAATTTGTTGATGTCCGGGAAGCAGATGAATTCGAGAAAGAGCATATTGCTGACTCGGTCAATCTTCCGTTATCCAAATTAGACGAAGAAATTAAAAAGTTAAAAAATAAATCGCAACCTCTGGTAATTGTCTGCGCTAGTGGTCAGCGTGCTCGGAATGCCGCCAAAAAGTTAAAATCAAATGACTTTGAAGAAGTTTATGTAATGACTGGTGGCATTAATGGATGGAAAGAGGCTAAATTGCCTCTGTTTAGTTAATCAAAACAAAATGGCAGGGTTATATTGTGGCTAAAGTAATTGTTTATTCTTCTGCTCACTGTCCTTACTGTGTAATGGCAAAACAGTTGCTGGAGCGTAAAGGCGTGAAATACGACGAAATTCGTGTGGATCTGGATCCTTCAAAAAGAGATGAGATGATGAAAAAGAGCCAGCAAAGAACCGTGCCGCAGATATTTATCAATAATAAAGCCATAGGTGGCTACACTGATTTAGTTGCGATTGATCGCACTAAAGAACTAGATAGTCTCCTGGCGCAATCTTAAAACAAGAAGGAATAGAGATGGCTGAAGAAAACACAGCAACAGGTGAAGAACAACAAAAACCACGTTTTGTGATTCAAAAAATTTACACAAAAGATGTGTCTTTTGAATCACCTAACTCACCTGAAATTTTTCGTGATGAGTGGCGTCCACAACTGGATTTACAGTTAGGCAATGAATATAACCGTATCGACGATGACACACATGAAATCGTGTTATCTGTTACCGTCACCGCAAAAGTAGGCGATAAAACCGCCTTTCTAGTCGAAGTAAAACAGGCTGGTATTTTTACGCTAACGGGCTATACCACCGAAGAAATGGGACCGTTAGTCGGTAGTTACTGCCCCAATACGCTTTTCCCATTTGTCAGAGAAGTGGTGTCTGATCTAGTGACTAAAGGTGGCTTCCCGCAACTTGTATTGGCCCCCGTCAATTTTGATGCGATGTATCTCCATCAAAAAGAGCAAGTTGAGAGACAAGCTCAAGAAGCAAGAGCAAAAACGACGCATTAATATCCAGGAAACGGCGGTGTCTGAACAAGCCAATTTATTACCAACACTGGTATTGGGCGCTGGGGCGTGGGGAACTGCGCTTGCCATGGCGATGGCCAGAAATGGTCATGAGACATGGTTATGGGGAAGAGACAAACTACATTGCGCAGAGATGCAAACATCGCGTGAAAATGCGAAATACTTGCCTGGTATAGCGTTCCCTGATGCTTTATCGGTAGTGGATGATGTGTATAAAGCCCAACAAAATTGTGGTCATGTGTTGATTTCAGTTCCCAGTAAAGCCTTTGTAGAAAGCTTGCAAATGATAAAGCCGGTACTTGCAGCTACAACGCCCGTGAGTTGGGCAACAAAAGGTTTGGCACCTGATACCGGCGAGCTGCTTTATGATGTGGCTCGTTCCGTCTTGGGTGAAAGTCATCCATTAGCGGTGATTTCCGGCCCTTCATTTGCCGCAGAAGTCGCGGCTAATTTACCGACGGCATTTACAGTAGCATCGGAAGATGGTGATTTTGCCAAACAACTGGCGGGTTTGTTTCATAGCCCAACACTGCGTGTCTACACAACTTATGATGTGTTAGGTGTGCAGATTGGCGGCACAGTCAAAAATGTGTTGGCGATTAGTGCGGGTATTTCTGATGGTTTAGGCTATGGAGCGAATGCCCGGGCTGCATTGATTACGCGGGGTATGGCCGAAATAAGACGCTTAGCGGCAGCACTGGGTGCGGAAACTGAAACCTTGTTCGGCTTGTCTGGTATTGGTGATTTGATTTTAACCTGCACCGATGATCAAAGTCGCAATCGTCAATTAGGTTTGGCGATTGGACGCGGACTCAGCGTTGATGATGCTGTTAAGTTTGTCGGTAAAACAGTAGAAGGAATGCATGCTGCACGTGAAGTCATGTTGAGAGCCCGTCAGGCTGACATTGAAATGCCCATTGTGGAGCAAGTATGCAAAATTTTGTTTGAAGGGTACGATCCACGAGAATCCGTTCAGGCATTATTATGCAGGGAACAAAAAGCAGAACTCACACCTCCCGTTAATTAAACGGGTTAACTAAAACGAGGAAGAATCTATGCGAGGCATTGTGAAGTACAGCACGGCAGTGACCGTTGCTTTAGCCCTGAGCCTGGGGCTGAGTGGTTGTGGTAACCCACTGAAAAAGTCTGATGATGTAGAAATTTCTACAGAAGGTAAAACCTTATTTGAAACAGGTTTGCAGTACGTCAAAATTGTTGATCGCGATGTTCCGGGTGTGGCAAATGATCACCCCTACTCAATTTCACCAGACACAATGCGTTCAGTTTTAGAATCGCTTTATGTGAATGAAAAGGTGTTGTTTAATCAGCGTCAAAATCCGCTGTTTTCACCTGCAGAGTTACAGATTCTAAGTAATGGTTTAGCGAATGGTTTAGGCCGTGCTCAGCCAAATGAAGATGTTACCTTTGTTACATTGGGTGTGCATCAGGGCATGATTGCAAAAGAGCGTCAAAGTGATAGCGGTCGTGTTTTCATGAGTGGTGGTCGCTTGAACATTATCTTCGGTTTGTTACACGAAGATTATCGTGACAAAGACCAATACACCGGTCAGGAAATTGACCGCCGCGTTAACCCACTGTTACCGGGTACCAGAAAGTTCGATTCTGAGCCTGCTGTAAGAGTGGCGCTTGATAATGGTATGTCATATCACATTGACCCTGAAACAGGTAAAGAGAGAACAGACTGGATTGAGATTGATATTCCGACGGTTTTACAAACCATTGCTGAACGTCAAGCTGATTCAAAAGATGCGCTTATCAGTCCTGAGCTGAAAGAAGATATTGCACGTAATAAGCAAGAAACCAGCAATCTTCGTGATGACATGGCAAATATCAAAGAAGTCTTATTTGATATGAGCGAAAAAATGGATAAATTACAAAAAGAACTGGAAGCGTTGAAGAAATAATTCCAGGCATTTATTCAAACATTAAAGGGGCTTTGAGCCCCTTTTTTGTTGCTGTCATTCAGAGTTGATAGCGGCGGTCGTTTATTGAAAGCCGTGCTAACAATTCAAGGTTTTTAGTTAGACTCAGCACTTTAAACTGCTGGCCCATCTGGCTTGGCATTAATAACTGCTTTAATCCCGCACTTTGTTGTAACCAGTCAGCAGTAGGCATGTTGTTGTGAAACTCTGCAGCAATATCGGTAATGCCGCCTGCCATCAGAAAGTCGCTTTGCTCATGAAACCCTGCTACGTCCAGCCCTTGTTCAAAGGCGATATCTGCCAGTGTGGTAAATTCCGTGTGGGCGGTAATGTCCTGTAAACCAGGCAAATAAAATGGATCATTATTCAACTGATGGCGGTAATAGCAGCATAAGGTCCCCCGCTTTCTTTCTTCGTTATAAAACGTGTTAAAGCTATAGCCATAATCAATTATGAAAAAAGCGCCTTTTTTTAGTGACTGGGCAACTGTACGTAACCATTGCTGCGAGGCTAAATGGATTTCGGTTTCGTAAATATCTGTTGAAATAAGCGTTTGAATGCGAGTCCCCTGCTGCATGAGTTCATCATCAGTCACAGGCATATCTCGCCAGGCAAAATAGTTATTGTTTAGACATACATGACGTTCGTATAGCTGATGATCTTTTATTTTGATGAGGTTAACGGGCATGGCATCACATACTTCATTGGCTAGAATGACACCTTCAAACTGTTCAGGTAATTCATCTAACCAAACAAACCGATCTATGTGTTCGGGTAAAAGTTGTCGAATATACTGTTGCTGGCGTTGGCGTAAATCAGCACTGATTTCCAGAATGTAATAAAACTCAGGCAGCTCATGGCTTTTTTCCAGATAGGTCATGATGTCTATGGCGAGTTGCCCACTGCCAGCACCAAATTCAAGAATATGTTTTTGGGTTTTCTGGGCAAAGACATCGATGATATGGTTGGCGATGCTATAACCAAAAAAAGAGCTGATTTCAGGGGCGGTGGTGAAATCGCCCTGCTCGCCAATTTTATGGCTGCCAGCACTGTAATAACCATAACCTGGCGCGTACAAACAGGCATGCATATACTTGGCAAAACTGATTGTGCCACCTTCAGACTGTATTTGCTTTTTGATCAATTCTTTTAAAGCATCACTGTGTTGTTGCGCTTCAGGCGAAACAGTCGATAATGTGTGTTTATTATTCATCGTTGAGGAGTAGCAATTGCATCAGGTTGTATTGGTGACAGGCACCAGTCGTCGAGTCGGTTTGCATATGGCTAAGCGATTCCATGAACAAGGATGTAATGTGCTTGCACATTACCGTACCGAGACTGATGGTGTCCAAGAAATGCGTGAAATGGGTATTGATACCATTCAGGCAGACTTTAACTCCAAACAAGCTATCATGGCGTTTATTGAGGATTGCCAACAACGCTGTGAATCATTAAAAGCGATTATTCATAATGCCTCATCATTTTCGCCGACAGATGATGATCTAGAAAAAGCCGCTCAGCAGTATGAGCAATTTTTTTACGTACATATGATGGCACCCTTTTTGATTAATGAAGGACTCAAAAACAAGCTAAAAGGTGACGCTGACAAACCGGCAGATATTGTACATATCACCGATATCAATGTTGAGAATCCAACACCGCGATTTGATATTTATGGCACCACCAAGGCTGGGCTGCATAATATGATGCTGGTGTTGGCAAAAAAATATGCACCAGCAATCAAGGTCAATGCCGTTGCTCCCGGCCCTGTCTTGTTCACGGAGTCACATTCTGATGAGGTTCGTCAGCAGATGATGTCTGAAACACCACTAGCACGTGAAGGTGGTGCAGAGTCTGTTTTCCTGGCCGTCAAAAGTTTGTTAGACAATCCTTTCCTGACCGGTGTCTCAATTGCGGTGGATGGTGGTCGCCGATTCTCCAAACGATAAAGATCCCACCTGGATTTTGGTGCCATTTTGTATTTGGCTGTTAAGTGGTTGATCACTTAAAAATTTAAACAATTCATCAATTAAGGGATACAGAAAATATTCATCTGTGACTTCCCGAGCCGGGGTATTCAGACCGTCAGGCACCGTAAGAGAGCACAGAATATCCAGATCCGCTGGCCGATCTTTGTGTTTACGGTCAGGATCTTCACGATCACGGCCTAGTCTCATCTCTATCGCGTTACAGATGTCTTTCAGATTGTCTTGTGGCATATCCGTCTCAATAAAAGCGACGGCGTTCAGGAAAAAGTGCTGGCTATTCATGCCTACCGGCGGAATATGCAAAATCCGGCTGATATCAAAACGCTCAAAATGCGCTAGCAACAGAGCGACCATGCTTGAAAAGTTTTCAAACGGATCGATATTGCAGCCCAGTCCAAGTAGGTAGCCGTGTCTTTCCTTATGCATTATTTGCTACGTTCAATCACAATTCGAGCCGTATTTTGACCGTGTAAGGCGACGGGCTTACTCAGCGTCAGTTTGAGTTTGGGAATGGAGAACTCATTGAGTAACATTTGGGCGAGATCTTCAGCCAGTGTTTCAATAAGCTGATAGTCACTGGCCTTAACAAAATTAACTATTTTTTGGGCAATAGCACCATAGTCCAGTGTGTTGCTGATATGGTCTGTTTCCGCAGCTTGACGAATATCCCAGTCCATTTCTAGATCAAAAGTCAGGGTTTGTTGTGTGTGTCTTTCCCAGTCGTAAATACCAATAATGGTGTCGATTTTAAGGTCGTTAAGAAAAATTTTATCCATGTCTCGATCTGTCAAAGGGTGGCAATCATTGATTCGCGACCTATAATGTCGCAACGTTTTTAAAAGGTACCATCATATCATGCTTGAGACTTATGCCTTACCCGTCATTTTATTGGTGGTCGCTTATCTTTTTGGCTCATTATCGAGTGCGATCATTTTATGTAAGCTGGCAGGCTTGCCGGACCCACGAACTCAGGGCTCAGGTAATCCAGGTGCAACTAACGTTCTGCGATTTGGCGGTAAAAAACTGGCAGCAACTGTCTTGCTGTTTGATGTTTTGAAAGGCGTCATCCCGGTAGCAATTGCACATGCCATCGGCCTTGATATGGTGTGGGTCGCCGCAACAGCATTTGCCGCCTTTTTAGGTCACCTGTTTCCGATCTTTTTTGAATTTAAAGGTGGCAAAGGGGTCGCTACCGCATTGGGTGGCTTTATCGCCCTCTCACCGCTACTGGCCGCAGCAGGATTAGTCACTTGGTTAGTGGTGTTTGCTGTAACACGTATATCGTCTCTATCTGCCTTAGTGGCTGCTACCCTTACCCCGGTTTATAGTTTGTGGCTTATCGATAGTGTCAATGCGCGTTGGATTATTCTACTGACTGCCTTGTTATTAATTGCCCGTCATCACGGTAATATCCGTCGCCTACTGGCTAAGGAAGAGTCAAAGTCTGGCTAAAGCTAGGGTGGGCTGAGTTCGTTAAGTGGCCAGCGCGGTCTGACAGTGAAGCTCGGTATTTCCTGATGTTTCATTGCTTGATGGCGCATGGCACCAGCAAAAGCAATCATGGCGCCATTGTCACTGCAAAATTGTTGCCGAGGATAAAAAACGTCAACGCCTTTAATTGAATCTAATTTTTGGCGTAATGCTTTATTTGCACTTACCCCACCGGCGACAACTAATCGCTTGTGTCCGGTCTGTTTCAATGCTCTTTTACATTTGATTGCCAGTGTTTCAACCACCGCAGTTTGAAAAGCCAGTGCAATATCGGCTTTATCTTGATCGGATTGCTCTGTTTCCATCCAGGTATTCATCGCAAATGTTTTTAAGCCACTAAAGCTGAAGTCCAAACCGGGACGATTAGTCATAGGCCGAGGAAACACAAAACGATCGGCGACACCTTGTTCTGCCTTGGCCGCAAGGTATGGGCCGCCTGGATAATCCATGCCTAAAAGTTTGGCTGTTTTATCAAAAGCCTCACCTACCGCATCATCAATCGATTCACCTAATAATTCGTACTGGCCAATAGCTTTTACATCCACCAATTGGGTGTGGCCGCCGGACACCAGTAGTGAGACAAAGGGGAAAGCCGGTGCAGGTTCTTCCAGTAAAGGTGACAGCAAATGTCCTTCCATGTGATTGACGGCTAAAGCGGGAATATTTAACGCCCAGGCTAAACTGCGGCCGATTGCTGCGCCAACTAACAGAGCGCCAGCTAGGCCAGGTCCTGCTGTATAAGCGACAGCATCAATGTCTGCAGTGGTTAAGGACGCAGCATTTAATACTTCTTCAACAAGTGGTAATGTTTTACGGATATGATCTCTGGAAGCCAGTTCTGGCACGACACCACCATACTCAGCATGCATAGCGATCTGACTAAATAAGCGGTGAGCGAGCAACCCTTTTTCCGTGTCGTAAATAGCGACACCGGTTTCGTCACATGAAGATTCAATACCTAAAACACGCATTTTTTTCCTAAGCTTCTGCATTAATACCTGACTATTATGCCCTTTTTTATAAATAAAGTGATTTAACTGTTTGCTTTCTGGTGAATATTTCGTACAATTAGGGGTTTCCATACAAGAATTGTTTAGGGAGTTTTTTGAATGCCTGCAGTAAGAGTAAAAGAGAACGAACCATTTGACGTCGCTCTACGTCGTTTTAAACGTGCATGTGAGAAAGCTGGCACAGTTGCTGAAGCCCGTGCTCGTGAAGCTTATGAAAAACCAACTACTGTACGTAAACGTGCCGCAGCCGCAGCCGTAAAACGTCACCAGAAGAAACTGTCTCGCGAAAACGCAAGCCGTATCCGTCTTTACTAAAATCGCTATATTCAGAGACTAAACTAAATATCATGCCTGCAGAAGCCAGCCCGTTAAAAGTTACTATTCAAGACAGCATCAAAGATGCGATGCGCGCCAAAGACAAAGAACGTCTTGCAGTGTTACGTCAAATTTCAGCTGCCATCAAGCAAGTTGAAGTAGATAACCGGGTTGACCTTTCTGACGATGATATTGTCGTTATCCTGACCAAAATGATCAAACAACGTCGTGAAGCATTAGAACAATACGAAAATGCTTCTCGTGCGGATTTGGCGGATATCGAAAAGGCTGAACTCGTGGTCATTGAAGAGTTTATGCCTGAGCAACTCTCTGAAGAAGAAATTGCGCAAGCTATTCAATCAGCCATTGATGAAGCGGGTGCAAGTAGCATTAAAGACATGGGCGCAGTCATGAATGTGTTGCGACCAAAAATTCAAGGCCGTGCTGACATGGCCGCAGTAAGTGGACAAGTTAAATCAGCGTTGAGCAATTAAAACAGCCACGCTGCCGTATCTCATCAAGATATGGTTAATATTTACAGCAAATTTCAGCCATAATAACTAATATGGCTGGTCAAATACCCCCACAATTCATTGATGAGTTGCTAGCCCGGGTCGATATCGTCGATATCATTGATACCCGGGTTGCACTGAAGAAAGCAGGCAAGAATTTGCATGCCTGCTGTCCTTTTCATAATGAAAAAACCCCCTCGTTTACAGTCAGTCCGGATAAGCAGTTCTATCACTGCTTTGGTTGTGGAGCCCATGGCACGGCGATAGGGTTTCTGATGGAATATGATCAGTTAAGCTTTCCTGAAGCTATTCAGGAATTGGCTGATCAGGTTGGCATGACCGTTCCTACCACGCAAAATGTTTCACAATCACCCCAGCAGAAAAACCTTTATGACCTGATGGACAAGGTCAGTCAGTTTTATGTCCATCAATTACAAACACATCCAGACAGACAGGTTTTTGTCGATTATTTAAAGTCCAGAGGCTTATCCAAAAACACCATAGAGACCTTTGGAATCGGTATGGCTCCCGATGGTTGGGATAATGTTTTAAAGACATTTGGTTCATCTCAGACACTGGTGAAACAGCTTCTCGATACGGGCCTGCTAATCAAAAATGATGCTGGGCGGACCTATGACCGTTTTCGTCATCGATTGATGTTTCCTATTCGCGACAGACGGGGTCGTGTTATCGGTTTTGGTGGTCGGGTGTTGGATGACTCAACGCCAAAATACCTTAACTCGCCGGAAACACCGATCTTCCATAAGGGCACTGAGTTATACGGTCTCTATCAAGCGAGAAAGCAAAATCGTAAACTCGAACGCATACTGATTGTAGAAGGCTATATGGATGTGATTGCATTAGCCGAACACGGCATAACTAATGCTGTTGCAACATTAGGTACCGCTACCACCCCAGATCACTTGCGACAGTTACTTCGAACAGCGCCCGAAGTCGTTTTTTGCTTTGATGGGGATCGTGCAGGCAGAGAAGCGGCCTGGCGAGCGGCCGAAAATGCCCTTCCTATGTTAGGAGGTAATCAGCAACTTAAGTTTATGTTCCTGCCAGATGGTGAAGATCCCGATAGTATGGTACGAAAACACGGTGCTGAAGCATTTGAGTCAGAAGTCTTACACGCACAAAATTATTCTGATTTTTTCTTTGCATGGCTAACTGAGAAAGTCGAGCTGGGATCAATGGATGGGCGTGCAAGACTTGTCGAGATAGCAAAGCCTTATCTTAAACATGTTCCGGCGGGGGTTTACAGAGATATGCTGGAGCAACGCCTAGCGGAATTGAGCCAGACGAATATGGCAACGCTAAATCGTCATATTGAAAAACCAGCACAGAAACAGCAACGCCCAGCCAAAAAACAAACTATGGCGACAATGACGCCACTCAGGCTGGCTATTAGCATTCTTTTGCAATATCCGATTCTGGCGCGTGAAATTGATGACACATCGTCAATTAGTTCACTTGATTTACCTGGCGTTAATATTCTTAAAGAATTGCTTGAAACTCTTCATGAGCATCCCCATCTAACTACTGCGGCACTTCTAGAACGTTGGCGTAACAGGGAAAATAGTGCGCATCTTCAGAAACTAGCGCTGCAAAGTTTGAGTCTATCGGCAGATGAACTGAAGTACGAGTTGCTCGGTATTTTTTCGCAACTGCAAAAACAGGCAAAACAACAACGACGAATTTATCTCGAGTCAAAGCCGCTCAGTGAATTAACTGAGGCTGAAAAAGCAGAATTACGGTTATCTCAGAGCTAAATGTTTATGTTAATTTGATGCAATAAATTTGTCATTTCAGTATAATGAAGTGTTCACGTCTATATAGCGTCACAGGGTTAAAGGGGCTGCATGAAAGATCAACAATCACGCGTTAAGGAACTGATCGCCTTAGGTAAAGAACGTGGTTATCTCACTTATGGTGAGATTAATGATCATCTTCCGGAAGATTTGGTAGATGCTGATCAGGTCGAAGATATTGTCAGCATGTTCAGTGACCTCGGTATTATGGTCCATGAAGATGGCATGGATACCGATGAAATGGAGCGTCTTGCTGAAGCGGTTTCGTCAAACGACGAAGTTTCAGATGAAGAAGCTGCTGCTGTTCTAGCAAGCTCTGATGGCGAATTTGGTCGAACCACCGATCCAGTACGTATGTACATGCGCGAAATGGGCTCGGTAGAACTACTGACCCGTGAAGGCGAAATTGTCATTGCGAAACGCATTGAAGCAGGCTTACGTGAAAGCTTGATGATGCTTTCGACATATCCAGCCTGTATTTCATCCTTTTTAGAGTTGTATGACGCCGTCGAAGCCGGTGAAATGCGTCTGAACGAGCTGATAAAAGGCTTTGTTTCTGCTGAAGAACTCGTGGAAGAACATGATGATCTGAGTGATACAGATGATGATGACGCAGATGATGATTCTGATAGCGATTCAGATGATGACGATGATGACTCTGTGAATAACGTCAGTGATGACGATGATTCTGGCGAAATTGATCCTGAAGAAGCACGTGTTCGTTTTGAAGCATTAAAAGAAAGCTTTAATGCCTACCTGAAAGCAGAAGGTGAAGAGGCTGAGGTATCACGTGAGCAAGCTAGTGCACAGTTTATGGAGTTTAAACTTACTCCAAAAACATTGGCTTACCTGAATGACCTGATGAGCGAAACAGTCAACGAAATCCGTAATCAAGAAAGAATTATTATGGATATCGTGGTAGAACAAGCCCGCATGAATCGCCGCGACTTTATTGATTCATTCCAGGGCAACGAAAGTAATGTTAACTGGGCTGATAAACATATCAGAGCGAAAAAACATTACTCTTCTACCATCAAGAAACATCATGATGAAATTATCGCTGCACAGTCAGTTTTAGCTGAGATTGCAGAAAGTCGTGGTATGTCAATTTCTGAAATAAAAGAAATTTCACGTCAAATGTCGATCGCAGAGGCAAAAGCTCGTCGTGCGAAGAAAGAAATGGTGGAGGCGAATCTGCGTCTGGTTATTTCTATTGCGAAAAAATATACTAACCGCGGTTTACAATTCCTGGACTTAATTCAGGAAGGTAACATCGGTTTGATGAAAGCGGTTGATAAGTTTGAATATCAACGTGGTTATAAGTTTTCAACCTATGCAACTTGGTGGATTCGTCAGGCGATAACCCGATCTATTGCAGATCAGGCTCGTACGATTCGTATCCCTGTGCACATGATTGAAACAATTAACAAATTGAACCGTGTTGCACGCCAAATGCTACAGGAAATGGGCCGTGAACCTACTCCTGATGAATTGGCAGAACGCGTTGATATGCCAGAAGATAAAGTACGTAAAGTGCTGAAAATTTCTAAAGAACCCATTTCGATGGAAACACCGATTGGTGATGACGAAGATTCGCACTTAGGTGACTTTGTTGAAGATGTGAATGTGATTTCACCTTCAGATTCTGCGATAATAGAAGGCTTGCGTGAAGCGACTCAAGGCGTGTTAAACGGCTTAACAGAAAGAGAAGCAAAAGTATTACGTATGCGTTTTGGTATTGATATGAACACCGACCACACGCTGGAAGAAGTTGGCAAACAGTTTGATGTAACACGTGAACGTATTCGTCAGATTGAAGCGAAAGCATTACGTAAACTACGCCACCCTTCACGTTCTGATCAATTACGAAGCTTCCTGGATTCAGAAGGTTCGTAAGCTAGTCAAAAGGGCCTATAGCTCAGTTGGTTAGAGCAGTGGACTCATAATCCATTGGTCCTAGGTTCAAGTCCTAGTGGGCCCACCAATACAATCAAAGCCTTGTTACCAGTCAGGTATCAAGGCTTTTTTATTGCTCCATGTTTGATAAATAATTCACACAATATTGATTATCATCATTTATAAGTCAGATGTAGTTGTGAAGCCAACAAACTGTTGGCACAGTATGAATATATTTCTTGTATGAGAGTGCTTATGGATGATGAATTGGGCTTGTCAGATATTAGAACGAGCTATCAAAAAGGCTCTCTTGAGGAGCAGAAGAGTGCAGATGAGCCATTAAGTCAGTTTAAGGCGTGGTTAGCTGAGGCTTTAGATAAAGACGTTAATGAAGCCAATGCAATGACGCTAGCGACTGTCGGTGAGCACGGACGGCCATCAAGTCGACCAGTATTGATTAAAGGCTTTGATGAAAAAGGTCTAGTGTGGTTTACCAATTATCTGAGCCGGAAAGGACATCATTTAGCCATTAATCCATTTGCTTCATTACAGTTCTTCTGGCCAGAGTTAGAACGCGTTATTCGAATTGAGGGCAAGGTTGAGAAGCTCGAACCTGTTGAGTCGGATCGATATTTTGCATCAAGACCCCTGACTCATCGGATTGGTGCTTGGGCCTCTCCACAAAGCCAGGTGATTGATAATCGAAAAGTGATTGTAGAACAAGCAGCCAAATATGCATTGAAGTATGGCTTAACGCCCCCTCGGCCAGAACATTGGGGTGGTTACAGGTTGGTGCCGGATTATTGGGAGTTCTGGCAGGGCAGGCAAAGCCGCTTGCATGATCGCATTTCATATAAATTAAGCGCTGATAATCAGTGGATAAAACAACGCTTGGCACCATAAAATCATCAGAAAATGTGAGCTAGCGCATACTTTGCCGTGTTTGAATTTAACTTTTTTGATAGGTTGACGTTAGCATGATTGTGAGGTGATTGGTTTCAGTTCTCACGTTTATTGCTCCTTCTAATTAGTTAAGCTAGGTTTTTACCTAGCTTTTTTTTGTCATAAGTTTTTTGGGCAAAAAAAGCCCCAATTAAGGGGCTGAGAGTAAAAAACAAATAGGATAGGGCGATTAATAATTTTTATTTTCTGATGCCGAGTCTTCGATAGCATCGCCAGCAGACTCAACATCTTTACCAACACCTTCCATCGTATTACAGGCTGATAAAAATAGCGTTAAGGTTAATGGAATTAATAAAGCTGTAAGTTTCATAATTATCTCCTAGTATCCTCGTTTAGAGGGTTTAGTTAGTCTGGTCCAGTCTGGATAGGTTTCAAGGTAGGTTCTATCAAAACCAGATAGGTCAATTAAACCTTCCAGATTGTTAATTTCGATTTGTCCGTTTTTATTATCAATTAAACCTAAATCACGTAGGTGTTTAAATGTTCGACTGACGTGTACTGACGAAATACCAAGTGTATCTCCAATAACACTCTGGTTCATGGGTAGATGAAATTCACATGCACGCTGATTTAGTCTCACCTTCATTTCGACAATAAAATGAGCTAGACGCTCAGCAGCATTTCGTCTACCGATATTGACAATTCTTTCAATCAGCATCGCTTGTTCTCTTGCCATGATCAGAAAGAATAAATCTGTCAGCCGTGGAGACTTTTCAAAAATCTCTGTCAATCTTTGTTTTGGGAACGGGCAGGCTTCAATGGGTGTTAAAGCCCTGAACTCAGTGAGTGAATGACTGAGACCAATTTCCCGAAGACCTAAAATCTGGCCTGGCAAGAAAATATCAAGAATTTGCCGTTGACCATCGGCCATGGTTTTTATGGCACAAGCCCAGCCAGACCTCAGAGTATAAAAACGATCACTGTACTCACCAGCAAAGGCTAATCTCTCACCAGAGTCAAACTTGCGAGCATCTCTTTCGAGAGCTGCAAGAAGACTTATTTCTGACTCTGATAATTCAACCATTTTTTCAAACTGGTGAACAATACAACTATCTGCATCGCTGATAACAGATTCCATGAAGACTCGCTTAAATAATGTAGTTCAAAAGAGACTTTCTTGAATAAGTGATCACCGATTAAGAATGTCTGTATTTCGTGAGAATATACGCCTACATTGGGGGGCGTCTACCAGTGATGAAGAAAATAAGAGCAAGCACTAAACCGATAACGAATAAAATCCAAGCGATATTCGTTGCAGTACCTGCAACACCACTTAAACCTAGTGCACCAGCAATAATACCGATGATTAAAAACGTCAATGCCCAACTTAACATATCTATCTTCCTTTATAGTGAATGGGAATGAATACGATATGTGTATTTCATTGTGTCGTCTTTAACATATGTTAAGGCGATAATTATAAATCAACGATAGCTTAGATTAAGACATAGAAAAACAATGAGTATTTCCGATAAATACTTTTTTGCTTATGAACTGCTTTTAATGTCACTATGGTTGAACAAATGCAGCATAACTTTTGTCAGCATAATGGTGTAAACAATATTTTTTCCACCTAACTTTAAAATGGAGATGTAAGTATGAAATCAATGATTGAATCAAAATCTTTTCCGATGATCTGCCGTGCATTACTTATTATGTTTGCTTTTGCTGGGGTTGGCTTATTGGCAGCATGTGACAATGATGGTCCAGCAGAAGAAATGGGTGAAAAAATTGATAACACGGTTGAAGATGCCGGTGATGCAATTGATGATGCCGCAGACGATGCTGGTGATGCCATTGAAGATTCAGCTGATGAAGTTGAAGATGCAACGGATAAATAGTTGCCACGGAAAATAGTCTCGACGATACGTTTTAAACAAATCAACAGGAGATAAACATGGCTACACAAACGACAAATCAAGAATTACAAGAACAGCTGGATGCTTTACGTAAAGATTTTGCAGAAGTTACCAGCACGCTAAAAAATCTGACATCAGAATATGCACAGCAAGGCCAAGACAAAGTTAAGGCAGCTGCTCAGCAAGCTCAACAACAAGCTAAGGAATCATTAGCTAGAGCCCAAGGCGAAGTTGAAGCGCATCCTTATACTAGTATGGCAGTGGCTTTTGGTATTGGCCTTGTCATCGGTAAAGTACTGGATAGAAAATAACACTATCCTGCCTAGCAGATAAGAAGGTAACAATGAGTCTGTTTTCAAGAATACAAATCACCACATTAGCTTATGCTCTGGCAATAGTTCTGGGGTTATTTGCTTTTGGTTTTGCCGGTGTCGCAGCCTACATTGCTCTTAACGACTACTTTGAGCCACAGTTGGCTGCGCTGTTAACAGCCATTGCTTACCTTTTGCTGGCGTTACTGATTTTAGCTGTAGCAAAGATATTAAATCGCCCGACAGAAAAAGCCTCTCTGCGCTATAGAGAGGGGCAAACGAGTAGTTCTCAACAAGCCGATGAGTTACAAATGATCCTGGAAAAACTATCTGATCCAGTGCTTGCGGATTTAATTAAAAAACATCCAGGAAAGTCTCTGGCGACGACATTGGCTGCAGGTGTGATATTTGGTTACAGTCAGGAAGCGAGAACGATCGTCAAGTCAGCTTTTAAGCAGTATTTTGATGAAACGTAATATTTAATTTCGATAGATAGAAAAAAAAGCCTCAATGATTTGAGGCTTTTTTATTAATACCCTTTGTTATCACTGGCACTCTTTTCCAGGGCGTCACCTGCTGCACCAACGTCTTTGCCAATACCTTCCATGGTGTTGCAACCACTCAGAAGTAAGACAAAACAAACAGATACTAAGACGGCGAAAGGTTTCATAAAGTCTCCTACATTTTTATCAGGGCATAAAATTACCATAACTATAAAAAAATAGAGAACCCTTTTCTTGACGAGGCTATCACGCTTATCTCAGTAGTTTATCAATAGGAACTAATACTGCTAATAACAGTCATGTATAATAAATAATAATTAGCCAGCTAATTATATCTAGCTGTAAACTAACCACACTCGGATCAGAATTAGGATTATTTAAATGAAACTCACAATTAATGGCGAAAGCCGTCGGGTTGATGTCCCCACAGATACTCCCATTCTGTGGACACTTAGAGATGTCCTGGGTATGACGGGGACAAAGTTTGGCTGTGGTAAGGCGCTATGTGGTGCTTGTACTGTGATGCTGGATGGTCAGCCAATTCGTTCTTGTGTTACGCCCATCAGTGCTGCTGAAAACAAGAAAATCACAACCATAGAAGCGGTCTCTGAGGACAAAGTCGGCCAGGCTGTTCAAGAAGCTTGGCAGTCAATCAATGTACCGCAGTGCGGTTACTGTCAGTCAGGACAGATCGTTGCGGCTACAGCACTGCTTCGTGATAATCCCAACCCAACAGATGAAGATATTGATACCGCGATGAGTGGAAATATTTGTCGTTGTGGTACCTACACACGCATTCGCGCAGCCATCAAACAAGCAGCGCAGCAGGGGGGTAAATAATGACTGATAATAATGCTCCACAAATAGCCAACATTAGCCGTCGCAGTATTCTTAAAGGTTTCGCATTAAGTGGTCTGGTTCTGGCAGTAGGTATGCCGGCTCAATTGCTAGCTGCTGATGAAAAGCAAAAATATGGCCGTGATGGTATGCCCAATGGCTGGGTGGATGATCCTTTAGTTTTTGTTTCAATCGCTGAAGATGGCACTGTGACGATTGTGGCTCACCGTTCCGAAATGGGACAGGGTGTCAGAACAAGCTTGCCAATGGTCGTGGCTGATGAAATGGAAGCTGACTGGCATCGAGTCAAAATCGTTCAAGCGGATGGTAATGAAAAACGCTACGGCAACCAAAACACAGATGGTTCACGCAGTATGCGTCATTTCTTTATGCCAATGCGTAATGTCGGGGCTGCAGCCAGAATGATGCTGGAAGCCGCTGCCGCTGCAATGTGGGCTGTGCCGGTTGCAGAAGTCAAAGCAAAAAATCATCAGGTCATTCATGCTAAAAGTGGTAAGAAGCTTGGCTTTGGTGAGCTGGCACAAAAAGCAGCTGAAATGGCCGTGCCTGAAAATCAGAACCTGATTTATAAGTCTGCAGACGAATTTAATTACATCGGCAAGAAAGATAATAAGCTGGTTGATGGTTTTGATATCGCCACCGGACAAACCACATATGGCATGGATGTTCGTCTCGATGACATGGTCTATGCAGTCATTGCTCATCCACCTGCTTATGGCGATACACTCAAATCATATGACGACACTGAAACATTGAAAGTGCCGGGTGTGATCAAAGTTTTAACCTTACCTAGCAGTCCGCCTCCAGCAGTATTTAATCCGCTCGGTGGGGTTGTAGTTGTTGCCTCAAATACCTGGGCAGCCATTCAAGGCAGAAAAAAATTATCTGTTGAGTGGAATGCCGGTCCTAACCGTCAGTACGATTCAGCCAAGTTTCGCGAAACACTACAGGCTTCTTCCAAACAGAAAGGTGGCAAAGTCATTCGTAGTAAAGGTGAGACCTATAATGAATTAGCCAATGCGAGTTCTACCATCTCTGCAGATTATTATATTCCTCACTTGGCTCAGGCCCCGATGGAGCCGCCTGCTGCAACGGCACGAATTGTGGATAATGTGTGTGAGATTTCGACTGCTACACAAAACCCACAAGCGGGTATCGATACAGTCGCAAAATGGTTAGAAGTAAAACCTGAGCAAGTTAAGGTGAATGTGACCCTGCTTGGTGGTGGTTTTGGCCGTAAATCTAAACCTGATTACCTTGTCGAAGCTGCTTTAATCTCTAAGGCTTTAGGTGGGCAAGCAGTTAAAACGGTATGGACGCGTGAGGACGATATTCAACACTCTTATTTCCACACCGTTTCTGCCGAACATTTAGAAGCTGGTTTTGATGAAAGTGGTAATGCAACGGCCTGGTTACATCGGACAGTTGCACCAACAATCGCTTCTACTTTTGCGAAAGATGCTAAAAATGAAATGCCGATGGAATTAAGCATGGGCGTTGTGAATATTCCATTTGATGTGAAGAATATTCAAATTGAAAATCCTGAAGCAGCTGCACATACTCGTATTGGTTGGTACCGTTCCGTCTCTAATATTCCTCATGCTTTTGCGATTCAATCATTTATCGCTGAAATGGCGCATCAGCAGAAAAAAGATCATAAAGACTTTTTACTGTCATTGATCGGTCCTGATCGTGAAATCGATCCGGCGTCATTAAAAGATGATTGGAATTATGGTGAGTCGCCAGAGGCATACCCTCTCAATACAGCACGTATGAAAGGCGTCATTAATATGGTCACCGAAAAAGCAGATTGGGGTAAAACTTTGCCGAAAGGTTCGGGACAGGGTTTAGCTGTTCATTATAGTTTCGTGACGTATGTCGCGACGGTAGTGGAAGTTGTTGTTAATGACGATGGTGAGGTCAGCATACCGAGAATCGATGTGGCTGTTGATTGTGGCCCACAGGTGAATCCTGAACGTATCCGCTCTCAGATTGAAGGGGCATGCGTTATGGGCGCAAGTTTAGCCATGACAAGTGAAATCACCTTCAAAGATGGTGTCACCGTTCAGGACAATTTTGATGGCTATCAGGTGACCCGCATGGACGCTGCACCGAAAGAAATCCATGTTCACCTAGTACCGGCAAAAGATTTTAATCAGCCATTAGGTGGGGTTGGTGAGCCGGGCATGCCTCCGGTCGCACCGGCAATATGTAATGCGATTTTTAATGCCACCGGTAAACGTATCCGTGAGTTACCGATACGTTATCAGCTCGAGTCATAGCCGTATGACCGGGCATGATCTGAATGTGCTCAGACAGCTATTGAGCTGGCAGCAAGAGGGGCATAAGGTTTGGCTAATTACGGTGGTGGGAACCTATGGTTCCAGCCCCCGCCAACCGGGGTCGATGTGTGCTCTACGCAGCGATGGTTTGTTACTTGGATCAGTGTCTGGTGGTTGCATAGAGGATGATCTGGTGTCTTTAGTTAAACAGCATCAGCTCTCAACTTCATCTGCCGAGATTAAGATCTATGGTGCTAATCAGGAAGAGCAGCTGCGGTATAAACTTCCTTGCGGTGGTCAGCTCAGATTATTGATTGAGCCTGTACTTGATAGGACTTGGCTGGAAGCGGTGGTGACGGCGATTGAGTCTCAGAAGTTAATAAAGAGACAGGTCACGTTAGACTCGTTACAGGTCACATGCGCTCACGCCATCAGTCATGAACCTGTTGTCAGCGAGCAGGAAGGCTCACTCTCTTTTGTATACGGGCCACGGTTACGTCTATTAATTATTGGTGCAGCGGAAACGTCATTCTATCTGGCAAATATGGCTACGGCATTGGATTACCAGGTGTTTGTCTGCGATCCAAGACCAGAAATGCAGGAAACCTGGCAACATGAACAGAGCACTTTACTCACCATGATGCCTGATGATGCGGTAGTGTCCCTTCAGCCTGATCTGAATACCGCGGTGGTGGCATTAACACATGATCCTAAGTTAGACGATATGGCATTGTTGGAAGCCCTAAAATCAGCAGCGTTTTATGTTGGTGCTTTAGGAGCCAAAACCAATAATGATAAACGCAGGGAAAGACTGCAATTATTTGATCTCACCCAACAAGAAATAGACCGCTTACATGGTCCGGTTGGTTTACAGATAGGCAGTAAAACCCCTGCCGAGATCGCAGTAGCGATTTCTGCTGAGTTGATTGCCGTTCGTCGCGACAGAATACATACACCACAACTTACGTCATCCGTTGATAAGGTGACAGTTTAACGGTGGAAACGGCAGAGATTGCTGCGGTTATTCTCGCTGCCGGTAAAGCATCGCGCTTTGGTGCAGATAAGCTGCTGACGGAAGTTGGATATAAAGGTGTGAGACAGCCGCTGATATTGCATGCTTTAGCGCCATGGTTAGAGGTGTTTGAGCAAATTCACCTCGTCACGCCAATAAATAACCAAGAGCTATTAGGAGTATGTCGATCCGTGGCAGGCCGGGTTAACTTTATCAAAGCTGATAAGTCCGGTTTAGGAATGGGGCATTCACTCGCCGCCGGGATTCAAGCCACTCAGCAAGCAAAGGGATGGTTAATTGGTTTGGCAGATATGCCGATGATAACATCCGACATACTGGAATTATTAGTTAGTGAGTTAAAACAGGGAGCGGCTATATCAGCTCCCTTTTATCATGGCAAACGAGGGCACCCAGTCGCATTCTCCAACCAATATCGAGATGATTTGATACAACTTACTGGCGATGTAGGTGCTAAAACAATAGTCCAAGCTCATGAAACACTGGTACAGGCAGTGAATATTGATACGCCGTCGATATTCATTGATATTGATACTCAAGCCGATATTTCACTACTGCAGTGAGCTGCATGATAGTCTCAGAGACTTAATGATTGATAGATAATAACTTTTGAAAGAAGGCGTTCAAGTAAAAGAGATTAAATCGCTCAATTTTCACAGGCTTTAACTTACAGTTATTTTTTTCCATGAATTCCTGAAGTTGTAACTGCTTGTTGGGACTGTAGGAAACGGGTTTGCCGGTTAAGGCGTAGAGAATACCTGATTCGGTGAGGGCTGATCCTTGCCGTGTTTTCACATCATAATGATAGTCGATAATTTTTTGAGTGATCACATAGAAATTATAGTGGCTGGAGAAACCAAAAATATGCCTGTCTTTGGTTTCCTCGACTTCAACTATGCCCCAGTCTGAGATGACTCCACACTCTGATAATGATCTGGCTTCCAAAACACGTCCCTTGTGTAAAATTGTGAAATACCTAACATAAATTTAACAGCTTCATTAATTGATAACAACGTCTTAAATTTCCAAATTTATCAAAAGACTAGTTATATTATGGTCATCACATTTTTTTGATAACGAATATAGAAAATAGGCTGGAATGAACAGGAGAGAGATTATGAAAAAATATGTGTGGCTAGGATTATTAATGGCATTTTCATCTATGGTTCATGCTAAAGATTGTCCGACTTATTTTGATTACGATTTACCGAAACTGCACTCAAATGACACCGTAAATCTATGTGAGATCGCTAAAGACAAGGTCTTATTGGTGGTAAATACCGCCAGTCATTGTGGGTTTACTCGCCAATTTGGTGGTTTGGAAAAGTTACATGAGCAATATAAGGATAAAGGACTGTTTGTTATTGGTTTTGCCAGTAACGATTTTGATCAAGAAGCTAAGACAGAAGAAGAGGCAGCCAGAATCTGTAAAGAAAACTTTGGTGTAAGTTTCACCATGGTGGCACCTAGCTATGTCACTGGTCCGCGTGCCAACCCGATTTTCATGGAGATAAACAAACAAAGTCAGGCACCGGACTGGAATTTTAACAAATACATTATCGATGCCGATGGCCATGTGTTAGAACACTTTCCGAGTGCTGTAGAGCCGGACGATGCCAGTCTAGTAGAAGCTATCGAGTCACTTGTTAAAATAGATTAAACAGTTCATACATTTGCTGGATAGTCTGTATTTATTAAATAAATCAGTAACGGCATCATTACATTAGTGATAATCATACTTTGTTGTTATGATTAGCAAATATTGTTACGACGTTAGGGATGGCTGGAGTTAAGGATGTCTATTGGTTATCGGCTGGTTATCACCAGTTTATTGGGTTTAGCACTGTCTGCATGTAGCACGATTCATGATGCTATTGGTCCTGATACACCTCGCTCAGATTTACGTGAGTCATTACAAGCACCTCTAACCATTTCAGATAGTGGTTCTCCCTTTTGTCATGAAGAGATGGTGGTTACTACAACACCTAAAGTTATTCGTACCCCTGAACCATATCACGCAACACTCTATTTTGAGCTCAACAAAACGACTTTCACACCCGACTCATTACGAGAATCCGTTAAGATCTATGAAGCGGTTTTAGAAAGAAGAAATCGTCATATTGAAGTCGTTGGCTATACTGATACACTCGCTTCTTCACAATATAACGATAAATTATCCAAACGCCGTGCTGAAAAAGTCGCACAGGATTTGATCAACGCTGGCGTGGACGAATCTCGTATTTCTACAGTAGGTAAAGGCGAAACAGTTTTGAAAGTGCCTACACCTGATGAGACTGAAGAAGTGAGTAATCGCCGGGTCGAAATTGATGTTCGTTAATTTCTGGAGTAATTAGAAAAATGGTCTTATCACGATTTTCTACTATTTTTGCTGCCTGTATTACAGCGATAGCGAGCACAAATATTGCGGCGGAAACCATACAGGAAGCGGTGGATGCAACACTGAAACAAAATCCTGAAGTTTTAGCAGAAGCCAATCGTCGTTACAGTGTTGATAAGACTGTTGATCAAGCTAAAGCAGGTTATTATCCTCGGGTGGATTTAACGCTGGGCATCGGTTACGAGCGTACGAAAAACCCGGCAACGCGCCCCGATCACGAATCGCTGAATCGTGGTGAAGCTGAAATTAAGGCAACGCAGATGCTTTATGATGGCTTTGCCACTAAAAGTGCTGTAGAGCAAAGTCAGGCTCAAGCGGATGCTGCTGGTTATGATGTCACAGATAAGGCAGAAACGATCGGTCTTAATACCGTGCAGAGTTATCTCGATGTACTTAAACGCCAACAGTTATTGGAAGAAACACAAGAAAGTCTGGAGCAGCACGAAGAAATCTTCGACAAAATTAAACTCAGAACAGAAGCTGGAGTGGGTAATCGTTCTGATCTTGACCAGACTACTGGTCGAGTGGCCCTGGCTCAAGCGAATTTACGTTCCACAGAAGGCAATTTGCAGGACGCAAAAACACGCTATCAGCGTTTGGTGGGTCATGCACCTGAATCCTTAACTGATCCCGGTAAGTCATGTTGTGATACTGCGCCCGCTGCTGTCGAGGATGCATTACAAATTGCTTACAGACAACATCCTTCATTGTGGGCGGCAATGGCGCAACATGAGGCCTCACTAGCTCAGGAAGAAGGGGCTAAAGCGCCGTTTCATCCTCAAGTGAATGCGGAGCTGAGTACGCGAGCAGACAATAATCTGGATGGCACACGTGGTCATGAGAAAGAAGCTCAGGCCATGATTCGAATGGATTACAACCTGCTCAATGGTGGTGCCGACAAAGCGCGTATCGAAGAGACGAAGTATCTAAGTGAACAAGCAAAACAAAATGCGGAGATTATCAAACGCAATGTTGACCGTGATGTACGTCTGGCCTGGATTAATGTAGAAACACTTTCAAGACGTTTACCTATCCTCGAACAACGTAAGATTGCTGCAGAAAAAACGCGGGATGCGTATTTCGAACAGTTTAATGTAGGCAGAAGAACATTATTAGATTTACTGGATACAGAAAACGAATTATTGACGGCCAGAAACGATTACACCAATGCTTATTATGATCATATTTATGCCTGTTACTGGTTATCAGAGACGATGGGTAGGCTGATGGAAAGTTTGTCTGTGGAAGCACCAGAGGCGGCCATTGTTGTAGCTCAACCTGAAACGACTGAGTCACCACAATAAGTTAGATACCAGCTGGCTTAGCCAAGCAAGACATTAGCAGCTTGGCTTACCGCCATTAAATTGTCATATAAGTTGAATATGATGAGCGTTTTTCGCGAATATAGGCATGCTCATCAACCGACCCTTGGGGTTTCCTCCTGCTGCACACCTGTTTCTTTATCTGTTACCTGCGTTATTGCTGTTTTCGCGGGCAATAGCTGATGTAACTGTGGTACTCGTAGCGATTGCCTTTCTTATCTTCAGTTTTAAAAAATGTGATTGGGATTGGGTAAAACAGCCCTGGTTTTTAGCAATCTTGCTGTTTAATGCTTACCTTCTTGTCGTCAATCTGCCTTTGAGTAGTGATTCATCTGAAAGCTTGAAGTATGTGCTTACTTTTATAAGATGGCCTTTATTTGCAGTAGCTTTGTCATACTGGGTTTTCAATGATGCTAAAAAAAGACAGCGCTTTCTTATTAGTTTATTGCTGACTATGCTGCTTATTATTGCCGACACATTATGGCAATATTTTTTTGATGTTGACTGGTTTGGTATAGAGCGCTTTTCTGACACTCGTTTAACAGGTCCATTCCGTAGTCCTATTCCAGGCACGATGTTACTGAGACTGTGGTTTATCGCCTTATTTGCTGCCTTTTTTATCCCACTTTTTAAATCGTCTGTTTTACGGCAATTAACGTTTCTGATGGTGGCGATGGGAAGTGGTTTTGTTTTTACCTTCCTAACGGGGGAGAGAATGGCACTCATCTTGTTCAGCTCAGCCTGTGTCATCGTTTTTATCGCCATGTTACTGGAATATAAACAATACAAACAAAGCTTACTGCTTATGCTGGCTATGCTTGGTATCACATTGATGATCACCTTATTTTTATCACCTGAGATGTTTGAGAGAAGTATCGTGAGCATCGGTTCAAAGCTCTCAACATTTGCTGAATCAGATTATGGCAGCGTGTTTAAGGCAGCCTGGCAGGTGTGGCGGGACAACTGGTGGCTGGGTAGTGGTTTACATACCTATCAAACGGTATGTGAACAACAGCAGTTACTCATAGACAGCGGCTTGATGTGTACGCATCCGCATAATTTGTATTTGCAGTTAGGCGCAGAGACAGGTGTGGTCGGCTTATGTTTATTTTTGTTTATGCTGTATTTGCTATACAAAAAAGTCTTAGGCGCCTTATTGGCTCAGCGTGACTGGATAAAAGCTGCTTTGAGTTTTTCGGTATTAACGGTGAGTTTTTGGCCTCTAACTGGAGGAATCAGCGTTCTGAGTAACTGGGTGGCAGCACTGGTATGGTTAGGTATTGCCTGGGTGTTAGCTATATCCTCGGTAGATAGCTCAGAACCCGATCAATGCTTAACTGATGTAAATCGTTGACTTGCAGAGCCTGAAATTGACCTCGCTGAATTTCAGAGCGGCTCACAGAGGTTGTTGGTCCGAATAACGCCAGACCAGGACGGCCGAGGCATGAAGCGATATGGCTGGGACCAGTATCATTACCGATGATAAAACTAGCCTCATTCAGAATGCCTGCCAGTTCGAACCAATTGAGTAAGTCGTCTTTGCTGTTAGGGCTATAACCGGACAGGCTCACCGCCATATCTAATTCATCGGGGCCTAATATATTCACTACGTCATAACCGAGCCTGATAAGTGCTTTTGATAAGGCGGGATAGTACGGCCAGCGCTTCTCTTTATGCTGAGCTGAGCTACCAGGAATAAGTGCAATATATGGTTTGTTAATGGGGTATTTGTTGAGTACTTCGGGCATTTTTTCAACCATCCAGCTGACGTCCGGTGATAACGCATGATGATGAGGGATGTCTGATTCGGAGAGTAACTGTACTAAGCCTTTTAGTCCTGATTCTGGTGCTGCCTTTGTGCGTCGACATATCCACCTCAGCTTAGGTAAAAAGAAGCGTTGATATAAGGCACTGCGATCAGAATTTTGTAAATCAATAATAAGATCAAATTGTTCCTGAATCAGTTGCTTACGAAGTCTCCACTGCTGCTGTAGATGACGAAGAGGCAGTCTGTCATCGATGATGATGCGGTCAATGTAGGGAGAACGTTGCATCAAGGATTCATACCGAGACATGGTTAATAAAACAATTTCTGCCTGTCTGAAGTATTGGCGAATGTCACGGAAGATCCCATCTGCCTGGATAAGATCACCAAACGCACCGTGTTTGATAAGCAATAATTTGTCAGCCTGCGTCATGAGCTAAGCGTCGGTTAATGCTTGATAAACAGCAAGCGTATTTTCAGTCATGGCTTCCAGTGTCATAGCTTGATGAGCAAAGACAATCGCCTCCTGCATCAGTCTTTGCCAATGAGCTGGGTTTTTCAGAAGACTTTCTAAGCGTCGACGAAAGGCTTTGCTATCTGCAATAGGGACAATTAAAGTTTTATCCAGCACTTCATTAGCAACCGGAACATCTGTTGATAAAATTGGCATATTTAACAGTAATGCTTCGCTACACACATAGGAGAAACCTTCTCGTCTGGAACTGATTAACACGCCATCACAGGACTGCATCAGTGAACTGACATCAGGTCGGTAGCCCGTTAGATGACAGTGTGTATGAGGGGATAGCTCCTGAATTTGTTTTTGTAGGCGATGTCTTTCCTTGCCTTCACCAATAATGAGCAAGTTCAAGTGCAGGCCGTCTATGGCCTCCAGCAATAAATCAAAACCTTTTGCTTCAACCAAACGACCAACAGCACATAATGTGGGTAAGTCAGGATTCAGCCCAAACTCTTTATACAGATTAATCTTTTTTACCTTTGGCGATGAAATGCCATTGTAGACAGTCACTGCATTCGGGGTATTCAACTGAGAGCGTAGCGTATGACTAACCGCGATAGCTTGATCCAGCTTGGCGTAATCTTTTACTTTGCTTTTGATGTTGTGTAGCGTTCCCACCGTTTTTGCTGAATGGAAATAGCGACATTTATTTAACACCGTCGTGGCTTTATTAGCCTGGGCATGCACAATATCGGCATGGGAGCGATGGATGAAATACAGCACCTTTAACCAGAGCCATGGATTATTTCGGCTTAGACGGGCATTTACCGGAAAACGCTGTATTTGCTCAGGTAAGGTATCTAAAAACTGAGGATCAGCAATAACGCTGACCTTGTGACTGGCTTTATTGAGGCTAATACAAAGTTCGCGAACATGTTTTTCCAGCCCACCCTCACCTCTGCTTAATAGGATCTGACAGATATTCACGATGCGGCGCTTTGCTGTAAAACGCGTTTATAGACTGATAGTGTGGTATCCAACATGGATTGCAAAATGAATGGATGGGATTCCGGCACCGTGGGTGGGGCAAGTAACCATTTCGTCGCTAAGCTGACAACTGCGGCTTTATCGCCGGTTCTCACTCTGCCTTCCGGTAACACCATCGAAAGTTGTTCTTCTACGCCGCCATGCGCATAGGCAATAACGGGAACACCCAGACTCAATGCTTCAATGGTCACTCGCCCAAAGGCTTCAGGTTGGAGTGATAGTGACATCACTAAACTTGAAATAGACATAATTTCTTTTAGATCACTTCGGTGACCAATGAAGCTGATATCGTTGATTACACCAAGTTCCGCCGCATGCTGCTGGAGTTCAGCTAAAAAGGCGGACTTTCCTTTTTTGGTTTCACCCACGATAAGTCCGTGCACATCTGAATAATATTTCTTGAGCTCAGCAATAATCTCAATAAAATCCGCCTGACCCTTCCAGCGTGTAATACGCCCTGGCAGCGTAATTATTAGTTTTCCCTGAGTTTGTGGAAAGCTTCGATACCAATGTTTCAGCCATTCGCTATCAGGTTCAAAACCATAAGGAAAATCGCGTCTGTCTATACCTCGGTAATTGAGGGTGAGATTGTCTTTGACCCCGTAATGGGTGGTGACATAATCACGAATTTTTTCTGATACAACAAATACATGCTCGCCCTTGGTCATGATTCTGCTGTAACCGTTGACAGAATAGGTACCGTGAACAGTAGTGATGAATTTAGGTCGTGATTGTTTGGGTAAAGATTTCCACGCTAAATAACATACCCATGCCGGCATACGTGAGCGGACATGCAAAATATCCACATGATTTTTCACAAGAAAGCGGCGAAGTCGTGGAATGAGACGGAATGTGGTCAGCGATTTTCTGCCAATATTCCAGTTGATATGCTCACTCCCTTGCCTGGTGAGTGTGTCAACTAAGCGTCCACCGGCTGAAATGACAAGCGAGCGATGGCCTTGGCTTGCCAAATAGTGTCCGACTTCCAATGTGCCTCGCTCAACGCCACCCGACTCAAGCGCAGGTAATACCTGAACAACTGTTAAACGTTCTGTCATTAAGGATTAACTGAGCTGCGGTATAGGTAGGGTTTGAGGTTGTACCGCTGCATCTAACCAGTGTTTCATGATCCAGTCTGCACAGCGTTCTGATTCCATAAATCCCGGAACAGGTTGCAGGCGGCTTTTATAATGACCCAAACTATCAAAGCGCACGGCGTAGCCTTCACCGACGAGTTTACTGAGTCCACGTGACACACGATTATCACGTTTGATGGGCATATTAAGAATGCCTACGGCCGTTTTGGCCGTGAGTGCCTCATATACCATTGAGACAGAGTCTTCGCTGATCCAGGTGCTATAACATGCCGCTAATTGGCGTGCTACCCAATTTCGGTCCGTTTCTTCAAACGGCACAATGGTCAGGTTATCCAGTTTAAAACCGAGCATATGAGTGGCGAAATTTGCAGGTGTACGGGGAGAGGTGGTCAGCGTATAGTGAATGCGTGGGTTTTGTTTACAAAGCTGAGTAACCTGCGAGATAAGTTGGCTTTCGTTCCAGTCACAGTGTTTGGATGGGCCACCAATCATTATCAGACCTTCGTTTTTTTGATGCTCACCAGCGGCATGGATAGGGTTAAGCACGCCTCGGGTTTCCAACACATTCCCACCACCTTGATAATAGTCATGTTCTGGTATTAAGCTAAGATCAAAAAACGACACAGGTAAGCTGGGCTGCATCAAGACAATCGTTTGCCCGCCATACACTTTTTTTGCTGCCAGCATGTGAAGATGCGTGCGATGACCTGCTCCGATGATGAGATCAGGTAATGGCAGTCCATGACCTGCAGGCCAGGTCGTACTCAGTAAGTCAAACACAGGTTGTAGACGACCACTTACCGGAATATCAAAACTTTCACAGGACATTTTGCGTTTCAGGGCATTGACCAAACCCAAGGACTGACTTTGATGACCGGGTTTTCCATCAGTGAGCCGCCAGATAATAATGGGTTCAGCGTTATTAGTATTCATGGTGACAGCACCTAAGATTAAATAAAAAGCAAAGTTGCCTTTGTCTAACAAGGCGATTTGCTGTGGACTATAGGGCTGGAGTATTAAAGTTTTATGAAATTGAGAGATACTTCGCACAAATAAATTAGGGAATGGTGTCTCTGGAAGAGTCTGGCGAGCTGAGTCATAGTGAGACAGCGGCATCAAAAGGAGTGAATATGATCGAGCGTGATGAAGATACATTTAGTGCGTTAAAGGAAATGGCTGAAGATGCGCAATTGAGCTCCCGTAACTACAATGATGAATTAATCGGACTCGAGTATTACAGTAATCTGGCCGTATTGAGTGATGAAGAGCTGAACTTATTAGTGAGTTTATGGCATGAGAAGTATGTGACCTGCCAAAAAGAGAAACTGGCGTCGCAATGGATGGTCATCCAGATCTTCATTCTTATTTTATTGGCAATCTATGTGGCTTGGGTATCAGGAGGAATTGCTGGTACGCTGATCAGTATTGTGGGTGTTATCGCCATGATCGCTATGATTGAAGATAAGCGGGTCGCTGTTGCCAAGCGGAATTTATCTGATGCCCGCCAAGTCTATCAAACACTGGGTGAACTCAAACAAAGCAGACAACGGTCTTACGAAAAACAACAACATCCCATTTGAAAAGAATAGTTTTAAACCCGTTTTATATTGTTTATATAACTAAAATTAAAGGAGATTTTATGACTACGGTGACATTAAAAGGTACACCTTTTGAGACTGTCGGTGAATTACCGGCTGTGGGAAGTAAGGCACCTGAATTTAGCCTGACAAAAGATGATTTGTCTGAATTAACACTGGCAGATTTATCTGGCCGCGTTGTGTTAAATGTTTTTCCGTCGGTAGATACGCCTACCTGTGCGATGTCAGTCAGACAATTTAATACAAAAGCAGCAGCACTGGATAACACCACTGTGGTTTGTGTTTCAAAAGACTTACCGTTTGCAATGGCTCGTTTTTGTGGAGCTGAAGGCATTGATAATGTAGTCACTGGCTCGGCTTTCCGTTCTTCATTTGCTGAGGATTACGGCTTATTAATGAAAGACGGACCGTTAGCCGGACTATGCTCACGCGTAGTTGTGATCATTGATGAAAACGGTAAAGTCGTTTACACAGAACAAGTCAGCGAAATTGCTGATGAACCTGATTATGAAAAAGCGTTATCTGCACTTAGCTAAGACGTGTGGTAACGGTCAAAGCCCTGTTTAACACTACGTTGAACAGGGCTTTTTTTTGCTTGAAAAAGTGAGCTGAACTTATTTTGCCGGAGGTGTGTAGATGATAAATCCGGATACACAATTATTTTCATCTGTGTCGGTGCTTGCTGAATTCCATCCTTTGGCAAGAGCGGTCCAGTTCTGGTCCGACAAAAATGGTCAGCACCATAGTAAAGTCGTTTATGAGCATATTGCTCCGACTGCGATGCAAGCGCTGGAAGTCGATATTGCCATTATTGCGGATCAACTCGGTAAAGCGTCACTGCCAGATTTTTATCAGTTTTGCAGTGATATTGAATTGATCTTTCACGGTGCACAGCCATCGGGTCCCGTCGCTGCTATATCTGATATTGACTGGCTAAGGTTAAGACGTATCTCAATCTATGCTCAGTACTGGAAAAACAGGAATCCTGCAGAAGTGAATAAGCTATTAAGTTTTGTGATGGGAATTCCCCTTTATAGTCAGATTGTTGCTCAACTCATCGCTTCGGAAAAGAGTGACAGTAAACAGGGGATACTGCAGGGAATCACTTTGTCAGGCGGTGTTTATCTGGTAGGCGTGGAACGCTATAAACAGCTTTTTAGGCGGGAAATAGATCAAGCATTTAATGAAGCAAAAGTCCTGGTTTCAGCCTTTCGGGGTACACATGAAGAAAATGCGGCTGAACTGATCAACAGTATGGTTGAAGCAGCATTACCTAAATGAGGTTGAAAATTAACCTAGCTTTTAAGTCAGGTATAACTTTTGCTCTTTTTATTAACGACAACGTTCTTTTTGCTAAAACCTGATGGGGGGACTGATGAAGGACATATGGAAAGACTACGATCCGGGATCATTTTTTGATGAACTCATGTTTGCAAAACATCAGCCCAGAGCATTCAGTTTTAAGTTACTTGAATACTTGCGTTGCATGGAAAAAGAAGCCTTTACGCAGCGTGTTAAAGAGTCAGAAGTGGAAATGCTGGAGCGTGGTATTACCTTCACCATATATAGTGATGCAGGGAATATAGACCGGGCTTGGCCGTTCGATATTATTCCCCGCGCTATCCCCAAAGGTGAGTGGGAACGCACCGAAAAGGGGCTGAAACAACGTATTCGTGCCTTAAATCAGTTCATTCAGGATATTTATAACGAAGGTAACATTATCAACGATGGCATTATGCCAGCCGAAGTGGTTTATCAGTCAAAAGGCTACCGTAAAGAATGCCATGGTATGACGCCTGCTCATGGAGTCTGGGCAAATATTTGTGGTTCTGATCTGGTACGTGATCATGAAGGTACTTTATATGTGCTTGAGGATAATTTACGGGTACCTTCGGGCGTGGCTTATATGCTTGAAAACAGAAAAACCACTAAACGCGTTTTCCCCGAGTTATTCAAATTATTAAATATTAGTCCTGTTGATGCTTATCCTGAGCATTTAGCTGAAATGCTCGCTTCATTACGCCCGGATTTATCTAACCCCACTATGGCTTTGTTGACGCCAGGCATCTACAACTCTGCCTATTTTGAGCATGCGTTTCTGGCTCAGCAGGCAGGTTTGATTTTACTGGAAGGAGCCGATCTGCTGGTGGGTGATGACGACTATGTCTATATGAAAACGATTCATGGTCTTGAGCGTGTTGACGTGATTTATCGCCGTATCGATGATGATTTTATTGATCCGGAAGTCTTTCGCCCTGATTCGATGTTGGGGGTACCGGGCATCATGCGTTCATGGCGTGCTGGTAAGGTAGCGATTGCTAATGCGCCCGGTTGCGGGGTTGCTGATGACAAAGTCATTTATGCCTATGTGCCCGATATGATCCGCTATTACCTGAATGAAGAGCCTATCTTAAGTAATGTGCCTACCTGGTTATGTCGTAATGATGAGGATCTGCAGCACGTGCTTCAACACCTTCCTGAGTTAGTGGTCAAGCCTGCGAATCAGTCGGGTGGTTACGGTATGCTGGTCGGGCCACATTCTTCTGCGGAGAAAGTGGAAGAGTTTCGTGATTTACTAATCAATGATCCAAAAAATTATATTGCTCAGCCCACCTTGAGTTTATCGGTATCTCCCACCTGTTGTGATGAAACCATCGCTCCCCGTCATGTTGATTTGAGGCCTTTCATCCTCTCTGGAGATGATGTTTATGTCACACCTGGCGGGCTAACCCGTGTGGCGATGGTCAAAGGTTCATTAGTAGTTAACTCATCTCAGGGTGGAGGAAGTAAAGATACCTGGATTGTCGATGAAAGCCGCCAGCTTGTGGAGGAAGACTAATGTTATCCCGTGTTGCTGAAAGGGTTTACTGGTTAGCACGTTATCTGGAACGTGTAGAAAACACGGCTCGTTTAATTAATGTGCATACCGCATTGTTAATGGACTTACCGGAACATATGGAAGTGAACTGGTTTACCTTAGTGACCATTTTTGATGCGGAGCAGCTTTATTACGCTAAACACCCCCGCGAAAATGAATATGACATCATGCATTTTCTGTTGTCTGATCCCAGCTATGGTGGCTCACTTATCAATAATTTATCTGCTGTCAGAGAAAATGCCCGGACGTCACTTGATGTGCTGCCAGAGGAAGTGTGGGAGCAAGTCAACGAGCTGCACCTGTTAGTGAAAAGCGAATTATCATCTATTGGAAACAGGCGCAGAAGACAGAAGTTATTACTCACTATTATGGAGTCTTGTCAGTGTATATGGGGTATGATTGCTAATCATATGAGCCGTAATTACGCCTATGATTTTTTACAAGCAGGTAAACATCTTGAGCGGGCAGATATGACAAGCCGAATACTTGAGCTCGCTACTTTATTAATGTCAGATAATCGTAGTGATGCTTTAAGGCAGCATGAAGGTATTTTGTGGGCGACCTTGCTTAGAGTGTTAAATGCTCAGCAGATGTATATTCAGGCACATAATTCGTCACTAAAGGGCGAGAAAGTACTCACGTTCTTAATTCAGGATAAAGCCTTCCCTCGTTCATTAAGTTTTTCGGTCAATTCTATAGGCAATTACCTGGAGTATTTACCGGGTGAGAAACAAGTACTGGAACAGCAGATTGAGATTTTGACACGATTACAGGACTACAGTGCGGAGAAAAATCCACCGGAAACCATACGACTGATGATGGATGAGTTACAGATTTTGTTAAATCGTTTGAATACCAGCATTACCAGTAATTGGTTTTATCCGGATTATTCAGTCTCATGAGACGTTTCTTTTGCCAGTGTGGGCAAGAAATCTTTTTTGAAAACACGCACTGTGGCGTCTGTGGCAGTCAATTAGGCTTTATTCCTGAGCTGCAACAACTCTCCAGTCTGCAAGAAGATGACAATGCCTGGCTGATGACGGACCTTTTTCCGTTACAACGTTATCGCAGTTGTTTTCACCGTGACCATGAGCTGGCTTGTAACTGGTTAATCCCGGCTGATTCACCCAACACGCAGTGTATTTCCTGTGCCTTGACCAGAACGATACCGATGTTGACCCAGCCGGATAATTGGCGTCGTTGGCGCACGCTGGAAGCAGCCAAACGCCGTATGATTTATGGTTTACTCAGATTAAATTTGCCAATTAACGCTTTTTATCAAGGTTATGAGCACGGGCTGGTATTTGATTTTCTTGAAGATCAGCGAACGAATCCTGACTTAGCCCTTGAACATGTGTTGAGTGGTCATAGCCAAGGTGTGATTACGCTCAATGCTGCCGAGGCGGATGGTAGCTTCAGGGAAGCCACCCGTGAAGCGATGAATGAATCTTATCGAACTTTGCTGGGCCATTTTCGTCATGAGATTGGCCACTACTATTGGGACATCTTGATTAAAGAGACAGAACATTACGCCATTTTCTGCGATGTATTCGGTTTTACTGAACAAGATTATCAAAGCAGTTTAAATAGCTATTACAGTGATGGGCCGGCGACGGATTGGCCGGAGTTTTATCTGTCTGCATACGCCAGCGCTCACCCAATGGAAGACTGGGCAGAAACGTGGTCACATTATCTGATGATGAGTGACACTATGGAAACAGCGGTGGCTTATGGGCTGATTGACCATTTTGATTATGCCAGTGATTTTGATGTATTGATGACAGACTGGTTGTCGCTGGTGGTGAAAATGAATGCATTAAACCGAAGTGTGGGTAATACAGATGCCTACCCTTTTGTCGTGTCAGCCTCGGTGAGAAAAAAACTGAAATTTATTCATCAGCTGCTGAATCCGTTGAAAAAGACTCGGGAATCCGTGGCATTTCTTTAAATGCCTGATTCAGTTTATTACCCCATTCACGACGTAAATTAATCAAAAAAGCATCTTCCGTATCAAATCGATAGTGATGTTTAAACGCTAAGCTATCGGTTTCATATATCAATACTTCAATAGGTGGCCCAACACTGACATTACTCTTCATGGTCGAATCCATGGAGATTAAGGAGCAGGTGGCGGCATCCGTTAACGAGGTTTTCATTGTCAGAAAGCGATCTAGCACGGGTTTACCGTATTTGCTTTCACCAATCTGCAGATAGGGTGTTTCGCGACTGGTGGTGATGTGATTGCCTTGGGGATAAATCAAAAAAGCCTGCGGCGGTTGGCCTTTGATTTGGCCTGCCATCAATAAAGTGGCATCGGGTGAAAAGCCGGACTGCTGGTCTTCGCTATACCGTTTGATACGCTGGCTTAATACATCACCTACATAATCGGCAGTATCGGATAGATAATGAGTCGTATTGAGGCTGGTTTCATTATCTTCACGCAGATCCCGGTTGAGCTGTTCTATCACACATTGCGTGGTAGCCAGATTACCCGCGCTTAGAATGGCGATACAGCGATCAGCCTTTGTACTGAAACGAAACATCTTGCTGTATGTGCTGACCTGATCAATACCTGCGTTGGTTCTTGAGTCGGAGGTAAGCACCAATCCTTTATCTAGTGATATGGCAATACAATAGGTCATAGTCGTTCCAGTAATGGCTGCGATTAAAGATAGTCAAAAATAAGAGATTGAGCAATCCTGATTTATTGCTCACGACAAAAGAATGGAACCCGTTGATGGGCTGCTGAGTCGTTACAGTATGAATCGATGTATTAACAGCGCTGTTAACTCGCATTCACATGTGAAATATTATCTCGGATATGACGTCTGAATTCACCTTTTTAACGGAGTAAATGATGGAATCAATAAAAACTTTTATTGAAGAGATCAGCTGGTCTGCCATTATTACTGCCAGCTTGCGAATGGTGCTTATCTTTATTATTGCCTGGGTGGCGACGTGGTTGATGAAATCGGCACTGCAGCGCTTTGAAGTAAGACTGGTCGGGAAGGCGACCGCGAGGGGCGAGTCTTCATTGGAATCCAGAAAGCGCATCGAAACCATTGTCAGATTGTTAAAACAAGCCGGCCTATTGGCAATATGGATTACTTTTTTCCTGATTATATTAAGAGAAATTGGCGTGGAAGTCGGACCGCTTATTGCCAGTGCCGGGATTGTCGGCTTGGCGATTGGCTTTGGGGCGCAAAACCTGGTGAGGGATGTGATTTCAGGCTTTTTTATGATTCTGGAAAATCAGATACGGGTCGGTGATGTGGCCGTGATTAATGGTACCGGTGGTTTAGTAGAGGCCATTAATTTCCGCACCACCGTATTACGCGATTTGGCCGGTATTGTGCACTTTTTTCCAAATGGCACGATTACCACACTAAGTAATATGACGACTGAATGGTCAGCTTATGTGTTTGATATCGGCGTGGCGTATAAAGAAAATACCGATGAGGTAATAGAAGTCATTCGGGAAGTCGCTGATGGGCTGATGGCTGACGAAGATATGAAAAACTTGATTCTTGAACCACCCGAGATTTTTGGTGTGGATAAACTCGATAATTCGGCAGTGATTATTAAGGGCAGAATCAAAACGCTGCCCATTCAACAGTGGACGGTTGGTCGAGAGTTTTTAAGACGCATCAAGCTGAGCTTTGATGAGAAAAATATTGAAATTCCATTCCCTCACAGTACGATTTATTTCGGCGAAGCCAGTAAACCATTTGACGTGAAATTGATGGAAGCAGCCGCGAATCAATCAAAAGAGACATAACCCCATTTACCCTCATGTTTGACCGGTGCCAAGCCGTTATTAAACGGTTTGGCATCATCATACTGAGGAGGAATGACCAGCTCACCACGTTGGTTGATATAACCATAATCCCAGTAATCTAAGGTGACGGCTGCCAGCCCTTCCTGAAAAGACTGGCCCCATTTATATTGAGGTTCGATAACAAGCTTGCCCGTTGCATCCAGATAGCCGACTTTTCCGGCTTTTTCTACTCTGGCCAGACCATCTCTATATGACCAGGCATTATCATAAACCGGGCTGACTAGCTCATTTCCTTGTATATCAATATAGCCATATTTGCCATTATGCATCACCACGGCTTTACCTTCACTAAAGGGCTGAGCGTGCTCATATTCTTTATCATTTAATAAAGTGCCGTCTTGAGATATAAACCTCCAGCTTTGATTGTTACTGACTAAGGCGCGCTGCTCATTAAAAGAGTAAACAGTGTCGTATTTGGGGGTAATCATCATATGACCTTGAGTGTCTACATAGCCCCAACCATCATTTGTTTTCACCGCTGCCAGGCCGCCACTAAAGCGCTTTGTGTCACGAAATTTTGCCTGAACAACCCATCTGCCTTGTTCATCAATAAATCCCCAGGAGCCATATTGTTTCACAGCGGCTTTGCCTTCCTGAAAGATGTCAGCTTTATCAAACCGGGGAGAGATCACCCACTCACCTTTTGTATTAATGAATCCCCACTTATCTTCTTCTAATACAGCTGCTAAGCCTTCATTAAAAGAGGTTAGTTTCTTAAATATGGCAGGAATGACTATCTGACCACTGGTATCAATAAAACCCCAGCGCTGATCAATGCGGATTGGCGCAAGTCCCTCATTAAACGCTTTTATTTCAATGTGTTTTTGAGGCGGCAGAATAAATTCACCAACCGTGTTGATAAGACCAACATAAGGTATGCCTTGTTTATTCTGTACAACAATAGCGGTGTCTTGATAGAAGGGGCTAACGGCATCAAAGTCATAATTAATGACTATCTTATTTGCCATGGCAGCAGAGAATGGCATGAGAGAGAAAGTCAGAAGGATTTTAATCATAAAACGTTTCATCATCATCACCTTTGACGTTGATTGTTAACTTGAGTCTCTGCCGCTTAACGTGAATTTCACGTGAACCTAATAACAATATAAATCAAAGGTTTATTTTATATTTGTAGAGCTTTCAGAAATGGGTTGTCGATGTTAATCAGAGGGCGTTATTGGCAGGTTTTTCAACGGACAGTGACGGCACTGATGGTATCGCTATGTAATGCTTGTTCACCCGTGACGGTATTAAATGCACTGGTACCAGAAGATGGTTATCAAAAAATAGCGGACCAGGCTTATGGTACGAGCCAAAGACAAAAGCTGGATATTTATCTGCCTGGAGCAGCTACATTCAAACAACCACTGAAGACAATCGTATTCTTTTACGGTGGCAGTTGGGACTCAGGTGATAAAGCTGATTATAAGTTTGTTGCAGAAGCGCTGACATCTGCTGGCTATATTGTCATCATTCCTGATTATCGTTTGTATCCTGAAGTGGTCTTCCCTGAATTTGTCGATGATGCCGCACGGTCGATGGCTTGGGTGTTTGAACATATTCGTGACTACGGTGGTGACAAACAACAGGTATTTATTGCCGGGCATTCGGCCGGGGCACATATTGCAGCATTATTAAGCTTGAATGCATCATATTTGGCTAACTACGGTTATAAGCCAACAGATATTCAAGGCATGATTGGTTTGGCCGGGCCCTATGATTTCTTGCCTTTAAAGAGTCAGCGCTTGAAGCATATCTTTGGCCCTGAACCAGAGCGCTGGCAAAGTCAGCCGATTCAGTTTGTTGATGGTGAAAACCCGCCAATGTTACTGATGGTAGGTAACAAGGACCACACGGTGTTACCCAGGAACAGTATTAATCTGGCTGCAGAGATTAAGCGGAAAAACGGTCCGGTTCAGCTTGTCGAGTTTGAAGCACTAAATCACGTAGCCATGGTTTCTCATCTGGCTAAACCTTTAAGAGGCGATGATAAGCTCAGGCAAACCATTATTGAATTTATTAATCAGTTTTAGGCGTAGGGGCGGGTAATAAAGGTAATTGGCTAAAAGCGGGACAGATCGTGATGCTCAACCCTGAGTCTATTTGATGCTTACCTTCCACTGCAAATAAGGGATAAGACTGACCTGCTGAAAGCTGTGTTGCCGGTAACGTCAATAAGATCTGTTTATTATTAATGGCCATGGTTTCTATAGGCAGCCAATCATCACCAGACTTGAGCAGCCATTTTTTTTCTGGACTATCCACCGTTCCAGATAAGGTCACTGTTTCGGTTGTTCTGACGCAGCCAGAGGGTGATAGGGTCAATGATGAGGATTTGTCAGAATTTAGCGGTGTAAAACGATTTACGCTAGGTTTTGTTACGGCTCTAACATCAGTGTCAGCATTCGCTTTTGATACAAACATTAGCAGAGAGGCCAAGAAACAAGGCACTGTTAAAAACAGTGCCTTGTTGTTTAAATTAATCATATTCAGGCAGAAATACCTTTTGATGTCATCACAATCATCTTTTCAACCTGCATATCTTCCATTGTGTAAGGAATACCACCTGTACCTAAACCGGAGTGTTTTAAACCGGCAAAAGGCATCCAGTCGACACGAAATGCGGTGTGTTCATTAATCATCACAGCCGACGCATCGAGCTTGTCAGCCACATACATCGCCGCATTTAACTCGCGACTGTATACCGAGGCCTGAAAGGCAAAGGGCAGACTGTTAGCCGCCGCCAGAGCCTCATCAACATCATCAAATGGATACACATTGACGACAGGGCCAAACACTTCAGATGTGGTGACTTTGGCATTCGCTGGTGGGTTGAATAACACCGTTGGTGCGTAACAATTATCAGCTAATGCTTTACCACCGCACAGACATTCAGCACCAGAGTTAATGGCTTCCTTCACCCAATCATCAATCCGGGTTAGCTCAGATTTTTTGATAATTGGGCCCACTTCCGTATCGGCTGATACCGGATCACCCACTTTAAGCTGTTTGGCCGCTTCCGCTAATTTTTCTGCCAATTGTCTGGCAATAGAGCGATGAGCATAGATCCGTTGTACAGAGACGCACACCTGGCCTGCATGATAAAAACTACCTTTGCTAAGTCCTGGAATGGCGGCATCAACATCAGCATCTTTGGTCACAATAACCGGAGCGACACCCCCATGCTCAAGGGCGCATCGTGTGCCGGGGGCGAGTTTTGAGCGTAAATACCAGCCCACTTTAGCGCTACCGATAAAGCTCAGAAAGGCCACACGATCATCGGTGACCAGAGATTCGGTATCTTCGTGACTTTCCGTCAGTAGAGCCTGACACCAGCCCTCTGGCAAACCGGCTTTATGGAATATTTCCACCAGGCGGAAACAGGATAAAGGTGTTTTTTCGGCAGGTTTTACAATGACCGGGCAACCTGTGGCAATCGCCGGACCGACCTGATGAGCGATAAGATTAAGTGGATGATTAAATGCGCTGATGGCAACCACCACACCAATTGGTTCTTTACGTATTGTGGTTAAACGGTGTTGTGAGGCTGGATTAATACCCATGGGAATCGTATGCGGTGCATCATTTCGCAAGCCATCAATACAGGCACGAATACTATCAATACAGCGATTCATTTCGACCTGAGAATCAATAAGAGGTTTACCACCTTCTTCAGCCGCACCGACAGCGAGACTGTCTGCCTCTGCTTTCATCATCTCAACGGCTTTTTCGAGAATGGCAATACGTTCAACAACCTTAAGCCACTGTGATCGGTCTTTAAATAGCGAATGTGCCGTGGTTAAGGCTTTATCAATATCCGCTTTATTTGCTTGATCGACAGTGCCGAGTAATTGTTCATTAAAGGGCGAGAAGACTTCCGCCCGGGAAGCTTCCGTTTTTGATAAACCAGCGATCTTCAACGGAAAATGGGGCGTGGTCATTATATAAGCTCCTTATAAAATACAGATTTTTTGTTTCAGGCCTTCACTAAGGATGGAGTAATTCAGCGAGTAATCAACAGCCAGATCAATCAGGTGAACCCCTTTGGCATTGAGAGCGTAATCAAGGGTTTTGACGAACTCGGCATGACTGGTGGGTCTGTGACCAATCGCGCCATAGCTATCGGCATATTTCACAAAATCAGGGTTATTAAAGTTAAGGCCATAATCTTCAAAGCCCATACCTTCTTGTTTCCACTTGATCATGCCATAGGCGTTGTCGTTGAATATCAACACGACCAAATCAAGGCCCAGTCTGACAGCGGTTTCCATTTCTTGTGAATTCATCATAAAACCGCCATCACCACAGACAGCCATGACTTTATGATCCGGATTCAGCATTTTCGCCATCATCGCGGTGGATAGTCCTGCTCCCATTGTGGCGAGGGCGTTGTCCAGCAGCAGTGAATTGTAGTAATAGCTAGGATAGTTTCGAGCAAACCAGATTTTGTATACCCCATTATCCAGAGCGAGGATATCTTCTTCACCCATGGCTTCACGAATAATGCGTACTGCACTCTGCGGCAGGATAGGGAAGCGTTCATCATCGCTGTATTTGGACAGCCGTTCATTTACTTCTTGTTTTACTCTGTAGTAATACGAAAAGTCCCAATGTGGTTGAACTGTTAAACCCGTACGCAGACGATTAATGGAGGTGGCGATATCACCGACTACATCGAGTTGGGGGAAGTAAACAGGATCAATTTCAGCGGCATGGAAATTAATATGAATGACTTGAGCGCCGCCATCTTTCATGAAGAAAGGCGGTTTTTCTACTTCATCGTGACCCACATTAATAATCAGATCCGCTCGTTCAATAGCACAGTGTAAGAAGTCCGATTCTGACAACGCAGCGGTACCCAGATAGCTATCATGCCGCTCATCAATCACGCCTTTGCCCAGTTGCGTGTTGAAAAAGGGAATACCGGTATGTTCGACAAATTTTGTTAAAGCAGCACTGGCTCGTTTACGGTTGGCTCCGGCACCGATTAGTAGTAGAGGCATTGACGCCTCTTCAATCATTTTCAAAGCATGTTGAATCGTGCGGTTATCGGCGTCCGGACGGCGGATAGTTTCAACCGTGTATATACGCTGATGAGCTTCTTCCGCAGCAATGTCCTCCGGAAGTTCAATATGAACTGCGCCGGGGCGTTCTTCGACGGCGATACGGAAAGCCTCACGAACAGTGGCGGCGATAGTGCTGCCATGCACGACTTGTTTGGTGAACTTAGTGATCGGGCGCAGCATATTGACCACATCCACAATCTGAAACAAGGCTTGTTTGCTTTCTTTGATGGGTTTTTGCCCGGTAATGATCAACATCGGCATACCACCTAGTTGTGCATAAGCGGCAGGGGTGACCAGATTGGTTGCGCCAGGCCCAAGTGTCGATAAACATACACCAGGTTTACCAGTTAGCCGCCCGTAGTTGGCTGCCATGAATCCTGCGCCTTGTTCGTGACGAGTAATAATCAGCCTGATAGAGGAATGCTTTAATGAATCAAGAAAATCCAGATTTTCTTCGCCGGGAATGCCGAAGATATATTCGACCCCTTCGTTTTCCAGTGCTTTGACGAGTAGGTCTGATGTTTTCATGATGCGTCCTTATCCGTTGGTTTCAGGGGGCCGATCTGTTTTCTGTTAACTTGATTATATAGTGATAATTCAGCTTACCGCTATGGGTTAATAATGCCAATTTCAACCCGACGGTTCATCGCACGCCCTTGTGAGGTCAGGTTTGAGCGAATAGGTCTGGTATCGGCATACGCTTCAACTCTGAATTGTTCGGGTTGTAAGCCTTTATTACCCAATAATGCATGCACTACTGATGTTGCCCTCGCTGCGGATAACTCCCAGTTCGACCGATAATTTAAGTTGCTCAGTGGGACGTTATCTGTATGTCCTGCGACTACAAAAGTAGTATTGAGTTCCGTCAGAACATCCGAGATATGAGCAATAACTGGCAATATCCCGGATTTTAAAGTTGCTTGTCCCGAGGGAAAAGAAGCATTTTCATTAATGCGAATAATGACCCGGTCATCAATAGTTTCCAGACTCAGCTGCCCTGCTGTAATCGCTTTGATGAATTTTTTCTGTAGCGTTGCCATTAGGCTATTCAATTTTGCTCTCTGATACAAATTGGCATCATGAATTTTGATGACACGTTCATCGTTCAGGCTTTCTTGGAAGATCTTAGAGAGCGGTGATGGTGTATCTGTAGGAGATGGGGAGAAGGTCTGTTTAATGATACTGGTGGCTTTGACGATCTCTTCGGGCGTATCTTTTTTTACGCCAAAAGCATTCTCCATCGAGCGAACCACGACTTTGTATTTAAGTGCGTCAATTTCAGCCATACTGAGCAGCAATACAAAAAAGCAAAGTAACAAAGTCATAAGATCAGCGAAAGTGGCTAAATAGCGAGGGATTCCACTGCTTTGTTTCTTCATATTGGGTCGGTATTGGCTCTGGTTATTCAAATCTACTCGCTTTTGTCCGACCAGTTCGCATTATCTGATACCTTTATGCTCTTTTAGGGGTATAGATATTGCTATGCGAATCAATCGTATACACGTTAATATGTTGCATTAATACGTATGTTGCAAGTGTTGTTGAGAAGCTTGCCTGTGTATAAAAGCGATAGTGGTATAAGTCACTATCGATTTTTCCCCAAGGATTGCGAGGACGCTCTTTGTGAAAAGAGCTTATATTTCATGTCGTTAAAGCGATAGCCAGTTATGTACACCAACACTTATACAAGAATGGCATTCTATAGCATACTGGCTGTGCTAGCTGTGATCTTCATCTCAGTAGCGACATTTATCAGTGAACGTTTAGATGATAATTATCGCTCTGAGCAATACACACAGACTCAAAACTTCTTGACGGAATATCAGAACCGCCTAACCACCGAGCTACAAACTCATATTCAACTTATTCGTGGTCTACCAAGCCTGTTTGCGGTCAATCAGCATTTAACGCAGAAACAATTTGCGGAGGCTGTCGGTTATTTGGTGAATAACGAGTCAGAAATTCGCAACATTGCTGCGGCGCCGGACATGATCATTAAATACATGTATCCGGTGGAAGGCAATGAGCTCGCTATCGGCCTGGATTATCGTAAAGAACCTGAGCAGTTTGAGGCTGCTGACAGGGCCAGACGCACGCGTGAGCTTGTGCTGGCAGGGCCGCTTGAATTAAAGCAGGGAGGAACGGGGTTGGTGACTCGTGTACCTGTGTTCTTAAACGATGAAAATACAGGTGAAGAATATTTTTGGGGGCTCATTTCAGCAGTTATTGATGTCGATAAGTTTTTTAGTCACGTGGGGTTGAAGGATCCCATGCCGTTTAAACTGGCAATACGTGGTAAAGACAGCCTTGGTAGACAGGGTGCCGTGTTTTTTGGGGATCCGGCATTGTTTCAGCAACCGACGCTGATACAGACCCTCAAATTGCCAGAGGGAGAGTGGATACTCGCTGCCGAACCTAAAGGCGGTTGGTCAGCATTACCCCAAAATTACTGGCAGCAGGTGGTAGCGATCTATGGCATTGCTAGCATTGTTTTTTTATTGTTGGCAGCCATTATTCGCTTTGTGTTGGTGGCATCTATTGCAAACTATAAATATCGCAATCTGATTCAATCATCACCAGTGCCTTATGTGTTAATGGACAAACAACAACGAGTGACGTTTATTAACCAGGCCTTTAAAGAAACCTTCGGTTATTCGCTGGAAGATATTGAGTCTCTACCAAACTGGCGCCAATTAATTGCTCAGGTGCAGCAGCAGCGAGAAAAACTGAAGCAGGATTTTGTAACTGAAGTGACTCATATCAGCAGCATGAGCAATGCCTTTGAGATAGAAATTCAGACTAAATCAGGTAAATCGCGTGTTGTGCTGGTTAGTTCTTCAGTCGTTGAAAATACCTTTGGTGATGAAACGTTACTGGTGATATATGACATCACTGTACGTAAGGAAGCGGAAGAACAATTACGGTTTTCATCACGCGTGTTCAATCAAGCACACGAAGCGATCATGATCACCGATACCAGAGGTGTGATTACCGATGTTAATCCGGCGTTTTGTAATATCACAGGTTACAGTCGTGAAGAGGCAATAGGTCATACACCTCATTTATTGAGCTCCGGTAAACATCCTCCTGAGTTTTTTCAGAACATGTGGAAATCAATAACGGAGCATGGTTATTGGCAGGGTGAAGTCTGGAACTGTAGAAAAAATGGTGAATTATATGCTGAACTGTTGACCGTCTCTTCCTTAATGGATGATGACGGTACGACGCGACATTTTGTCGGGTTGTTTTCTGATATTACTCAGGCAAAAGAACAGCAGGATATTCTTGAGCTGATGGCACATTACGATGTGCTGACAAAACTGCCTAACCGTGTCTTGTTTGCTGATCGTTTTTCACAAGCAGTGGCACACTGCAAACGCTCTGGCAGCATGCTGGCCATCTGTTTTGTTGATCTGGATGACTTTAAACCCGTTAATGATACTTATGGTCATGATGTGGGTGACCAACTGCTGGTCGAGGTGGCTAACCGATTAAAAAGTAATGTGCGCGAAGAAGACACGATTTCACGGTTTGGTGGGGATGAATTTGCCATTATTTTTCGTGATGTTGAGTCAGTGGAAGAGTGTGAAGAGATGCTGAAACGCATTCATCAGTCGATTGCTCAACCCTACCATGTGGATGATTTACGCCTGAACATCAGCGCATCAAGCGGGGTCAGTTTTTACACTCAGGAAAATGATGATCTTGATACTTTATTGCGTCATGCTGACCAAAGTATGTATCAGGCTAAATTATCTGGGCGTAATCATTATCAATTATTCAACCCGGCCGACAATCAGTTGAATATCGAAAAACAACAATTGTTACATGATATTCGCCAAGGCTTGCAAACTAATGAATTCCGTTTGTTTTACCAGCCGAAAGTCAATATGACGACTGGCGAGGTGTTTGGTATGGAAGCCTTGATCCGCTGGCAACATCCAACGCGTGGTTTATTAACGCCGCTGAAGTTTTTACCACTGATCGCAGACAGTGAATTAGAAATTGAAATGGGGCAGTGGGTTTTGCAACAAGCGCTTCAACAACTGCAGCTATTACATCATGCTGGCTACCGTATCTCATTGAGTGTCAATATCGCTTCTTACCACTTGCAGTCGGCTTACTTTGTAGAAAATGTGGAAGCTATGCTGAATCAATATCCAGACATTAGCGCGGAATATCTGCAATTGGAAATTGTGGAAACATCAGCACTGGGTGATATCGGTGCTATCACCAAGATCATCAGAAAATGTAGAGACTCTCTTGGTGTCTCTGTGGCTTTAGATGATTTTGGCACGGGTTATTCCTCTCTGACCCATTTACGTCATTTGAATGCGGATACCATTAAGATTGATCAGAGTTTCATTCGTGACATGCTTGACGACCCTCAGGATTACACTATTGTGGATGGCGTGACTGGACTGGCGGAAGCCTTTAATCGACAGGTTATCGCGGAAGGGGTAGAAAGTGTTGAACATGGGTTGATGCTATTGCTCATCGGCTGTGAGAACGCGCAAGGCTATGGGATTGCTAAGCCGATGCCGAGTGATGAAGTGCTTCCCTGGCTAGCACATTATCATGCTGATCCTCAGTGGTTGGCTGCGGTGGACTTGCTGCTCTCTCCCAGACAAAAAGCCTTGCGTTTTTTGTCTCTGACACTGGAGCGGTGGCGAAAAGTATTTTTAAGTAATTTTGATCAAAGCATTGATTCTGCCATATCAACACAATGGCCGATAATGGATATTCATTACTGTCACTGTGGTACATGGATTGAACGTGTTAAAAATCAGAATCTATTTGAAGAATCCTGGCTCGATGAACTTGCGAAAACACATCGGGAATGGCACGGACTAGCTACTCAAATGCGAGAATATGCCTTAGCTGAAAAAATGTCTGATGCCATAGCTTGTGTTGAAGACTTTGAGATGATCTATCAGCGATTATTGTTCATGATTAGCGGTATTGAGAACGATATATTTTTCATAGCAAAAGAGTCTGGTCAGAACTAACTCATCACAATTTCAGTCACAACAGAACTTGAATGAAGAGGGTGTAAGAATATGCGGTTTTTGCTTCCAATAGTGATGTTGCTTCTCAGTGCGTGTAGTAATTTGCCTGTGGCAATAAAAGAAGCCCCGAATCCTGATTGGCAATTGAGTCAGGTGGCTACGCAAGCAGAACAGCACAAGGGAGATAGCATTCGCTGGGGTGGGCAAGTGGTCAAAGTGGAGAATGATGATAACGGTTCCACCATCCATGTTGTTCAGTTCCCACTGAATAGTTTTGGAAGACCCGATAGTGATGGTGTCAGTCAGGGCCGATTTCTAATCCATTCAGATAGCTTTATCGACCCCTACATCTATAAAGCCGGTACATTAATCACGGTAGCGGGGATTGTTAAAAACAAAGAGACAGTCACTATCGATAAAAAATCGATGAGCTTACCGGTAGTGACGGCTACTCAATTGTATCGCTGGAGTAAGAATGATTACTCACGTGATCCTTATTGGCGAGGCCATCCGTACTATTATGACCCCTTCGCCTATGGCCCGTATTACGGGCCAGGCTTACGCCCTTCATGGCGTTATTATGATGGCTACTATTGGTAACCTTATTCAACAATCTCAATTAAGGTTTCACCTGGTGTAACGCGGTCGGCTTTTTTCACATGCAGTGCTTTTACTGTGCCAGAGATATTAGCCAGCAACTCGGTTTCCATTTTCATGGCTTCCATGACTAACAAGGCTTGGCCCGCTTCCACTTTGTCGCCTTCCTGAACCAGAACATCAACAACATTGCCTGGCAATGGTGCCGTGACATGGCCAGGATCGGTCGCTTTCTTACGGCCACCAGCATTACTACCGCTATCGTTGACATACTCGTTTAATGCCTCGAAAGTCACTTCTTCGGGCATGCCATCAATAGAAATGTAGAATTTACGTTTGCCGCCACCGACATCACCGACACCCGTGATGGCGATATCGTAGCTTTCACCGTGGACATCGACTTTAAACTCCGTCGCAATACCTTCTTTATTATTGCTGGCTTCAGTCAACGGCAATAACGGTTCTGGTTTCAAGGTACCTTCAGCACGTTGTTGCAGGAATTCACGGCCCAGATCAGGGAACATGGCAAAAGTCAGCACATCTTCTTCAGATTTAGCTAAGTCACCAATATCCGCTCTCAGCTTATTGAGCTCAGGTGACAGCGCATCAGCAGGACGAGACTCAATGACTTCTTCGTTACCAATGGCTTTTTTCTGCAACTGGGCATTTACTGGAGCAGGTGGTTGGCCGTAACCACCTTGTAAATAACGTTTCACTTCATTGGTGATGGTTTTATAACGTTCACCGGCTAAGACGTTATATACCGCCTGGGTGCCAACAATTTGTGAGGTTGGCGTGACCAGTGGCGGGTAGCCCAGATCTTCACGGACGCGAGGAATTTCAGCAAATACATCACGAATCCGATCCAGTGCGTTTTGTTCTTTTAATTGATTTGCCAGGTTTGACATCATGCCGCCTGGTACCTGGTTTATCTGTACTGACACATCTTCGCCAGTAAACTCACTTTCAAACTGATGGTATTTTTTACGAACTTCGCGGAAATAGTCAGCAATTTCGGATAAAAGGTTCAAATCAAGGCCGGTATCCCATTCCGTATTACGCAGTGCAGCGACTTGAGATTCTGTGGCCGGATGACTAGTGCCATTGGCAAATGACGAAATGGCGGTATCAATACGGTCTACACCCGCTTCAATGGCTTTTAACTGGCATTGTGCTGCCAGACCGGATGTTGAATGAGAGTGGATGACTAAGGGTAAGTCAACTTCTGATTTAATCGCCTTAACTAAATCATAGGTTGGATAAGGCGCTAATAAACCAGCCATATCTTTAATGGCAATAGAGTCTGCCCCCATGTTTTGCAGATCTTTAGCTTGTTTCACAAACAATTCAGGCGTGTGAACCGGGCTGGTGGTGTAGCTGATCGTACCTTGAGCATGTTTACCGGCTTTTTTAACCGCTTGCATCGCGGTTTCCAGATTGCGTAAGTCATTCAGCGCATCAAAAATACGAAATACATCAATACCGTTTTCAGCTGCGCGCTCGACAAAAGCACTGACCACATCGTCAGCATAATGGCGGTAGCCCAACAGATTTTGACCACGCAATAACATTTGTAAACGGGTTTTAGGTAAGGCTTGTTTTAATTGTCGGAGTCTTTCCCAAGGGTCTTCTTTTAAATAACGCACACAAGCATCAAACGTCGCACCCCCCCAGACTTCCAATGACCAATAACCGACCTGGTCGAGTTTGTCGCAGACAGGCAGCATATCGTCAGTACGCATACGTGTAGCAATCAGTGATTGGTGAGCATCACGCAGGATGACATCAGTAACTTCAATTTTTTTCATAAAATCTCCAGCAGTGTGTAAGGCTTACCAGCCTGCATGGGCTGCAATTGCAGTGGCCAAAGCCAGCGCCACTGCGCTGGGACGTCGTTTATTCGAATAGTTAAGTAATTCCGGATGGTTAGGCACAAAACTTGTGTCGAAATGACCAGAACGGAAATCAGGATGATTGAGAATCTGTTTATAGTAGTTCTCTGTGGTTTTAATGCCATGTAGCCGCATATCATCGAGTGCACGTTGGCCACGGCTAATCGCATCTTCCCAATCCAGTGCCCAAACCACCAGTTTCAGACACATGGAGTCGAAATAAGGCGGGATTTCATAGCCTGTATAAATCGCGGTATCAACCCGTACACCCGGACCTCCCGGCGCGTAATAATGCGTAATACGTCCAAAACTGGGAAGGAAATCATTTTTCGGATCTTCGGCATTAATACGGAACTGCAGGGCAAAACCGCGATAGGCAATATCTTGCTGGCGGTAGCTCAACGGTAGGCCAGATGCGATGCGTAACTGTTCACGCACGATATCAATGCCGGTAATTTGTTCGGTAATAGTATGCTCTACCTGAATACGGGTATTCATTTCCATGAAATACACTTCATTACCGGTCAGTAAGAACTCGACTGTGCCGGCATTTTCATAGTTAACTGCTTGAGCCGCTTTCACGGCCAGACCACCGACATAATCACGTTGTTCAGGAGTCAGTTGTGGACTCGGTGCAATTTCAATTAATTTCTGGTTACGGCGCTGAATAGAGCAATCTCGCTCATATAAATGCACTACATTGCCTTCGCTATCAGCCAGGATTTGAACCTCAATATGGCGTGGATTCACGATGCATTTCTCAAGGAAAACTTCAGCCGAACCAAAAGCTTTTGTTGCTTCAGAAATGACGCGTGGATATTGTTGACGCAGCTCATTGGCGCTGTCACAACGGCGAATACCACGACCACCACCACCGGATGTGGCTTTTATCATCACCGGATAACCCACTTCTTCAGCGAGTGATAAAGCTTCGTCTAAATTAGCTAAATTGCCGTCTGAACCGGGTGTAATGGGTACACCAGCATCACGCATACTGTCTCTGGCGGCGGTTTTATCACCCATTTTTTCGATGACGCTAGATTTCGGCCCAACGAAAGTGATGTTATTTTTTTCACATAAACGAGCAAATTCGGCATTTTCAGATAAAAAACCATAGCCTGGATGGATAGCATCGCAGCCCGTTTCTACCGCTAAGTTCACAATACGTAATGGGTCAAGATAACCCGCCAGTGGATCATCGCCGAGTGAATAGGATTCATCAGCACGTTTTACATGTAAGGCATAACGATCGGGTTCGGTATAAATAGCAACTGAACGGATGCCCATCTCTGCACATGCGCGGACGATACGCACGGCAATTTCACCACGATTGGCGATTAACACTTTTTTCAACATGAGCTACTCCAGATTGAATCTATGAAACAGGCTAGAGTAATTCATACATAATGAAAAATTGATATAATTTTGATTAGTGATAAGTAATTACTTATGTATAAGGTTTCTTCATTTTTATGTCATTGACTTTACAGCAATTAATCAGTCGACTGTCTTTCCGACAAATGCAGGTGTTCCTGGCGGTATACCAACAACAAGGGTATGGCAAAGGGGCCGAGAGCTTGGGGCTGACTCAACCGGCAGTCAGCTCACAAATTAAAAAGCTCGAGTTCGCTTTAGGCCAGCCGTTATTTGAATATGTCGGTCGTAAGCTATATTGCACTCGTGCTGGAGAACGCGTTGCTGAGCATATTGATGCCATTTTTGAGCAAGTGGCGAGTCTGCAAAGTGATCTGCATAAGCTTGAGGGGAAACTGTCAGGTGAATTAAATCTGTGTGCGGTCAGTTCAGCTCAATATGCGGTGCCGCATTTATTACGCGGTTTTTTACAGCTGTATCCATCGGTAAACGTCAATCTGAATATTGTTAACCGAACTCAGGCGATTGAAAGGCTTAATGACAATAAAGAAGATTTGGTGATTATGGGGCTGGTGCCTAATGATCGCTCATTATCATCTTTACCCTTTCTCGATAATGAATTAATACCCGTGGTCCCTGTTCATCATCCGCTGGCGACAAAAAAAAATATCCATCCCCAGCAGTTTCTTGATGCGAAGTTACTGAGTCGTGAATCTGGGTCGGGCAATCGTCTGGCACTTGAGCAACATTGTCAGCAACAGCGTTTATCACTCAATGTGACAATGCAGTTTGGTTCTAATGATGCATTGAAACATGCAGTTTTAGCGGGATTAGGTGTGGCAGTTTTGCCGAGATTGAGTGTACTGTCAGAATTGCGTCTGGGCCAATTAGTGAGCCCGGTTATTAAAGGTTTTCCATTACGCCGCAGTTGGTGTCTGGTGTCACCGCAAGGCAAACATGCGACGCCGGTAACTCAGGCTTTTTTAGAATATATTCAGACTAATTTGAAAGAAATACATGAATATTTTCAGTCACTTGATATTGTTTAGGGTTTAGTTGATAACTCATCAATATTGATCTGGTGATTGGCCCGTTGAATTTTAGATTGCAGATAAAGATGGTTATGACGATTAGCAAAGACACCGGTGGGCCGGGTTCCATGCACCTGAATACCGGCATTTTCCAGTTGCTGGCGTTTATCTGGATTATTGGTCATGAGCATAATCTGATTAAGACCTAAGGCATTAAGGATATCGGCCGCCGCCTGATAATCGCGTTCATCGACGTTATGGCCGAGTTTAAGATTGGCGGTAAAAGTGTCGTGCCCCTGTTCTTGTAAACGATAGGCATCCAGCTTTTCATAGAGGCCAATGCCACGGCCTTCCTGACGCAGATACAATAAATAACCACCTTCTTTATTAAACAAACTCAATGCTTCTTGCAATTGCGGTCCGCAATCGCAACGAGCAGAACCCAATGCATCACCCGTGACACATTCAGAATGTAATCTAACTAATGGGTGCTGTGGATCCGGGCTGCCGAGTTTTAACGCAAAATGTTCTTTACCGTCCGCTAAGCCCGAAAAACTATACATCTCTGCCATAGCTTCACTGCCATCAGCCAGAATGATCGGCAACTGAACTGTTGTCCGAATCGCAACGGCTGACGTGTCTCTGGAAGATTGAAAACAGTGTTTAATTCGTCTGAGCAATGCAGTGAATAGGTTAGGGCGGTTTGTGTTCACAATGTAAGGCAACGTTAAATAAAGCAATCGGCAATTTTACTGCATCTGACTCTTTTTAAGAATAATTTATTGAAATAACGGAAGGTTTTCCCGCCCTGCCATAGCCAGGACGATCACCAGATTGAAATATCTCTGTCGCATACTAAGGGATCGGCAATTAAAGATGATGAGGCGTTTTGCGTGCAACAAATCAAGCAAACAGAGCATATATTCCACTTAATTTATGACTTGCTGAATCGTCAGGAATTAGTAGAAACCCTGACAATGCGACAAGAGAATAAAGGTAAACAGGCTCTGGTCGAATTACTCACCGTAAAGCAATATCAAGGTGAAATTCAGCAATTGTTAAATCGCTTACATCCTTACGATATTGCGAACTTGCTTGAGCAATTACCGCCTGTGCAACGTTCTTTTATATGGCAACTACTGGATAGCGAGCATATGGGGGCCGTATTGCTCGAGTTATCCGACAGTTTACGGCAAACATTATTAGCAGAATTAAACCCGACGGATTTAATTCGGGCAGCATCTCATCTCGATACCGATGAAATTGCCGATTTAATGCAAGAATTACCGCATGACGTCGGCCATAGCGTTTTATCTTCATTACCAGAACAGCAGCGTGAAAATGTCCAGTCCACCTTACTCTTTCCTGAAGAGAGTGTCGGTGCCTGGATGGAATATGACTTTACCGTGGTATTTGATCACCAGACCCTAGATCAAGTGTTACGTGAATTACGTCAAAAAGGAAAGTTACCCGATGAATCCGGTTTTATTCTGGTGATTAACTCGGCAGGTTTATTTCAGGGATTGTTGCTTGTCTCGGATTTATTAATCAAATCTGGTGAGTTGCGGGTGGCAGACAGTATGTTGAAACAAGTCCATATTTTTCATACCACCGACTCTGCCGATGAAGCAGCACGTGATTTTGAGCGTTATGAACTATTGGTTGCTCCGGTGATTAATGCCCATCAGAAACTGGTTGGCGTATTGCGTGTCAGCTCCTTGATGGATTTACTGGAAGAACAGTCCCAGCGTCAGTTTCTGGCTCAGGCTGGTTTATCGAAAGAAGAAAACCTGTTTGACCCGATGATGAAGTCAGCAAAAAACCGTTGGCCCTGGATTGCGCTTAATTTGGTGATTGTATTGATTGCTTCGCGTGTGATTGATCAGTTCCAGACCACCATCAGCAGTATGGTGGCGCTAGCTGCATTATTACCGATCACGGCGAATATTGGCGGTAATACGGGTAATCAGGTGGTGGCGTTAGTGATTCGTGGTCTGGCATTAAAACAGCTTGATGCTAATAATCTGCGGCGTCTCTATATAAAAGAGTTTTCCGTGGCTGCTGTTAACGGTTTGATATGGGGAAGTCTGACCGGATTGTTAACCTTAATTTTGTATCATAACCTGGGCTTGGCCTTTGTGATGATGCTAGCGATGTCATGCACGATGGTGTTAGCGGCATTAATTGGGGTCAGTATTCCATTGATTTTAAAGAAGCTGAAACAGGATCCGGTGCTGGGCAGCAGCATTATTACCACCGGAATGACCGACACCTTAGGGTTTCTGATATTTCTAAGCTTGGCTTCTTTGCTTTTACCGACTTGAATGAAAGGTAGATATTTTATCTGCACTCAGGAAAATCCTGAGTGATCAAAAGAAAAATACGCTATTGCGATTTGCTATGGGCTCGTAATATAGGAACCGTACTAACAAACACACAAAGCGAGGTGATTATCATGTGGACTAAACCAGAATATTCAGACATGCGTTTCGGTTTCGAAGTAACTATGTACATCTGCAACAGATAATAGTTTCTCAAATCGAGAGCAAAAAAGCCCCACTAGTTGGGGCTTTTTTTATGCCTGCAGAAAAATTATCTACGTAAATTTCCTGATATACATGAATTCAGATAGACCCTAAGCTGAGCATCAGTTTCTGCATGATGAAGACAGGGTGGTTTTATGCTCAAGGTTGGCACAGTCAAACAAATCTGGCGGTATCCGGTCAAAGGGATGGCGGGAGAACAGCTTGAACAAGGTTATTTAGGCGAAAATGGTTTAACCGGTGATCGTATCTGGGCATTGCAGGATACACAGCGACAGGAAATTCAAAGTTGTAAGTTTCGGCCTCAATTATTGCGTTGCCGTGCGAAGTGCCGGCGTGGTGATGCGACCGGACCCGACGATCAGGTCGATATTACTTTTCCTGACGGCGCAGTGATTGGCAGTGATGAGCCGCAGGTGAATCAGTTGCTGACCCTGTTGACGGGCTTCGATTCCACTTTGCAGCCTCTCAAACCCATTGAAGAACAGGACTTCTACAAACGTTATAAACAAGACGATCACACCTGGCTGGAAGAATTAAAAGCCACGTTTGATCGGGAACCGGGAGAAGCCTTGCCGGATTTGGATAACTTGCCTGAGCAAGCTCAGGAATATGTGTCCTTGCCCGGCACATTTTTCTTAGTCACGCCTTTTCATCTGCTCACCACGGCCACACTCGATTATATGAAACAGCTTAAACCCGAGTCTGATTGGGCTGTGGAACGCTTCCGTCCCAATATTGTTATTGAAACCTTACCGGGAATGGAAGGCTTGGTTGAACAAGCTTGGTTAGATAAAACGATTCAGATTGGTCAGACTTATGTGCAATGTTGTGGCACAACACCACGTTGTGGAGCGATCACCCGACAACAACGCCATATTCCCACAGATACTGGCATGCTTCGGACGATTGTGAAGCAGGCTGATCAGAATCTGGGCGTTTATGGCGTGATTGCTGAAGCCGGTGTAATTCAGATTGGTGATGAGGTTTTCGTTAAATGATACGCTTTACAGCCCATTATTTTTCAACAAAAGCACGCTCAATTACATAGTCGCCAGGCACACCGATACGAGGGGAAACCACAAATCCTCTTTCGTCTAATAATGCTGCTGTGTCATTTAACATTTGTGGGCTACCACAGATCATGGCTCTGTCGTGGGCAGGATCAAGCGGCGGTAAGCCAATATCTTCAAACAGTTTGCCACTGGTAATCAGATCCGTCAGTCGCCCCTCATTTCGGAAGGGTTCACGTGTCACGGTGGGATAATAGATCAACTTCTCTCTGACCAGCTCACCAAAGAATTCATTCTCAGGTAATTCTTTTTCAATAAAGTCGGCATAGGCCAGCTCGCTAAGATAACGCACCCCATGTACCAGAATAATTTTTTCAAAGCGGTCATAGGCTTCAATATCCTGAATCACGCTGAGAAAAGGTGCGAGTCCGGTGCCGGTTGAAAACAAATACAGGTTTTTACCCGGTTTGAGATCATGAACCACCAAGGTGCCTGTCGGTTTTTTACTGACCAGAACTTCATCACCTACTTTTAAATGTTGCAGGCGTGAGGTGAGTGGGCCGTTGGGGACTTTGATGCTGAAAAATTCCAGATTTTCATCATAATTCGGGCTGGCAATACTGTAAGCACGGACTAATGGCTTATTGTCGACCTCAAGGCCAATCATCACAAATTGACCATTTTCAAAACGCAGGCCCGGATCACGAGTCGTTTTGAAGCTAAACAGATTGTCATCCCAGTGATGTACGCTTAATACGCGTTCGCTTGCAAATGTACTCATCGTTATCTCTTTTTATGAAAGGGCATTGGTTAAAGTCGGCACGGCATCAAACAGGTCAGCGACCAAACCGTAGTCAGCCACTTGGAAAATCGGTGCATCAGGATCCTGGTTGATGGCAACCACAATCCGGCTGTCTTTCATACCGGCCGTGTGTTGCACCGCACCAGATACGCCGACAGCAAAATACAGTTCAGGCGCTACAGTCACACCTGTTTGACCGACCTGAATTTCATTCGGTGCATAACCTGCATCCACCGCTGCTCTGGTCGCGCCCAGTGCCGCACCGAGTTTTTCAGCTAATGGATTAAGTAAGGCATCAAATTTTTCTGCACTACCTAATGAGCGTCCGCCTGATACCACCACTTTGGCAGAGTTCAGAGCAGGTCTGTCTGACTCAATACGTGACTCGCTGATCCAGTGTGTTTTAGTGAAAGGCGCTACTGCTGTGATAGTCGTTATTTCAGCCTGACCATTTAATTCAGCCGCCGCAAACTTGCTGCCACGCACTGTCAGAACTTGGCGTGTATCATGACTTTGTATAGTGGTGTGTACATTACCAGCGTAGATAGCACGCACGTAACGATTGTCAGATTGAATGTCCAATACATCGGATATCATCGCTACATCATTGAGTGCCGCTACTCGAGGTAAAACATTGCGACTAAATGAAGAATGGGCAGCAATAAGGACCTGATAATCAGTGATTATCGAGTTAATCTGATTGCTGACATCTTCTGCGATCGGATGGGCAAACTGCTGCGCATCGACATGTAATACTCGACTGACG